>NZ_JAZDVY010000005.1:0-367182 GCF_036350695.1 Tenacibaculum sp. FZY0031
ATTTATGTGTATTCTAAAAATGATGAATTAGAAACTACCGATATTGTAGAGAGTAAGCTAGATTTTTCTGGTAAAGTATTAGAAACCAAAACCACGCATAAAAAGTCAGGAAATACTGACATCGTGATTGTAGATACTTTTAATTATGACCATATGGGAAGAGTACTCGAACAAGCCCAAAAAATAAATAGTCAAGCTACAGAAACTATTGTAGCTAATGAGTATGACGAGTTAGGACAACTAAAAACCAAAAAGGTTGGTGGTACTTTACAAGAGGTAGATTATTCGTACAACATACGTGGTTGGTTAAAAAACATCAACGAAGATGGTAAAAATGACAACGATTTGTTTAACTTTAGCATTGAATATAATCATCCTACGGATCCTTTGAAAGCCTTGTATAACGGAAATATTGCCCAAACTAGTTGGAATACGTTAAATGTAGATTCAAGTTCTAAAACATACACCTATAGCTACGACGCACTGAATAGACTATTAAGTGCCACAGGAGCTCCAAATACAAATTACAATGTGTCGGGGATTACGTATGATAAAAATGGAAATATTATAGCCTTAAACCGAAACGGTTGGCAAAACAGTACTACATTTACTGATATGGATAAGCTAGTCTATACTTATGATAATGGTAATAAACTTATCAAAGTACTAGACAACGGTAATGATAATTATGGATTTAAAGACGGTGCCAACACAACCACAGAATACACCTACGATGCCAATGGAAATATGAAAACGGATGCGAATAAGGGCATTACCAACATTACCTACAATCATTTAAACTTACCTGTAAATGTAACCTTAGCAGGCGGTACTATTAGTTATACTTACGATGCTACAGGAAACAAACTGAGAAAAGTAGCCAATAGTACCACTACCGAATATGCAGGAAACTATAAGTATGAAAATGGTGTATTACAGTTTTTTAACCATGCAGAGGGTTATGTACAAAAAGATGCTAACTCATTTAGCTACGTATACCAATACAAAGACCATTTAGGAAATGTTAGGTTATCTTATACAGATAATAACAATGATGGTGTTATTACTCCAAGTACTGAGATTATAGAGGAAAGTAACTACTATCCCTTTGGTTTAAAACATAAAGGATATAATAATGTAACTTCACCACATGGAAACTCATTAGCTCAAAAATGGGGTTATAATGGTAAAGAATACCAAGATGATTTAGTTGGTGGAACTAACTTAAATTGGCATGACTTTGGAGCAAGAAATTATGATGCTGCCTTAGGTAGATGGATGAACCTAGACCCACTTGCTGAACAGATGCGTAGACATTCTCCTTATAATGTATCTTTCAATAACCCTTTAAGGTTTATAGACCCAGATGGAATGAAACCAGAAGATATTATTCTTTTGTTTTATACTAAAGGGAATAAAGAAGGAGATGCAGCATTTAAAGCTGCAGCAGAAACAAGAAAAAAAGATATAGAAAGTAGCAAAAATTTTGATAGCAGTAAAGATATAGTGTTAACAATAGCAGTATCTGATATTAGTGAAATAAAATCTAAGTCATCAGAAGCTATTGGAAAGTATAGTGATAAGTATGGTGAGACCTCTGAAGTAGGTGTCTGGTCTCATGCTGGTTGGGATGGACCTATAGGAACAAAAGATACATCAGAAAATGCACTAGGAAATTCACAAATGACTCTAGAAGGATGGGGAGATATTGATTTTAACTGGAAAAGTGATGGAGCAAGTTGTAATTTTTATGGGTGTAATACTGGAAATGAATTGGATATGCTAGGAGATGAAGGAAATTCTTTTGCTGAAAATATTTCTAGTCTAGATAATTTTGAAAATGTTGAGGTTAGTGGTCAACAATCTTCTTCATACCCTTCATTTTCTCCTTATGAGAGAAGAACATCTGTTGCTAGAAGTGGTCAAATACCTAGTTTTGGTTTTTCTTTTGGAAAAACTTATATGGTAGGTGGTAGTTATGATCAAGGTAAAAGAGCATTAGGGCTAACAGGTGGAAATTATCCAAAAGCAAAACCGTTTAATACATATAAGAATAGTAAATTTATAACGAAAGGATATTCTCCAAACCAATAAATAAAATATGAAGAGTATAAAATATTTACCTCTAATTTTAATTTTTTCTTTGTTTTCTTGTAAAAAAAACAATTTAAATATTAAGACAAGTGAGAATATAAAAAGAAGTGACTTAAAAATAAAGCTAAAGACTTTAGATGAAAACAACAAACTTAAAGATTATATCATTTTCAATGAAGGAAGCAAAAATGTAATACCAAACGGATATGGAGAAAATGATTGGACTGTATTTTATAAAGACAGTTTAGTAACATCATTTAGGCATTTTAAAACTAATAGAAATCATAAACATGATTATGATTTTGACTTCGATTTTGTGAATGATAAATTTGAGTATTTAATAAGTATTGATGGGGTTGATGCATTTAATCTAAGTAATAAATAGGATGTATTCAAGTAAAGAAGCCATGGAAAAAGGTATAGCTTCTGTAAAAAAGAATGCACCAAATGCCCCGATCCCGCTAGTATTTACTAGTGGCAAGTAAGAGTAAGCAACTAGCAATTAAATTATTAAAATAATAGATAAAGACGAAGCCACAACATTACTGTTGTGGTTTTGTTGTTTTTAGGAGTATGCTTTTTTTTATTTTAGTATCTCTAATAAAGGGAATTATTTAAAAATGAAATGATTACTGAGCTTGCCCAAGTAGAGTTATACAAGGTAGTTTAAAATTGAATATTTTAAACTAGATTTAAAAAAGTAAGAGAGAAATTTTCTATCTTACTTCATATTAGAAAAAAAAGTTACTTTGATAGTAATGGCATTTTTGGCAGTAGGTTTTCCTGTTTTCTTGAATTCTGATTGCTTTTTCAGTAGAAAATCGTTGTGAGTAGATAGAAAAATCCATAGATTTTCCTTCAAAAGTTTGAATGGGTGTATTTGGTAGTGTAGTAAATTAGGTCATAAGTCAAATTATGATAATAAACAACTATAAACCAGCAGTTAACTAAGAATATTAGCTACTGATTTTTCAAGTTTCTTGATATATTATAAAAGTTAAAACTTCCTTAGAAACAAGTTCTCCCACTTCGGGGGAGTTAGAGGGGGCTTATATATACCAATACAAAGACCACTTAGGAAATGTTAGGTTAAGTTATACAGATGCAAATAATGATGGAACCATAACAGCAAGTACAGAAATCATAGAGGAATCTAACTACTATCCTTTTGGGCTCAAACATAAAGGGTATAATGGTAATGTGTCTCCATTAGCAAACTCACTAGCTCAAAAATGGGGTTATAATGGAAAAGAATTAAATGATGATTTAATTGGAGGAAATAACTTAAATTGGCATGACTTTGGAGCTAGAAATTATGACGCTGCTCTTGGTCGTTGGATGAATTTAGACCCACTTGCTGAGCAGATGAGACGTCATAGTCCATATAATTATGCGTTCAATAATCCGATTTTCTTTATTGACCCTGATGGTATGAAACCTTGTCCTAATGGGGATTGTGGAGAAGACCCTATTAAAGATTTAAAAGAATCAATTAGACCAGTGTCAGCTATTCCAAAAGGAAATCCTGACTCTTCTGCTACAAGGGAGGAAGTTAGTAGTAATGAAAAAAAGAAAAATGAAAGCTCTATATTTGGAGTTACTCACACTGTTAAAAAACAAGTGTTTAAAGATGTAATTGAAGGTAAACTAGGTGATAAAGTTGAAGTATCTTTAACTCAAAGCAAAACAACAGGAAAGAAGAAGGTAATTAATCTTAACACGGTGCAAACTGTTAGCGAGGATGGAAGAACACTTGATTCAAGTACTAGTTTGTCTTTGGATATACAAATAGGAAAGTTTAAAGGTTCAATTTCTAGTTCAGGATTAAAAGTTGGAACTAGTTTAAGCTTTGGAGAAAATTCATTTGGTTCAGGAGTTGGTATTGATAATGATTTGAGACCAACGCTTTCAAACACAATAGGGAAAGAAGTAGGTGGAGTTCATAATAGATTTGAATCAAAATTGAAACCTGGAGGCGGGGCTGCTATGGTGGCCGCAGCAGTTGTAACTACTGTTCTTTCTGGTGGGACATCTGCTTCTCTTGTACCTTTATTAGGATTGTAATCACTTAAAATGATAAATAATTATGAATAAAATCAAATTAGCGTTAATTTTAGTTGCTGTAGGAGTGTTTTCTTATTATATAATTTCAATGTTTTCTGGAGTTAAAAGTTCTTTTTCAAAAAGGTTTGTTAGTGAACCCAAAGACTATAAAGAAATCTTAAAAAATGAAAACTCAAATTTGTTGTATAAGTATACACTATCTAAAGATTCTATATTTCCTGTTTCTATTTATACCTATGATAAATCAAAATATGCTATAATTCTTTTTAAAAGAAAGGCGGAAGGTTTAATGAGTTTAGAAGAATCTTCATTTTTTTATGATAAAGTCTCAAAAAAGTCTTCAAATAAAGTTTATACAAATTTTCTTTCTTTAGACGAGTTAAATTTTTCATATGAGGATAATGACAATATTGCTAAATTGAATTTTTTTATAGAAAATTTTAGTAATGGATACATAAAAGAAAAAACTAAAAATAGATTATATCTTTCATTTCCATTGAAAAACACTTTTGGTATGTCATTTAATAGTTCTGATAAGATTGATTTACAGTGTAACCCAAATGTTCCTAATTTTGAAGAATTAAATGAATTGATGATTGTTAAAAAAGAGGATTTTTTGTATTTTATATATATAAAACCTTTTTATAAAGACTCAAACAAAAGGTTGATATTGAAAGAAATAGTTAATTAAATTATTATAAAATATTAAATTATGTCAAAATTCGAAATCAACACAGATAAATCTAGACAATTTAGATTTAACTTAAAAGCTGGAAATGGACAAACTATTCTAGCTAGTGAAGCTTATACAACTAAAGCAGCTTGTAATAACGGAATAGAATCTGTTAAAACTAATTCACAAGATGATAACAAGTATGATAGATTAACTGCTAAAGATGGAAGTCCATACTTTAATCTAAAAGCAGCTAACGGACAAATCATTGGAACTAGTGAAATGTATTCAAGTAAAGAAGCTATGGAAAATGGTATAGCTTCTGTAAAAAAGAATGCACCAAATGCTACAGTAGAAGAGATTTCTTAGTAGCTAATTAAATAGTTGAAATGCGAAAAGATGAGTCCAAGGACCCCCCGCTCCCGCTAGTATTTACTAGTTGCAAGTAAGAGTAAGCAACTAGAAATTAAATTATTAAAATAATAGATAAAGATGAAGCCACAACAGTAATGTTGTGGTTTTGTTGTTTTTAGGAGTATGCTTTTTTTGTTTTAGTATCTCTAATAAAGGGAATTATTTAAAAATGAAATGATTACTGAGCTTGTCGAAGTAGAGTTATACAAGGTAGTTTGAAATTGAATATTTTAAACCAGATTTAGAAAAGTAAGAGAGAAATTTTCTATCTTACTTTTTATTAGCAATAGAAGTTCTTTGATAGTAATGGCATTTTTGACACTTGGTTTTCCTATTTTCTTGAATTCTGATTGTTTTTTGAGCTTGAAATCTTTGTGAGTAGATAGAAAAATCCATAGATTTTCCTTCAAAAGTTTGAATGGGTGTATTTGGTAGTGTAGTAAATTAGGTCATAAGTCAAATTATGACTATAAATAATTACAAATCAGTAATTAACAAGAATATTAGCTACTGGTTTTTCAAGTTCCTTGATATATTGTAAAAGTTAAAACTTCCTTAGAAACAAGTTCTCCCACTTCGGGGGAGTTAGAGGGGGCTTATGTATACCAATACAAAGACCATTTAGGAAATGTACGACTATCGTATATGGATAATAACAACGATGGTATTATTACCCCAAGTACAGAGATTATACAGGAAAAAAACTACTACCCATTTGGATTAAGGCAAATTGGATATAACGGAGCGACTTCTTCTATAGGAAACGATTTAGCACAAAAATGGGGCTATAATGGTAAAGAATATCAAGACGATTTAGTTGGTGGAAAGAATTTAAACTGGCACGACTTCGGTGCTAGAAATTATGATGCCACCATAGGTAGATGGTTTGTAATTGACCCTAAAGCGGATGATATAGTACAAGTTGATTTGACACCATATAATTATAGCTGGAATAATCCTAGTAATGTTAGTGATCCTGATGGAGAATGTCCATGGTGTTGGGGAGCTGTAATTGGTGCAGCTATAGAATATGGAAGTCAAGTTGCAAATAATTATGCTCAAGGAAAAACTGGAGTAGATGCTTGAAGAGATGTGGATGGGGGTAAAATACTTGTTAGTACATTAACAGGTGCTGCAACAGGAGGCTTATCGTCACTAAAAGCTGTTGATGCTTTTGTAAAAGTATACAAGGTAGTCGCTATGGGCACAACAGCTGGTTTAGGTAGTATGGCTAAACAACAAGTAGGTAAAGATGCTAAAAGTGGTAAAGTAGATGTTAAAGAGGTAGCAGTAGATATAGCCACAAAAGTAATTCCAATTCCTAAAATTAAAGTAAAAAAAGTTCCTAAATCTAAAATAAAAACAGCAAAGAGACAATTAGACAGAGCAGAAAGGGTGAATAGAAGCAACAAATAGACCTAGTAGACAAAAAGCTGTAAAAGATGCTAAGAAGAATGTGAGAAACTTACAAAAAAGAAATGAAAATGCTAAGAAAGCAGAAAAAGTAATAAATGAAACGAAAGATAATACACTTAAAGAAATGACAAATAATTCTTTAAAAAAACTTTTAGGAGAAGATAAAATAAAGCAATAATTATATTATGATTAGTAAAATTAACTGGAATAAACTATTAGCCTTGTGCGGAGGGTTAGTTTTAATTATATCTTTAATTATTTTTAAAGGAGTCTACGATAAAATGTCAATAAATGAGAATGGTGAACAAGTATTAGCCACTATAAAAGAAGCACCTTTAAATTGTAAAAAAATTAACTCTAGAACAGGATATTGTAAATTAGAGTTTGAAGGTAAAATTTACATTAAAAGGGCAGGTAAAAAGTTTTGTCATTTAGTATCTAATAGAAAAGTTGTAAAAGTTTTAACAGATGAAAACAGAACTAACCTTCTTTTTCCTGAAGAATATGAATCTAGTCAATTTACAGTAGCTTTTATTATGATGTTTATATCACTTTTAATAATATTCAAAGGATTGTTTCCTAAAAAAGTAGATTATGAAAATGATTAAATATTTGTTCTTTTTTTAGCTTTAAATAGTTACTCCCAAAATAAAATAGAAGAGTCTTTGTTGTCTATTGATTTCGAAATCCCTAAAAACAGCAAAATATCAATAAACAAGATAGAATCCAGTAATATAGTTACATTGTCTGTTTTTAATAAGGATAATCAATTTAAATACGTATTAACTGTTGTTGAGAAAGAGAATATAGATCTATTAGGGCTAGATAGCTTTAAGAGCAGTAGCTACAAGAATTCTTATTTAGAAAAATGCAAATGCTTTATAGAGGAAGAAGAAGTTATAAATTTAAACCATCGATATTTTTATAGGTATTACTCTAAAAACAGAACAAACAATTTAGATAGTTATGTATATAATTTTGTCAATAAAGGGAGAATATACGCGTTTATTTTTATTACAAATCCTAATAATTTTAAACTATTTAAGAGTGAATTTAATAGTATATTAAACACTATTAAATAAATTTTTATCCCGCTCCCGCTAGTATTTACTAGTGGCAAGTAAGAGTAAGCAACTAGAAATTAAATTATTAAAATAATAAATAAAGATAAAGTCACAACAGTAATGTTGTGGTTTTGTTGTTTTTAAGAGTATGCTTTTTTTTATTTTAGTATCTCTAATAAAGGGAATTATTTAAAAATGAAATGATTACTGAGCTTGTCGAAGTAGAGTTATGCAAGGTAGTTTGAAATTGAATATTTTAAAATAGATTTAAAAAAGTAAGAGGGAAAATTTCTCTCTTACTTTTTATTAGCAATAGAAGTTCTTTGATAGTAATGGCATTTTTGGCAGTAGGTTTTCCTTAGTGAGTTTGTAGCTACTGAACAAAAAGCTTTTTAAAAAAGATGATACACAAAACTAATACTAATATTAAAACGCTTGTCAAATGCCCTCGTTCTTGAAAGGAGGTATTTTTACTTTCTATTAAAAACAGAGCCTTGCTTATTATTGGATCCGTCTCCTTTAAAAACGCTTCATATTGTAAGCTAACAATATAATCGGGAATAACTCCCCTGCCCCATGGAATATCTTTATCTACATCTTCATCAAAGACAACTTTTACAAGAGGAATACGCAATTCAAGATCTGTATGTTTTAGGTGTACCCTATTAAATTTTAAAGCATTCATTTGGTAATAGGTTGATCCTGTTTCTCTACCTATTATCACTCCTCTTTTTTGTTTAAAAAAAAGAGCTGGAAATATAGTCGATGCTGATTGAGAAAACTCATTTATCAAAAGATAAACGTCTCCTTTAAAATTTATTTCTGTATTTGGTTTAATCGTTGGAAAATTATCTTGAGCTAAGATATACTCATTTTTATTTCCACTATATCTATAATTCTCAAATAACACATGGTTCTGAGGTATATTTAAACTATGTTTAAAACTTTGATATGTGGTATTTGAATTTACTTTTTGATATTGTGTTACTGAAAAAGGAGCGGTTGCTATAAAAGAGTATAATCTTTCTATATTGTTAACTTCACCTCCCAAATTATCTCTAACATCTATTATTAACTTACTCGATTCTAACTCATTTACACTTTTAATAAACCTCCCTATACTATCGATGTCTTTTTCTGTAAGCTCAAATGTATTGATATCAAGTAAATAAGTAGAATTCTTAAAGTTAGATACATAAAAATTAGAGTTTGCTGAATAATGCTGGTAATTTGGTTCATAACTTTTAAGAGTGGTTTGAACATACGTAAAGTTTTGTCGAGAACCATCACTAAATTCAAGACTTAACCCATCTGTACCATCTTCTGAAGATATAAAGTGATAATATTTCCAAAAATCAAAAAGCAATATTCTTTTTTCTACTGTATTGATATACCCATCTCCTCCATAAACAAGTTTTCTTATCTTAAAAATTAAATTTTTAACATCTTTTTGGTCAATACGAACAATTCTCTTGTTTAAATACTGCTTATAATCCGGATGAGTTGCATAAACTATCACACTATCATTTGTAACTCCAAATAATACAGGTGGGTACGTAATTTTTCTGGAGGGATTCTTTTTTGAAATTATGTTTGTATGGCTATCTCTAATCTCTTTTAATACTCCCATTAAAGATGCTTTAAACTGATGAGAAGTCATTGAGTTTTTCAATCTTTTTTCTACCGAATCAAAAACACTGTCTAACTCTTTTTTAGATATATAATCATATAGTCCTGGATGACTTTCTTCCAAAGAGTTTTTAAAAACGATAAAATCCTTTAGCAACTCACTTTTAGAAAATTTATAAGAACTAGGTCTTTTTATTTTTTTTGAAGATGGTAAAAAAGTAGTTGTAAGCCCAAATATTCCCATCGGATCCACAGGTTTCCCTTTATAATCTACTGAAAACATTATAGAAGGTGCTTCTACAGAATGGTAGGAATAACCTACATACCCTATGGTTTCTCCTTTTCTTATTTTATCACCCGTTTTAAAAAACTTAAAAGGTCTTATCCCTAAAAATCTATACACCCTCCCTTTTTCATCCTTAATACTTAATAGTACCGATATTCTACTAGGCGTTAACTTTTGATTATTTGCAATAATCTCTCTAATTTTTCTATCTTTTTCTAAAGGTTTCAGCGAATCATTTATCTCTGGAATATCATATGTTGAAGAGTATGATAGGGTGTTGTAATATGAATAATCCAATGTTTCTACCTTTCCAGATATTGGAGAAATTACTTCAGAATTTTCTTTTGCAGTAACAAAAAGATTGCTATAATTTAATTCCTTTTTTATATAATCTTGAGGTGTAAAAATTATTCCTGAACCAATATCTTTCCCTTTAATTATCCATACATCGGATACATCTTGAGACATTGAAAACAAAGAAAAAGAGCATGCGATTAAAAGAAATATTACTTCTTTTTTCATCAATAATTTGATTTGATTTATAAAAACTGCTATTAACTCTTCCTACGAAGTATTAAAAAAACTTTAGAGTTAATCTGAATTAATAAGACTAGATAAGGATTTTAAGAGTAAAACCTCATCTCCTTTTTTATATCCAAATTTATGTAAAACAATTTTTTTGTTGCTATCCATTATCAAAACTTGAGGAACACCATACCAATAATTTAAAAGGTTATTTCTTAATCGAAAATACTTATCAAAATACATGTTAAAATCCCAGTTATTTTTTTGAGCTATCAACCTAGCGGTATTATAATTATTTGGCGTATCATCTGAAACAACAATCATTGTAATCTTCCCTTTAATTTCATCGTATATTTTATTTTTTTGTATGGCATTAAACTCATTTATACAAGGTCTGCAACTAGATAACCAGAATAAAAAAGCGATGGGTTTATCATAAGATTCTAGCTCGCTACCAGTAACGATATCACGGGACTTTATAAAAGGTTGAAGACTAATTTTAGAATTAAACGTATGAACCTCTCCTACTCTAGAATTCTGAGCATTAAGATTTGTATAATTAATACTAATTAATACGAGAATAGCAAAGCCTATCTTACTGTACATAAATTACTTTTATTAAAAAAATATTCATAATTAGATTTTGGCGGACAAATGGTATTGTAAACACAATTTGAACAAACATCGTCATTTAATTTAATATCAAACCAACTCTTTTGTTTATCTAATTCTGTATGTAATATATCCGCTACAGAATTTAATGCTATATGTCCAACTGCTTCTAAATTAACATTTGTAAATATATTTCCTGAATTATCTACATATAATTTTCCAAAAAAGTTTGGATTAACTTTTTTTAGAGTGTTAACCTTTCTTAAGGTTAGTTCTTGTGCTAAAATATCTTCTTTTTCCAGAAAGATATGTTTTTCAAAAAAATCGATATTTTTTTTATTGTAAAAAGGTAAAATAGAATAAGCACTTATTTTAAACTCATTTATTGTGGCCTCAGATGAAAAGTAATCTTCTTCATTTTCTATAATAAAATGGAACCTATGCTTAATTCTTTTTTCAGTAAGTACATTAATAGCATTCTTTATTTTTAATAAATCTATATGCTTCACATGTACAAATAGCACAACATTATACCAGAACTTATTATTAATAATAGTAAGTAATCGCTTTAAACTATCTATTTGATCATTAAAAACATCGATGTGAAAAAATAAGTTTTTAGTGAGCTTAAATGGTTCTAAATACATTAAAAACTTGTCTATATTTTCATATGCTGAAATGTCTGAACCAGTAAGATTTATACTTGTCAATTCATTCAAGTTTATCTTTTCTAAAAAACGGAGTAACTTATCATAGTCCAATTGTTCATTACTAGGCTCATTCTTACCACAATATAAAAATTGATTGTAAGCATTTTCTAAAAAAGCATCATTTTTCTGATTATTTAAAAGGATGTTTAATTCTTTTAAATAGGAAACTATTTTTTCACCAATTGACAATGAATTTGAATCTCCAGTTCTTAATTTAGATTCATCTCTTTGAATATTTATAATATTTGTCATTTGAAAAGGCAAATCGCTTAATTTATTTATAGGAATCAGATCTCCCATAAAATGATCCTTTATCAATTTTACAAAATTGTTTATTTCTGATGAATTTTCCTCTAATGAATATCTAATCACATTATTGTTTGCACTTACTTTATTTAAAAAACTAATAAGCGCTGGCTGTTCTTTAAACTCTATTTTATTCTTACTTAAAGTATCGTACAAAAAACAATCGTTATTTACTATGGAAATTGATACCGTTGGTTCAATAATTAGGCAAGATTCTTGACTCATATCGTTATAACTTTAGTCATTATTTCTTCGTATATATTTCTATTTCTTTCCAAATAAGAAATTTTTTCAGCAAGTTCATCTGTAAATTTTTTATCATTTTTATATGAACTACACGGAGGAGCATAAGCAGAATCAAGATCCAAACTATGATTATATATCATACATTGAGAACACGAATCATTTAAATTACACGAGTTGCATCTTGACTCCACAATATTATAACTAGTATTGTATCTTTCTGTAATATCTTTTAGGTCAATAGTTACTCCAAAACGATTTACCTGCCCGAGTCCATTTTGATGTCCTACCGTTTCACAAGGCAGTAATTTTCCATTTACAGTCACAAACATTTTTACTGAAAACGGAGTACAAGTTCCTGTAGGTTTTCGGGAAACATAACTTTTAGTACTTGTTAAATCATTGTAATCTTGATATACACTCCCACTTCTTGTAGATAAAAACCCAGCCATTTCTTTAATTATTGGCAAGTTTAAAAACATGTCATTTTCTAATACTTTTTTATCTTTTGCCTTGGTATAACTATGATGAGAATTTGCGTACATCTCTAAGAATTTTTCTTGATATTCAGGAGCAATCCCTGAAGTATTAAGATCTCCTATTGAGGGTGCTTTTCCATACCTCTCTTTAAAAAACTCATTTACTTCTTCAACAGAATTTTTATTGTGAATAACTGCATTAAAGTTTACGTTAGTTTTAAAATAATCGGGATATTTCTCTCGCAATAAATCAATGTTTTTAACAACAATATCATAAGAACTTTTACCATTTCTTAGGTATCTGTATTGGTTGTTTTCTTTATCTCCATCTAAACTAATTAATAAATTAAAGTTGTTCTCTACTATAAAATCCATATGCTTTGCTAGCATAACTGCATTCGTTGTCATTGTAAAAACAAACCTATTTTTTTTAACATCTAATGACTTGATATAATTGACAATCTTTTTAATAACTAGGATACCAGATAAGGGCTCTCCCCCATAAAAACTTATATATATTAGTTTATCTAACGATGTATTTAAAGAAGAATTCCATTTAGGAACTAAAAAATCTATAAGGTTTTTAGCCAGCTGAAAATCTAGTTTTTTATTATTTCTTTCATCATAATCCCTATAAAGAGAGCTATAAAAGCAGTATTCGCAATCAATATTACAAAAATCGGTAACTTCAAAAGTAACTTGACGCATATTTGCAAGAGACTTCTCTATATCTAACTCAGTTAATCTCTTTGATAAAAACTTTTCATCTTTCTTTTCTTTGTTAAAATATCCATTTTTAACAAAAACGTGATATTTTTTTAGATAATAAGTTAATTCATCATATAATACCTCTCCATACCCTTTTAAATAAATTACATTATTTTCATTTTTAGGTGGTATAAAATCGGGATTATCAATTAACCATGCTAGTATAGGATGGCATATGTGCATGCGGTTTTCTTTATCATAAAAATAATGATTCCCATTGTTTGATGTAAAAGTGCAATAGTTTAACATTTTAATTTTTTTTTAGTTGTAAAATACAAGTGATGCTGGCATCACTTGTATTTATAATTGCCCTCTAACAAGGCCCTTGTTCGCCACGACCAATTGAGTGCAAATTGTCAGCTGCGTTTGCGCTGCTGTTTGCCGCTACACTAGACCCACCACAATTGGCATAAAAACAACCACAAGTACATCCTCCTCCATAAACACTTTTTAGTTGGTCATTACTAAGTGTATTATGATTTAGCTTTGATAATTTTAAATTCTTCATGATTATAGAATTTATGAGATACCTACTCGTTAAAGGCTTTTCGGTTTTCGCCTAGGGTTGAATTATATGTTTTTTAAAAAAACTTCTTCAAACCACCCTCTAAACGTAAAACAATATTTTACAGATGGTTAGAAAAAAAATACTAGGCTTTAGCATTTTTTTTCTAAATTTAGAGGATAAAAAAAATTGACTATATTTTGGAAATTGGATATACCTTAAAAAAAATTCGAGAAGAGAAAAATATTTCTCAACAAAAAGTTGCCGACTACCTTGACATTCCTCAAAGAACATATTCTAATATGGAAAGCGGAAAAAGTAAAATATCATGCCAACATTTATACAAACTAAGTTCCTATTTTGGTTTTGACTTGGTTGAAAAACTACAAACTCAATGCTTCATTTTACGTCAAGGAAAGTTACCTATACAAAAAAAAGATATCAAAACTAAAGACTATTATGAAAAGCTTATTGCTAATTATGAAAAATCCATTAAACAAAGAGATGAGATGATTTCCTCGTTAATAGACAGGCTAAAATATTTAGAAAAAAAACACTGTTAGTAATTGCTAGTAGCTAAAAATTTCTACGAATAAAATTTCTTCAATTTTACTCTCCTCTATTCGCATATCATTTTTCTACCGTTTAAATTCACCCGAGCTAAAAAATTACCATCTTTGCATTTTTATACAATTTTGGATTTAAACTATAACATAATTTCCCTTATAGATATTCTTGGCGTAATACAAGGAGTTATTCTTGGGTCGTTATTATTATTTGTACACCAAAGTAAAAGGAAGTCTACTCTATTCTTGGGGTTGTTTATTTTAGCTTATTCATTAGAGTTTATACCTTCTATACTAACAGACATTAAACTGGTAGAATACTACCCGCAACTTACCTATTTACCATTTGACTTTATTTGGTTGATGTTTCCGTTATTTTACAAATATGTTAGGCATATCTCTGTATTTCCTGAAAAATCTAATTATATTTATTTATACCCCGGAATACTATCCTTTATTTTTCAGTTAATAATTTTCTTTTTCCCTCTTGAAATCCAAACTACTATTTACGAATCAATTCCTTATTTACTGTTCTCGTTACTGGGTATATTATATTCTATCTGGATAGCAATAAAAACTGTTCAATGGATTAATTTACATATAGGAGAAGTACATAATCAATTTTCAAAAACGGAAAAGAGGGAGTTACAATGGGCAAAGTTATTTGTTATTATTGGGCTGCTATTTATAATCTCTAGTATTTTTGCTGCTTTTTTTAAAGAATCATTTTGGGTTGCTCTCCTTTTTTCATTAGTGAATGTTGCTTTACTCTATTGGGTTTCACTTCGAGGTATTTTACAAAAAAACATTTCTCCGTTGTTTCAGAATGTAGTATCCAGTAGTACAACTATAACTGCTACTAGCCAACTATCAAATAATAAGAAAACTTCTAATTTTACACCAGAAAAAGGAGAAGTTCAGGAAAAAGAAAGCCTAGAAAAACAAGAATTGTTAGTTAAAAAAGTTACAGATTATATAATACTGAATAAACTTTATATAAAAGAAGACCTCACAATTGTTGAAGTAGCTAAAGCTGTTAAAAAACATCCAAAAACAGTTTCTAGTGCCATTAATAAAGTACGTAACGTAAATTTCAACACTTATATTAACACCTTCAGGATTGAAAAAGCTAAAGAATTATTACTTTCTCCGATAGCTCAAAACTTAAGTATTGAAGGAATTTCTAACGAAGTAGGTTTTAATAGCAAGAGTGCCTTCTATGCAGCTTTCAAGAAAATTGTAGGTACAACACCTACACTATATCAAAAACAAAACAGCTAACATATTTTTTATCTTATATAAAGAACTTAAATAGCTCTATTTTGGTTTTGACTTTTCTATCTTAAGAGATCTCAAATTCAAAACACCTTGTCCTGATTCCTGAATTATGTACATAAACACTCCATTTTATAGTTTTTTTGTACTGAAATCCGAAATCCAAACCTCTGCTCTCCCCCATTTTTAGGCTGATTACTTTTTTTCAGAAATCTTTGTATGGCAAAAACAAATAGCTATACAGCATGAACAAGTTTACAAACAAAACGAACAAAATTCTACTGGTTTTCTTGTTCCTATTGTGGAGCAGTTATATAGTTTGGGAGATTCAAATACAAAAATGGATTACAAATACTAATTACACTAATACAGTAATCAGAGTAGATTTGATTTTTATACTCCCCTTCTTACTTATTGTAACACTATATGTAGGCTACCTAATCTTTAAAAAATTTAAAAAATGAGAATAATTATGAGTAAAATCGTAGTCGTTATGATTATCCTGGCTATTTCATTAGCTAGTAATGTGCAGGCACAATCGCTTAAACAATTATTAAAAACAAAAAAAGCGAATAGTCTCAAAAAATGTGAAAGAAAAAAAGGCTACTGGTACAAAGAAAAATGCTGGGCAAATTTTACTGAATTTGATACTAATATTACCAAAGCAAATATAGATAGTGTGGTTACTGAGCAGATGAATGCTGCCAAAAATTACGGACTTACCATAGGTAACGACATCAAAGCAGTAACGTTTTTTATGCCAGAACGCAATAAAAAACAGATGTTTGCCATTACCGTTTTTAAAGAAAACAATCAACAATATACCTTATTACAGATGGGTGATTTTGAAGAAAAAAAAGAAAACCTTTTGCAAGCTATCCTTATAGAAGGACATATTATGGATTTTGGTGAAAACCAAGAAGAAATGCAAAAAGCTGTACGTGCCTCCGGAACTTCCCAAGCAAAAATGTATGTAACAGATAACAACAAAAAGTTCACCAGTCAAGGAAGACTAAAATATATAAATACTGAAAAAACAGTACCCTTTAAATTAATAGCTGGCGAAGAGTTAGTAGGAATGGGAGATACCACTTTAAAAGTAAAAGGAGAGGAAGTTTTTCTAAACGGAACCTTGGGTACCAAAGCCTATAAACAATTTAAAGACCTGATAAAAGAACATCCAGAAGTTAATACCGTTGTCTTACAAAATGTACCAGGCTCAGTTAACGATGAAGTAAATATGCATACAGGAAGGTTAATTCGTGAAGCAGGATTGAACACCAAGGTATTGGCAGACAGTGAAATTTCATCAGGCGGAGTAGACTTGTTTTGCGCAGGTAAAGAACGCATTGTAACTAGAGGGGCTAAGCTAGGTATCCACTCTTGGGGAGGCAATGGAATAAGCGCAAATGATTTACCTAAAGATCACCCAGCTCACCAATATCAATTAACTTATTTCACAATGTGTTTAGGTATTGATAAAGGTCCTGACTTTTACTTCTTAACATTAGAATCAGCCCCTGCGGACGACATGTACTGGATGAAAGACCAAGAAATAAAAAACTGGACTGTTGCCACCAAATTTATAGAACAATAAAAACCTAAATAACAATTAAAACCAATAAACAATGAAAGTGATAAAAAACATTTTAACAGTAATCATCGTATTAACATCTATATCATTATCAGCACAAGAACTTAAACATGTAGATAAAAGTATCATAAACGTTAATGACTTACCAGAATATGTAGTTATAACCTCTGAAAACACTAAACTATTAGGGGGTATAAATATTACCATAGACTCTAAAAAATCTGATTATCAAAATATCTTAGAAGAATTAGAAACATTACTTCAAAATAGAAAAAAATTAAGAATAAGAAACCAAACCGATTTATTAAACGCACTATCTAAACTAGGCTTTGCGTATGTGGATGCTTATAATGCAACTGCTGGAACTTTGGGTGTAGGTGGTGGCAATGATATAGATATCTTTGGGAGTGAAGCTAAGTACCGCATCAATATGGTGTTTAGAAAAAAAACTGATTTCAGAAATTAAAACTGCACACTAAAAACTAAAAGAACAATCAAAACAAAGAATGCCACTCTAAAAAGATGGCATTCTTTGTTTTTTCTTAAGAACTCTGCTAAATCTTAATCTAAGAATTTACCTTAGAAAAAATCATAACCTTTTTTGTTCTTCTGTTTTTTTTCTATTTTCTTTCACTAAATTTCCTCCTAAATGATAAAGTAAGGTCACACCAAACCTTCTTGAATCTGGTTTGTTGTTATAGTAATAATCTATAATATCACTTTGAGAATAGGCTTCATAATGGTTGGTGTTAAATACATCACTTATAGTCAGTTGCGCTACTAATTTTTTATTTAGAAATGTTTTTTTAATTCCGAAATCTACATAACCTGTTGCTTTTGTACTGTACAAACCAAGTAACTCCGATGAAAACCAGTGTGCAGAAAGATTCATTTTATAGTTTTTTGGCAAGGAAATATCTTGTTGTAATGTAAATGTTGTAGCCCACTTTGATAGTTGTTTTTCTCCTGAAACTTGTGAAATAGGATACGTAGTATAACTTATGTCTGAAAAGAAAAGTAAGTTCCAAAACGAATATAACTTAAATGGGGTTGATACGGTAAAATCAAAACGTTCTCGATTACCAAAATTATCACTTTGACTTTTAATAGTAGTACCATTATCATCTACCAAAAGCCTTCGATTTATAAAATTATCACTCTGGTTATACGTTGCTGAAAAAACATAGTTATTTTTTAGGCTATATGTAAACGAATATACCCAAGCCAATTCAGGTACTAAATTAGGGTTTCCTGAATAATAGAAGTACTGATCTCTATACCATCGTACTGGATTTAAATCGGTGTAAGATGGACGATTGATACGTCTATTAAGCGAAAAGTCAATTTTATTGTCTTTATTTAAAACTTGTCCTATTGAAAAAGAGGGAAACAGCTTAGTGTATTGCCATTCATTTGTTTCATTTTCTTTTACTGTATACCCTTCTGCTTTGGTATTTTCTACACGAAGCCCAACATCTATTGTTGTTTTATTTATTTCTTTTGATCCTGTTATATATGCTGCTACAATCTGTTCTTTATATTTATAGTGATTACTTAATGCTGGTACTTTTTCATACCCCCCCTCTTCTAACGATTCAAATTCGTATTGATTATCATTTTTAACCTTAGCATATTTAAGACCTGTTTTAATAACATACTTCTTAAAAGGCAAATTAGCATCAATCTGTGCTGAAAAAATATCTACATTTCCTGGTTGATGTGACTTGAGTACATTGGTATTTAATTTATTTTGATTTGCATCATAATTATCTGTTATCAGTATTCCATCTGAATAATTTCTATAGGATGTATAATTAGCATCTGCTGTTAATTTTTTTCCAAGAGAATCTATTACAAATAGATAGTGCATACTCCCCGCATCGTAATGATAAGGTTCAATTATTTTATTATCTGTTAATGTGTAAGATTGTAATTCTTTGAGATTATTAAATTTATTAACTGTAGAATAATTTTGTTTTTTAAAGTCATCAAAGTAGCCATGATAGTTAATACTTAAACTATGTTTAGGTAAAAACTGCCATTCAGTTCCAAATCGCCAAGTATAATATTTTATTTTATAGTTACTTTCGTTTTTGCGACTAAGCCACAGAGATTCTCCGTTTTCATTGATGGTATTTCCACTTTTATTTTTGGTAAATCTATGAGGCGTATTATAATCAAAAGAACCATATAAATTTACTTTTTTTGTACGTAAACTTGCCGAAATATTTTCGTTTGTCATCCAGTATTTTCCTTTTGAAATGGTAGTTCGTAAATTGACTGCATAACCCTTTTTTATTTTTTTTTCGAGAACAATATTAATTATACCTGTATTACCTGCTGCATCAAACTCGGCTGTTGGTGATGTTATCAATTCTATCTTTTTAAGGTCTTCAGCACTCATTCCTTTTAATAAATTTGACAATTGTCCTCCAGATAAATAGGTCATTTTACCATCTATCATAATATTTACCCCAGACGCGCCTCTAAATAAAATAGCATCATTTTGTCCTACATTTATGCCTGGTAATTTTTTTAACATATCAAGAGCAGATTGTCCTGTTGTAAGAGTAGATTTTTTTAGGTTAAATGTTAATTTACCTTTACCAGCTTCAATAAGTGGTTTTTTAAAATTAACTACTACTTCCTTTAATGCATTAACATCTTCTTTTAAGGTTATATTTATCTTTTCTTCATCAGTTACTTTTTTTTCTCTCGTAATCATTCCTACAAAAGAAAATACCAAAACAGCTCCTTTAGTTGTTTTTATTGAATATTTCCCGTCTAAATTGGTTACTGTTCCTTTATTACTTCCTTTTATAAAAACAGTTGTACCTGGTAATACTTGATTTGTAACATCACTAACGACTCCTTTAACTTCAACCTCCTGTGAAAAAACAAACCATGGGAAAAGAATTAAAAAGTAACGTACAAGTATTTTGATATAATTTTTCATTATTTAATTTATTTTTTGGTTAGATAGATTTACTATCTATAATCATTCAACATATTTAGTTTCTCGTTTTACACAAATCCCTAAATATTAAGTACTACTTAAGAATGACTTATTTTTTTTTTGATTTTTTAAGTTCTAGAAGTTTTCCATTACAATTAGTTGCATAAAATATTCTTCAACTCCTTTTTAAAAAGTTGCAATTATTTTCAAAAAATTGAATGTGGAAATGTTTTTTCTTTACACATAGCTTTTTACTTGCTCTAAATATTTAGACGCATTTTATAATCCAAAGGTTTTAACTTTTGATTACGCTATCATTAAAAGAAACTAGAATAACTTATAAAAACCAAGATGATATTTATACTTTGTTTTTCTCTAAAAAATTATACTAACAAAGGAGGAGGTCTGGAGAAGAATTTATATAAAGTAAAATTACTTATAGCAATAAACCTGTAATTTTTAATAATTGATTTTTGAACTATAATTTCAAACCTATCAATAATTAAATTTTGGAAATTAGGAGTAAGTGCAGGAGTTAAATCATGTGTTATACTATGGTCACACATGGTACAATGTACTGCATGATCCATATCATCTGTATGCATCAATACATGAATTCCTGTCATTTTCACTGATAGAAAAAGCACAAGGAATAAATAGGTTACGCTATTCTTTAACCATCCTTTTTTCATTACTTGTAAACTTACTAAAATTAACTTGAAAAAATGTTAATTTCACACTTGCTTTCGCTAAAAAAAACATATAACTTCTTCTAGTTAAAAACATATGTATAAGCCTTTTACTTGTATAAAAGTTAAAATATAATAGAATGTTTTATTTTTTAATTTAAACAGTGTAATACTTCGTTATATTTGTTTATCTCAGAAAAAGTATAATGAATGTGGAAAGAGCATTATAATAAAATTAAAAAAGAAAAACATCCCCCAGCTTATACACTTCGTAAAGCTTTAGATTTTATAGCCACCCAAGATAATATAACAGAAAAAACAGCTGTAGACTTGGGTTGTGGTAATGGGGTAGATACATTTGCTTTGTTAGAAAATGGTTTTTCTGTAGTTGCCATAGACAGTAACCCTAACTCATTACTTTACCTGCAACAAAACTTAGCTCCTAAACATTCTAAATTATTAAAATTTAGTAACGTTTCTTTTGAGAATTTAGAAAAGTTACCTTCTGCTTATTTGGTTAATGCTTCTTTTTCACTTCCTTTTTGTCCTCCTAATCAATTTGATAAATTATGGTTGAACATCATCGAATGTATACCTCCTGAAGGATTTTTTTGTGGACATTTTTTTGGTCCAAAAGATTCTTGGAGTTCTAATTCTGACATGACTTTTCACAATATACAAGATGTAAAAAACTTGTTTGATAAGTTTGAGCTTCTTTATTTTAATGAAGTTTCTAAAAAAGGAAAAACATTATCTGGAAAAGAAAAGTTTTGGCATGTTTTTCATATTGTGGCAAAAAAGAAACACCTTCAAAAATAAATAAGCTACCACATTTATACTTATTCCTGTATTATTCCCTTAGATATTTGCTTAAGTGTTTTTCTAGATACAATATATAAAACCAAAGCGTATAATATATTTTCTAAAGCTAAACTGTAATATATCCCCTCTATTCCAAAGTATTTAGTTAAAAGTAATACTACCGGAACAAACAATAATAATTGTCTTCCAATAGGTAACAACGTTGCTAATTTTGCTTCTCCTATAGCTTGAAAAAGAACTATGCTACTAGAAGATATTGGAATAACTAATAAAATACTCAATAGCATTCGTACATTAAAAATTTCTGTATCATTAAGTTTTACATTAGGTAATATAACATTAACCATTGCCTCAGGAAAAATCAGTATCGGAATTAACAGTCCAGCACCAAGAACAATTCCTGTTAACCTGTATATTTTTACTCCTTTTAAACACCTAGACGGCTTGTTGGCTCCGTAATTAATTCCAATAATTGGCTGCATAGATTGGTAAAGTCCTAAAAGCGGAATAGCTAAAAAAGTAAACAACCTAAAAACAGCATTAAAAAACGCCATAGCTTCTACTGTTCCATAGAAAACCACTAATCTGAAAAGTAAAAACTGTCTAAACAAATTAGATAGTTGCATTGTAAATGCTGAAAAACCAATACTTAAAACATTTTTGAGGATCTTATACTCCAACCTTATTCGAAAAGCCTCTGTTTTAAATGTTGCTTTTCCACGGATAAAATATAGAGATGTTAACAAACTATAAATAAACATTGCTATAATACTACTCCATGCAGCACCTGCTACTCCCATATGTAAAACACCAATAAAGATGGGAGTTAGTAAAATATTTAAAATTACTGAAGCTATTGTGAATTGCATTGCTACTTTTATGTTTCCTTCTGCCCGTATTAAGCTATTAGCTGACAGACCATAAATACTGAATAATGCTCCCAAAACGTATACTTTAAAATATTCTAAAGCATAGGTAAATAGTTCTCCTGAAATTCCTATTACTAAAACTATTTCATGAGAAAAAACAATTCCAAAAACAGTTACTAAAGTTGCCCCTATGAGAGATAAGGCTATCATGTTTGGAATTATTTTCTTTTGAACTTCAATTTGTTTGGCGCCTATAGCTCTACTAAGAACAGATGCAGAGCCTGCAGCTATAAAAACAGTAATACTTGTAACAACTAGCATTAAAGGAAACAACATTGAAATTCCTGTAAAAGCTTTTATTCCTATAAAATAGCTTGTATAAAATATATCTACAAGCCCGTTTATAGATATAACCATCATACCCAAAATACTGGGAACAGATAGTTTTAACATAAGCCCCCAAAGGCTATCATTAATAAAATCAAGCTTTTGTTTTGTGTTATTTTTTATTTTGGAACTCATATTTGCACCACTCTTTTAAGAAGTTATTTTTTTAAAAAAAACTAGTGATACTCCAAAAATTATAAAGGTTATAAGTATTACTTCTAGTAAACTTTTTCCTATTCTTTGACCTTTAGTATAATCAGCATTCAACTTAAACTTAGGCAACCTTTCATAATCTCTTATTGTTATTTGCTTGCCCAAAAACAATTTGTTGAAGTAAAAATTGGTAATATTTTTATGAAAAACTTCAATTGATTGATAAAAGGATTGAAAAATTTCAGAATCCGTTTCAACTATTTCATTAAACATTCCTTGAGCATTTACTGCTGGATTTGCCCATCGAAATTTAGAAACCCATTCTTGTCTTAACTCAATTTGTTTAAAATACTCCTGTACTTCTTCTCTGTGATGATTATCATTAAGCGCAGTAAAAGATGCATAAGCCTTGGCCATTGTATTTACATCTATTAAAGATTTTGCTCCTTTTAAATCATCTCGGTAATCTAAATACTCAACAACTACAGCTTTAGCTTCTTCTATATTCTCTTCATTTTCAAGACTTCTTCTTCGGGTTATATCAGCTAATGAAGTATTGTCTATCGGATGTACAATATTTGCATATACATTTAATATTGCTGGAAAAACTATTAAAAAAAGTAACCATAAACCAGCAGCAGTAATGGCTGTTAATGAAGAATTCTTTTTCAAGCTTATTAAAAGAAACATTAAGGCAAACCAAAAGCTGAAATAACACAAGACTGCTAATAACCATAAACAAGCACTTAAAATACTTACTTTTTCAGCAACCGTAAAGGCTATTATAGACAAAAGGATTCCTAATCCTAAAACTAAAACATAATAAAAAGCAATTCTAATTAAGAGGATTTTTCTTAGCCCTATAGATTGTAACCTTAATAAGGGTAACATTCCGTTTTCCTTCTCCTCTGCATATAATCCATAAGTAAAAGTTATGATAAGCAATGGAAACAAATAAACAAAAACAAACGATAGGTCTAAATTTCCAACATAGAGTTTAAGTGAATTTGCTAATTCATTTTCAAACAATTGATAATATAAGCTCATTCCCGTTAACTTATAGTAATAAGGTTCTATATCTCTTTGTCCTAAAGACATGTGTGCTAAACCATGAGGAGGTAAAATTGCATGATATCCATGTCGATACCATGCATAGGCTGGCTTAGAAGCTATGTCAAATAATTGTTTATCTTTTAACGAAGTATGATTGGTATAAAAACTCTCTTTATACTGTTCAAATTCTTTCTTTTCAATATGTTTAACATTCTCAATTATTTTACGCTGCTCCGTTATTTTTGAATGCCCGTAATAAACAGCATAAATACCCAATAAAAATACGATGGTAAGCAAAATTATTTGAAACGTATTTCTAACGATTGAAATACCTTCACGCCTCCATAATAATATCGTTAATTTCATATCAATTTATTTTTGTGAGAAGAAGGTATTAGTAAGAACATTATTAAAACCCAAAAAATTAATGACATTAATTCTATTCTGTAATTTTTAAAGGTTTTCATTACACTAGGTGTACGATATTCTAGCCCAGAAACCGTTTCCCATAAATTTCTTCCTGCTTTGTATTCATAAAACTCGCCATAACGTGAATTTACAGCCATATCATAATTCATTTTTCTCATTAGTTTAAGACGGTATGCTTTTGTTTTTTCTTGAAAATCATTAAAACTGTACCCGTCTGTTGCAGCAAAAGCCATTGAAAAATTTCTTACTGAAATGTACGGTGCAACAAACCCTATTATACTTCCTATTCTATTTTGATATTCAAACCTTCTGTTAAGAAGAGAATCATGAACTTTTTGTACTTTATAAGCATATTCTTCTCCCTCTTGCATTCGTATTGCTTCAAAATTTAGTGGTAATTGATGTAAAGAGTCTACTCCATATTCTTTTAAGTACTGTTCCTTTAATTTAACAAGTCTCTCTTCTTTAGAGCCATCCATAGGCAACCCCTTATCTATATCCTTTTTAATTTTCTCTTTATATGCTTTAAGAGATGGTAAAGGATATAAACTCTCTCCTATATTAGCCGAGGTTTTTGGAATAATAATACCAGTCGTAATCCAAAACATTAATAAAGTTAGAAGAGAGTTTCGCGCATTTGAAGACTTAAAAGAAACCCAAACAGAAAAGTTTGTAAAAGCAAATAAATACCCAACGTAAAGAAAAAAGAGAAATAAAACTCGTAAGCCTACATCTTGCATTACTAAGCTATCATCTTCAATTATTCCTACAATATAAAGTCCTGTAAAAAATAATATTAATATGAGTAGGACTATTAAAAAATAAGCCAAAACTTTACCTAAATAAATGGATCTCATTGAAACTCCTTGTCCTATTAACAACTTCAAGGTTCCCGTTTCTTTTTCTTTACTAAAAGTTTGAAAAGTGATGAATATAATAAGAAGTGGTAATAATAACTGAAGTACCAAAGCTGCACTCAATTCTCCAAAACGAGCCATATTACCATATCCTTGTACAGGTCTAAACATAAACTCATGGGCATAATGTGCTTCTAAATAAACAGAAGTTCCTGTATACGTATCCAATCCAAAATCAAAAAGACTTAAAAGCGTTTTAGGCTTAAAAACATATGTCCCGTAATGAGCCGCAATATGCGGATGCTTATTTCCTTGTTCTAACCACTCAGTTCTTCTTTCTTCTTGAGCCTTTTTCACCATATCCATTTCCTGTTTATAAGCTATATGTCCAGCATAAAGTGAAAAGCCTAAGAGGAACAAAATAATAGGAAACAAAATTTTTAAAGCATTTTGCCTTGCTATACTGGTAAGTTCTTTTTTAGCTATTAAAAATACTTGATGTATCATCTGTTTACATTTTTATTTTTTAGATGTAATGACTTATTACACACTATTCATGCATATGTTTTAAGTACTTTTGTTCTAAATCATGAAAAGAAACTTGATTTGATTCCATCTTTTCAACCAAAATTCCTTCTT
This sequence comes from Tenacibaculum sp. FZY0031, assembly GCF_036350695.1. Taxonomy (NCBI): domain Bacteria; kingdom Pseudomonadati; phylum Bacteroidota; class Flavobacteriia; order Flavobacteriales; family Flavobacteriaceae; genus Tenacibaculum; species Tenacibaculum sp. FZY0031. Next base: position 26,078 of record NZ_JAZDVY010000005.1, read on the forward strand.
TCATAATACCAATATGTGTTCCTGTATCTTTAGCTCTAAAAAGATCGTGTGTTGCCATTAAGGTGGCAACTTTTTGTTGCTTCATGTTAAGCAGAAGTTCAGAAAACTCATTACTTGCTTTAGGGTCTAATCCAGAGGTAGGCTCATCTAAAAGTAATACCTTGGCTCCTTTAGCTCTCGCTAAAGCAATCCCTACTTTTTGTCTCATTCCTTTAGAGTAACTACGAACTCTTTTCTTAATAAAATCTTTTTGCAAACCTGATTGTATTAATAAGTTTTCTAATGCTTCTTTTTCTATATCCACACCTTGTAGACCGCAGAAAAAGTGAAGATTCTCCAGTCCTGTCATATATTGATACAACTGGAGATTTTCAGGAATATAAGACAACCATTTTTTTGTTTCTTGTGGGTTCTTTGTTACATCTAAATCATTAACAAAAGCGCTACCAGATGTAGGCTCAATAAAATTTAAAAACAAATTAATAGTTGTTGATTTTCCCGCACCGTTAGCACCAAGCAAGCAAAAAATATCTCCTGCTTTAATATTCAAATTTAAACTATTCAAGGCGGTAAAATCACCATATTTTTTTGTGAGGTCTTGTGCTTTTAACATGGTGTATTCTATTCGTTATTAAAATCTTCAAGACCTGATATGTAACCACCTGTAGACGTAAACATTTTACTAGATGTATTTGAACTGGGGTCAAAACTAAACACCGCATTTTCATCATTCGTTGCTGTTGTAAATAATAATTTTTGGTCTTTATAAGGAAGAATAATCATACTACGAGATCCATATGTGGTAGGAAGCCCTGGTACCGCTCCTAAACTCGATTTTTTTTGAACATCAATCTCAAAATATTTGAATTGAGGTTGTCCCGTTTGATACTCATAAAAATCACTTACTTCCTCTACTCTTGCTGTAAAACTTCTTCCATTAGGCGCATGATAAATTCCATAACATACGTTTCCTGTTGCTTCTTGCATATTCATAAAATAATCTGGGTCAAAAGAAGTTTCTCCATTAGGTATTTTTAGCAAACCACTAGGGCTACTTCCACTACTCATTGTAGTTCCTAAACCTTGTACATAAATATCCCCATTAATAGTTTTAATCATTCCTGCATTTGCTGCATGTCCGCCAAACACCATTCCTGTTCTTTTATCCGAAATTATTTTTTCTACCTTTTTCTCTTTTAAATCAATTACCGCTACATATGCCCAATCGTTTACTGGAGCAAAATTCTTCTCATAATGCACTCCCATAAACAACTTTCCATCGCGTTCAATCATATCTGTATAATAGGTACGTGTAGCTTCAGGAAATTCTTCTTTAATTAATGTTAAAGCTACTTCTTCTGTAATGCGCATCGTAGTTGGATTGAAAATAATAAGTTTTGAAATTCCCCCTGCTACTGAAGCATACGCTACCTCCTCACTTTCAAAATAAAGGGCAGAAAAAGTATTTGCTCCAGGAACAACAATACGTTGATCTTCAACTGCATTTCCTTCTTCATTAAATGAATACTTTGCAAGGGTTGCAGGTGCTCCAAAAGGCAATGCATACAACTCTTTATTATAAGAAACTGTTCTTGTATTTCCAGTTAATTCTAACGCCTTGTCATTTCCTATCGTTGAAAATTCTAAACTTGATTTTCCTTGAATATAAGAGGTCTGATTAGGAAATGCTCCACTTACTGTTGTAATCCCAAAATTAATAGTTACTGGATCGGTTTCGTCAACTGGTGAATTATCATCGCTACTACACCCTATGAATGTAAAAACTAATACAAATGTGTAAAGTGATACTAAACTTATTTTTTTTACGAATTGTGTTTTCATTTTTTATTTATTGATGTTTATTTTTAATTTATAAATGTTCTAAGTGTTATATAAAATGCTCTTCCAGGACGTTGTACACTAAAGTTATCGAATACTTTTTCGTTACATATATTGGTTGCTTCGGCAGTAACCGTCCATCTATTTTCTGGACGAGAAAGAGTAATCCCTAAATTTTGAGTAAATTGAGATGGAATGGTGTTTTTTAAATCTTTATTACCATCTACAGCCCAAAACAGATAAAATTCATTTACGTAGTTTGCAGACCACCATGCTGAAATAGTATTTTTTGTGTGCAAGAAATTTTCTTTGTGATAACGTACTTCTGCATTTCCAAAAAAATAAGGAATGTTAGGTAGTCTTGCATTAAAATAACGATTATCCACAGCACCAGTAATACTTTTCGGTGAACGATTTCGTAAATCTTGATAAGTAGCATTTGTTTTTATATCAAGAAAATCAACCGGACGATAGTGCAGCTCCATATCAACCCCAAGCGTACGTGATTTTAGTAAATTTTGATATTGGGAATAAAACTGTGAGGTTCGCAACCAAATAACATTGTTTGTTCCTCGATAAAAAAGATTCGTATCCCAATTAACCTTTTTTGTTTTTAGCTGAAAACCTAAATTAAGATTATGACTTTGTTCTGGCTCTAAAAATGGATTGGATTTTATTAAGGTAAAGTCTCCAAAAAGCTCCACTTCATCAGGAAGTCTCGTAGCATACTCGTAAGAAGACTTTACTAAAAAAGATTTTGTAAGATGGTAACGAAGCGATTGTAAAAATCCAAAATTTGATGTTTCTTGCTGGTTAGGAACAAAATCAAGGTTTTTTATTTCATACCCATCCGCATCTAACCAAAAATGTTTTGCTGCTGTATAACTCGTTAATTTTTTTGAAAAACGGTGCTCATAAGCTATTCCTAAAGCATTTTTAAAAAGTTGGGTTGGATTCTTAAAAAAGTCTTCTCCATAAAACTCAGCCGCAATTGGGTCTTCTCCTACTCTTCTGAACCAAGATGAAAAAAGATTCAACGTAAACTTTCCTTTTTTCCAAGGATGGTAGTTTAAATTAACTCGATTTAAAACACTTTGAGAGGTTAATTTTAAAGAATTTCGTGAGGTAGAAATTTCCCCACCATCTGTCCGTTTACGATATATTTTACCATCCCAAGTATAGGCATTCAGGGTAGTATCAATAAAATGTCCTCTGGTACGGTTATAAGCACTATACCATTTCATGTTCATTTTCTTTAAAATATTCTTTTTTTCATATTCTAAAGAAGTTCCAACGGTTGATTCACTATAAGTGGCTTCCCCATAAGGTTGAGCCATAATAGCATTGTGCTGTATATCATCGTCAAGTCCTGAATAACGCGCACTGAGAACCAATCGATCTGCATACTTTTTATCTAAAACTCCTGCATAAATGTTTAAAAGATGGTTAGAGTATTTATCGTGAAAGCGTTTAACTCTTGCTGGTTTTGGGTTTCCTTGTTCGTTTGGTATTTCAACATCTACTTTATAGCTATTGTCAGAGTGATTAAAAAATGAATTTACCCCAAACATCCATTGATTGTCTGAACTCATCAATTGCGCATTTACGCTCATTTTATGGCTATTAAACGATCCTGCTGAATAGGAAACATCTAAATAATCTGAATATGATTTTCTAGGAACTATATTAATCGCTCCTCCAAGAGCATCTGCTCCTAAGTCTACAGGTACAACTCCCTTATAAACTTCAATTTGTTCTATTAAGTTTGAAGGCAATACATTTAACCCTAATCCCGCTCCAAAATATGATAAAGGAATTCCATCTAGAAAAAAGGGCACCGATTTTCCAGTCATCCCATTTACATAGATTTTTGCATCACTACCAAAGCCTCCTGTTTGTCGTACATTTACCCCTGAAATTTGTTTTACAATATCACTTGTATTAATGTTCCTCTCTCGAAACTTTTCCATTTGTAAAACTGACACGTTAGCTGTACTCTCCCTTAATCTTTGAACTGTTGATTTTCCTTCAAGAGTTACCTCATTTAGCTGATTTTGCTCAGGCTTTAATTGAATCGTAAGTTTTATATTCGTTTTTTCATCTAAAACATCTATCGTCTGGTAATTTGTTTTAAAACCTATATAAGATACTTTTAAGCTATATTTTCCTTTCGGAATCTTTTTAAATGTAAATTTCCCGTCCTCATTGGTTACTGCATTTTTATTAAGTTCTTGTATTTGGAGATGAGACTGAAATAAAGGAATTCCTAAATTGTCAGTTACTACTCCTGAAACTTTTACTGTTTGCGAATACAAAAAACTACTTGTTAACAGGCTAAAAAATAGTATGCATATAACTTTTTTACTTCCTACTTTTTCAAAGTATAACATCTCTGATTTAAAATAATTTTTAGCCATTATAACCTTACTTGCTTTATCAGTCCTTCTGCTTCCATTTCTTTAAATACCTCTAATTCTTTTTTTGATAAACTGTTTTTAGTGAGTAATCCGTCAGCTTTATCCCATAATTCTTTTGCTTCTGATCTAAGAGAAAAAGCTTCATCAGTATCCTTTTTCATGAGATAATTAAGTTCTGGTGATTTACTAACTAATAGTATTTCGTGATTCTTTATTAAGTGTGCGGGGTTCTCTTCTAATAAAGGCACTATTTCTCGTTCTTCATTGTAGAGTAAAAAAGTTTTTCCTGTTGAAATTGAAAGTGATTTTGTTTCATTTGGATTCATTTCAAAAGCTTCCATTTCTGTTTTCATACAACCTTCAGAGTTGATAAAGCACCTTACTGTTTTTACTGGAGTTTTCTCTTCTGAATGATTGTAAACCATTGCTATTTTTTCTTCTTTTTTTACATTGATTAGCGAAACTTTTTCTACCCAAAAATGATCGTCTAAGTGAGTTTTTGAGTACTTTATATTTCCGTTATTATGTACCTCAGATACGAGAGTATATTTTCCTAAAGGAGCATTATCGGGTATATTATATGTAAAATAATAATGGCGACCCGCCTGTATATTTGTAAGAATTTCTACAAGTTTTTCACGTTTACAAGCTCCTTCTAAATATGAAGCCAACACTAAAAGCGGAGTGTTTTTGTTTAAATATTTTAATTTTTGTGGTACTTCTTCCTTATTTTCATTTTCTTCTGGAAAAGCAACAACATGATTTTCAAAAAGCATTGTTACATTACCTTTAGGATCTTTTACTCCTATTTTTACCAATGGGCATAAGTGTTTACCTTTTAAGTGTGCTGTATTAAAATTCCAGTGTATGGTAACGGTTTTACCTTGAATGGTTCTTTTGGGAAAAATGCTCATCCTTATTTTTTCAATTTTTTAATATTTTCTTTGCTGTATTTTTGAGGATATACTTTAAACCATTTTACCATGGTTTCTTCTCCAAAATAATCGTAGGTTGTAGACAACAAAAATTCCAATTTCTTGAGGTACTTTTCTTTTGCTTCATCTGGTGCAATTCTCATAGCCTCACTTCTTTCATCTTTTTCTTTTTTAGTTGCAGGAAGATGATGAAAGTAAGGGGTGTTTAAGTATTCTTTACTAAACTTATGGTAAAGTGGTGTAAACAGTATAAGGTTGTGCCACATTTCATCTATAATTAATAAATCATCTGGAATGAAGACTCCTGGAATTTGACTTATATACAAAAACTTCAACGTTTCCATTAATATATCTTCAGCTTCAGTTTCTGTAACATCATACATATCTAAAAACCTAGATATTACATTTTCATCACTAAAAGTTAGGAGTTTATCTAATTGTTCTTCTGTAACTTTTCCTTCCATTATATTTAATTGTTTTTACTTTTTAAAAAGCGGTAGGATAAATTCCTACCGCAATAAATTTGCAGACTATAAAGTGTTAACACAGTGTCCACAATTACTACAATGTGTAGTTCCAGCTGCTTGCTTAGACTTATCAGCTAAAATTTCTGAAATCATTGATTCTTTGGTTTTCATAATTAAAAATTTTAAAGTTTGGCCTACTCTATTCTATAAGGTTTTCAGCATCCCCTTTGTTGCAACTTCTTTAATATTATGGTACATAAATCCAATAGAATTCCTAGGCTTTTCAAAATGAGACTTAGTCTTTTGAAAAACTAAAAGATTTCTGTAAAGATTCTTTTGAAATTTAAATTTTAGTAATAACCTATGCTCTAGTATATTTAGGAGGCTTTCTCTCTCTTATATTATCTAATGTCTATAACTGTTGTAAAACCCTTAAAAACATGTAAAGACATCTAAGCTGCTGTAATATGTTTTAGATGATAATCCTACATCTAAATATACTATGAGCTATTCCTTTAAAGCTATAAAGAAAATAGGTTATTAAAATAAAAACAAAGTGGTGGTAAGAGCTTTTAAGCTTGTATTTTTCTCCTCTTTAAAACTGAGACATCACAACAACGTATCTCATATTCATTACAAGCACTATTTAAGCTAATATTCTATAACTGCTCAAATACTTGAATAAAAAAACATTAATAAGAAAGATTAAATGTAAAAATAAAAACTCTTACACTAAAAAAGGTGGAGGTCTAGAAAAAAGTTGCTCCGCAGTAATAGTACCTGAAATAATAAAATTATAACTTTTAATTACTTCTCTCTGAACAACGTGCTCGGTGTTTTCTACCGAAAAATCTAGAGTATCAGGAGTAACTAACGGAGTTAAATCACTTGCAACTGTATGATCACATATAGTACAGTGTGATGTATGGTCTTTATCGTCTGTATGGGATAGCACGTGCAACCCGCCTACTTTCATTGATAGAAACAGGACAAGAAATAAATATGCAATGCTATTTTTTAAACGATTACTTTCCATTTGGTTACGAATATAATAAATTAAATTATATAAACACCTTTTTTTTTACTACTTAAATTTTATTATAAACTCTCGTAGTTAAACTAGCTATATTTATGGAAAAACTATGCATAGTGTAAAACAACATCTTAACAACAATTTTTAATTTACTGAAAACAAACCCACTATCCTCTCTCCTCTTTTTTCGTTAATAAAAAGCTAACAAAAACTATTTTTTCACCCGTTGAATATAGTATTTTCGCACCCTTTCTTACAGAAAAATCACATTTCAAGGGTACGAGAACAACTATGAACGACGAAAAAAACTGGTTACAATATTATAAAAACAGCTTATCTGATAGTGAAAACCTAGCTATCGACATTAGTAAAATAAAAAACCTTTTTCATCAAAAATCATCCGATTTAAGTAACGCACTCATCAACTCTAAACAAGCAAATCAACTGCTAGATGTTGAAGAACGTAGAATTAATCGGTTAAAAGGAATTACTAAAAAAGACAACCCTAAATGGCATAAAGTAGAAGAAACTAAACTATTAATAGCACCTTTTCATTTAGTATATCAAACCGACAACACTAAATTCAAACAACGTACTATTCATCCTTTTTGGATTAGTGCTATTGTAAATCGTTCAGGACAATTATCGGCTCCAAAAGATGGCTTTCCTTTAATTGTTCGTAACTATCTAACTCCTATGGCAGATATTAAGAATGATTTTATCTTCTCTTCTATCGACACCGTTTTAGATGCCAAAGACCTAGACGCTCCCGATTTTGAAAATAGCGAAGAACCTATACCTTGGGATGAATACTGGAACTATATTAACGAAGTATTTTCTGCGATAACTTTTAGCAATCTATATCGCTACCAAGTAGAACGCTATACCACACAATATGAGCTTACTTATTTCGCATTAAGTTCTAAAATTTCTACCGCAAAAAGTATTTTATTTCTGTACGAAAACCTACTTAAAAACACGGATGAATTACCCGTACTCTCCAAAATCATCAATCCATATACTAGAGAGCGACAAGAAGCCATTACCGATAATGGATTCTTAGTTTACAATCATTTGCATTTAGGACAAATGTCGAATAAATTCCCGCTTTCTGTTAGTCAGCGAAAAACATTACTATCGTATTTAGTAGCCGAAGAAAATGCAGTTACCGCTGTAAACGGACCTCCAGGAACTGGAAAAACTACCCTATTGCAAAGCTTGGTTGCTACCGAGTTTGTAAAAGCCGCTATTAACGGTGAAGAAGCACCGATTATCTTAGCTTGTTCTAACAACAACCAAGCAGTAACCAATATTATTGATAGCTTTATCAACTCTGAAAGTACCATGGGAGAATTAGCCAACCGTTGGATTCCTGATTTTAACGGATATGCAACCTACCTCCCTTCCAGTTCAAAAAGTGAGAAGAAACTAGCCAATATCAATTATTTAAAAGGAAACCTATTTGGTCATGAAGGAACACTTTGTAATCTGGAGAATGAAAAATATATCTCTGAAGCAGAATACTATTTTTTAACAAACTACTGTCAGTATTTCAATACCCAAACAAATTCACTTGACGATGTGTGTAACCATCTACAAGAAGAAATTATGGGTATTCAAACTATTTTAGCCGATGGTGTTGATTTCTCTAGAAACTATATAAATGCTGTAAATTACATTAACAGCATACTTGTACACGAAGAAGATTTTGTTCAAAAAAGTACATTTAAAATCTCCAAACTACAAGAATGGAGAACTGTTTTAAACGATTTAAAAACATCGACAAAAGACACTGATTTTATTAATAAAGTAAAACACTATTTTATTGATGAAGCTGCGTTTGAAACAAGAAATGCTGAACATATTTTTAAAGCTACAGCAGAAACACTGTTGGATGCTAAAAAAGCGGCAGCATATATAAAAGAATGTACCAACAATGTAAACCTGCTACTGCAATCACATTTAAGCCTAAAAAATTGGAAGTATGAAAACAATATTAAAGGATTTCCTTTTGTTTCAGAAGAACAAATGTGGGCGTATGAATATGAAAAAATTAAAACTAACGATGCAACCCAGCGTTTCTTTTACGATGAGTTAGATATTGATTTACGTCATAAAGCATTCTTATTAGCAACCCATTATTGGGAAGCGCGCTGGTTACTAGAAACCAGAGAAATGTTAGAAGAGAACACCGAAAAAGGAACAGGAGAATATGCTATTAAAGCAAAATGGAAACGAAGAGCGATGCTTACTCCTTGCTTTGTAGCTACTTTTTATACAGCACCAAGTCACTTTTTATACAGTCAATTTCAAGGAGAAAACGAAAACGGAAAACCTATTTTTGAATACTTACCGCTATACAACTTTTTAGATTTGTTAATTATTGATGAAGCAGGTCAGGTTACTCCAGAAGTAAGCATCCCTGTATTTTCATTAACCCAAAAAGCTTTTGTAGTAGGTGATTTACAACAAATTGAACCTATTTGGTCTATTCCTAAAAAAATTGACCAAGGAAACTTAACAAGTCTTGATATTATTGAAAACCAAAATGACGCGCATCTAGACGAATTAGGTTTTTTAGCTTCTAGCGGAAGTATTATGAAAATGGCTCAAAATGCCTGCGAATTTGAAACGCCATTACCCGCAAAAAAAGAACAAGGATTAGTTTTATTGGAACATAGACGATGTAATGATGAAATTATTAGTTTTTGTAACGAATTGGCCTACGATGGTATTTTAAAACCTATGAAAGGAAAAGCTAAAGAAAATCAGGCATTTCCATCAATGATGGCATATCATATAGAAGGAGTTAGTGAGCGCAAATACAACAGTCGTCAAAATATGAGTGAAGTAAAAGCTATTATTTCTTGGTTACAACAAAATAAAGAAACCATTCAAGAAGCATACGATGTAGATGCTATTGAACCTGTTTTAGGAATTATTACTCCTTTTGCAAGTCAGAAAGGAGAATTATCTAAAGCCTTAACCGATGCGGGTTATAAAGTTAGCGACATTAAGCTAGGTACCGTGCACGCTTTACAAGGAGCAGAACGAAACATTATCTTGTTCAGTTCTGTATACTCTAATGATGATGAAGGAACCATGTTTTTTGAAAAAGACAACAAACCTAACATGTTAAATGTAGCAGTTTCTAGAGCCAAAGAAAGCTTTATTCTTTTTGGAGACACTCGAATTTTTGATGAAACCAAAAACACCCCTTCTGGAATTTTAAAAAGACACTTAAACATTTATGAAATGGCTAACTAATTATGTTGTTGTACACCAAAAAAATTACCAACTTAAAAAGTGTACAACACTTGTACACTAAAAAATTTGATAAAAAAAATAGTGTACAGCACTTGTACACCAAAAAATTATCAACTTAAAAAGTGTACAGAAAAATACCTAACTTGCTATTAAACATTTTTAATAACATTTAGAAAAATGTTAGTTTCATATTTTAGTAATTAAAAACTAATAAATAACAACAAAAAAAGGAACGATTAAATCGTTCCTTTATTTATATACAATGCTGTAAGCTTATTTTTTAAACTCAGTAATAGTCTTCTTAATAATATTAATACAGTCTCTTAATTGCTCTTCATTCATTACTAATGGTGGTGCAAAACGAATGATGTTTCCGTGTGTTGGTTTTGCTAATAATCCGTTATCGCGTAACTTCATACAAATATCCCAAGCAGTTGAGCTATCTTCAGTATCGTTAATTACCACAGCATTTAACAATCCTTTACCACGTACTAACGTTACTAACTCGTTTTCTTTAGCAAACTCAGCTAACTCTTCTCTAAAGATTTTACCTAAACGCTCAGCATTCTCCGCTAATTTTTCATCTTTAACTACCTCTAAAGCTGCAATTGCTACTGCTGCCGCAACAGGATTTCCTCCAAAAGTAGAACCGTGGTTACCAGGTCTAATCACATTCATAATGCTATCATTTGCCAATACTGCAGATACTGGATACGCACCTCCACTTAATGCTTTACCTAAAATTAAAATATCTGGCTGTACATTTTCATGGTTTACTGCTAATAACTGACCTGTACGTGCAATACCTGTTTGTACTTCATCAGCAATAAATAATACATTATGCTTTTCACATAAGGCTTTCGCTGCTGCTAAATACCCTTCAGAAGGCACATAAACTCCTGCTTCACCCTGAATAGGTTCCGCCATAAAACCAGCAATATTATCGTTGTTTTCTAAGGCTTCTTCTAAAGCTTGTAAGTTATTGTACTCAATTTTGATAAATCCGTCAGTAAATGGTCCAAAATTCTTACGTGCTACCGGGTCATTTGAAAATGAAATAATGGTAGTTGTTCTTCCGTGGAAGTTATTCTTACAAACAATAATTTGGGCCTCATTTTCATTGATTCCTTTTACTTCATATGCCCACTTTCTACAAATCTTTAAGGCAGTCTCAACAGCTTCAGCACCTGTATTCATTGGTAATAATTTATCAAAACCAAAGTATTCAGTTGCAAACTTTTCATACTTCCCTAACATATCGTTATAAAAAGCACGAGACGTTAATGTTAATGTTTGCGCTTGGTTTACCATAGCTCCCACTATTTTTGGGTGGCAATGCCCTTGGTTTACCGCAGAATACGCTGATAAAAAATCATAATATTTTTTTCCTTCAACGTCCCATACATATACTCCCTCTCCTTTACTTAATACTACTGGTAATGGATGATAGTTATGCGCTCCGTATTTGTTTTCTAAGTCAATCGCTTGTTGCGAAGTTAATTGGTCTAAAACAGCCATTTTAATATTTTTTAATATGTGAATAAAATAACCATTCCTTGTCTACCTTTATCCTTTCGAAAGCTCGAAAATTCAGCGTGGGAAAGAAATCATCCCTAAAAAGGTGCAAATTAATAAATAAATGAGCACAACAAAAATTGTAATGAGTTAAATATTTAGTGACTTTGTTCGTAGCTTTGGGTCTAAATAAAAAACACTAAACTTTTAATTATGAAAAAACTTTCAATCATATGCCTATTAATTTTTGCGGTTATAGGGTGTAAATCTACTTCTGTAACGAACACCAAACTTGACAATAAAACTGAGCGAATGTTAAAAGGAAACTGGACTATTACTGCGGTTAATTTCTCAGGTTCCGACTACTTAAAAGTCAATTCTTTTAACTTAGAAGATTCGAGTTGTTTTATTGGTAGTAACTGGAGTTTTGTTTCAAACAACAACAAAGGAGAAATGAGTTTAAATACCCCTAGTACAGAATGTAAAGACTTCAGCTCACCCATTACTTGGTATGTGAATACAGATGGTAATTTTGTATTAAAAATTATTAATAATCACAAAGCTAAAGACGTTAATGCTGGATATATTTTAAGCGTACGTAACATTACCGAAACTAGTTTTGATTTAATTGATCAAGTGAACGTTGCAGGACAACTAAAAGACATAACTTACTCATTTCAAAGACAATAATTAACAAAGACATTATGAAAAAATCAATCATTTATAGTTTATCAATCTTATTTATAGCAGGAACTATTTTTACTTCTTGTAAATCTGTTCAAAATGCGAACAACACTCAAAAAGGAGCTGCCATTGGTACAGCTGCTGGTGCTGTAATAGGTGCTGTAATAGGTAACAATGTAGGAAGTAAAAACAACTCTGAATTAGGTGCCATTTTAGGAGGTGTTGTAGGTGGTGTTGCAGGTGGTGTAATTGGTAACCAAATGGACAAACAAGCTCGTGAAATTGAAGAAGCTTTACCAGGTGCAGAAGTAGAAAGAGTTGGTGAAGGTATTAAACTTACTTTAGGTGAAAATGCTGTTCGTTTTGCTACTAACAAAGCGACTTTAACAGCTACAGCACAAGCTAACTTAGATAAGTTAGTTCCTGTATTTAAAGATTATGAGAACACTGATATTGTAATTTATGGGTATACAGATAGTACAGGTGCTGTTGATTACAACCAAAAACTTTCAGAAAAAAGAGCCAATTCAGTAAAAAACTACTTAGCTAACAAAGGGCTGAACAACAGTCGTTTTGAAACTAAAGGACTAGGAGTTAAAGATCCTATTGCTACGAACGATACTGCTGAAGGAAGAAGCAAAAACAGACGTGTTGAGTTTGCTATTGTTGCAAACGAACAAATGATAAAAGAAGCTAAAAAAGAAGCAGGCCAATAAAAAGCCTTCACAACAAGATTTAAAGACTACTCTTTTAGAGTAGTCTTTTTACTTATATAAACTCTAACCGTCTATACTTTACTAGACAACGAAGACACTTGCAACTCTAACCTTTTTACTTCTCTAATAATTGCTTTTTTATCCATTTGCATCCAAGCAAAAATCTTTAACATGCTTACCCCTACTAAAAAAACTATAGTACCTGTTGCCCATTTAAGTAACTCTTTAGTTTCTTCAGCCTGAAAAAAATGCACAATACAATAAATAAACAACCCAAAAAACACCAAGGTAACAACATTCATCATATACATAATCCATTTATTTTTTCCTTCAAACAACCCTCCTACCATTTCTAAAACATTTTGTTCTTCTAGTTCATCATAAAACTTTGCTTCTTCTTCTGATAATGTTTCTTTTATTAATGCATCAATATCTTCTAATTTACTCATGATTTCTATTTTTTAATAATTAGTTTTAACTTCTCTCTTGCATGAAACAACCTTGATTTCGCTGTTCCTACTGATATGTTTAACAACTCTGCTATCTCTTTTAAAGAATAACATTGTTTATAAAAAAGCTCGATAACTATTTTTTGATTTTTAGGAAGCACTTCTATTGCCTCTTTTATTTTTTCCTTATAAATAGTAATATCACCATTATCTTCGCTAAGATTTACCCTAAATTGCTCTTGATGATATTTTTTTAAGCTTTTAGTTCTTCTTTGATTTGAGCGTAAATAATCTATCGATTTTCGATTTACAATACTTATTGCCCACGATTTAAACTTTGTTGGATCTTTCAAATCCTTGAGTTTTCCAAAAATCACCTTCCAACTCTCTTGTGCTATATCTTTAGCAACATCAGCATCTTTCACCATCCAAAAAGCAAATTTGCAAAACTGTAAATGCCATTTTTTAACCAGAGCATTGAGTGCCTTTTTGTTTCCTGATTGATATGCTAAAACCAATTCTGTGTCGGTTATATTTTCCAAGTTTTTCATAATTGATTACACCTCATAGACGTAGAAAAAATAAAAAGGTTCAATTTTCTATTAAAAATAAGAATTAATGTTTGAGTTTAAAGTTACACAAACCATATCTTTTCCTAATTTTGCACACTATAAATCACAGTATAGAATGCCAAGAAGAGAACGAAATAAATTTGTAAAAAGAGGACAAATCATTGAAATTTTAATTGAAGATTATGCCTTCGGCGGAAAAGGGATTGGAAGAATACGTTCAGAAGAAGGTGTTTTTGTCGTTTTTGTTCCTAACACTTTACCAGGACAGTTAGTAAAAGCACGTGTAGACAAATCAAAGAAAAAATATGCCGAGTGTAAGTTAATTGATGTTTTAAAACATTCTGATGATGAAGTAACTGTTCCTTATCAAGATATTCCTGGAGCACCGTACATTCAATTACCTATTGATTTACAACACCAATACAAGCAAGAAAGTACTTTATCTTTATTTAAACGCATTGGTAAAGTTGAAAATATTGAAGATTTGTTTGATGAATTTATCGCTTCTCCTAATGTATTCCATTACAGAAATAAAATGGAATACGGATTCTCTGCCATTGGTTACGATCGCGAAAATAAAACCGATATAGATGAGTTTACCTTAGGTTTTAAACGTCGTGGTGTTTGGTGGATGGGAGATAATCTTGAAAAAGATTCTGGTTTATTTGGCAAACAAGTTGAAGATAACATCAAAAACATTAGAGAATACTGTAAAAAAACTGGTTTAGCTCCTTGGCACGGACCTAAAAAAGAAGGTTTTTTTAGGTATTTTGTGGTACGAAAATCATACAAAACCAACGAACTATTATTCAACTTAGTAACCACTTCTCACGAGTTATCAAAATTTGATTTAAAAGAATTCGCCAACTATTTAGTAGAACTTTTTGGCGATAGAGTAGCTGGTTTGTTACACACTATTAATGACGAAACTGGTGATAGAACTATTGCTACCTCTGGAAGTGTGAAGTTGGTATACGGAAAAGATAAGATTGTAGAAGAATTATTAGGCTTAAATTTTGAAATCAGCATGAAAAGCTTTTTTCAAACCAATCCTAAATCTGCCGAAAAACTATATACCAAAGTAGTTGATTATGCGTTAGAAAACAAAGATGCAATTGACAATACCGTAGTCATGGATTTATTCTGTGGTACTGGAACTATTGGGCAAATTATTGCTTCAAAGTCGAATAACACTAAAATTGTAGGTGTAGATATTGTGGCTTCTGCTATTGAAGATGCTAAAAAGAATGCAGAACGAAACAATATTGAAGGTTTACAATTTTATGCAGCTGATGTAGGAAAGTTTTTAAATGAACATCCACAATATAAAAACAAAATAAGAACCATTATTTTAGATCCAGCGCGTGCAGGAATTGCGCCAAAAACGCTTAAGAAAATCATAAACTTAAACGCAGATAGAATGGTTTATGTATCTTGTAACCCAGCAACGCAAGCTCGTGATACTGAAGAGTTGATGAAAAACGGGTATCAATTAAAAAAGATTAGTTTAGTAGATCAATTTCCACATACATCACATATAGAAACGGTAGTTTTGTTTGAGAAGTAATATGGTTGAGTTAATTCATTTAATTGTTTAAAAGTTTATTTGCTATGAAAATTTATTCTTTTGAAAAATTAGAAGTTTGGAGAGAAAGTATCTCACTAACTAAAAATATATATAGTTTAACTAATAGCTTTCCCATAAATGAAAAATTCGGATTAATCTCACAACTTAGAAGAGCTACAGTTTCAATAGCCTCTAACTTAGCAGAAGGTACAGCACGAAAAAGTAATAAAGATAAAGCACGTTTTATTACTATTTCTTATAGTTCAGCAATGGAAGTGTTAAATCAACTCATAATCTCAAGAGAACTAAACTATATTTCTGAAAAAGATTATATTTTAGTCAGAAAAAAGTTAGAAAAGATAACCAATATGTTAAACGCATTAAGAAAATCTCAACTTAACGCATAAACAACTAAACGCATAAACAGATAAACAACTAAACCCATAAACAACTAAACAGATAAACAATTACATGAAAAAATACATTGCTCTATTCATACTTATAGCAGGTTTAACAGCCTGTGAAAAAGATGATTTCTGTACACAAAATCCTGTGACTCCTAATTTAGTACTACGCTTTTATGATAAAATCGAAACCAATAATGTAAAAAATGTAGAACGCTTATCTGTAATTGCAGAAGGAAAAACTGACAGTCTTTTTACCAATAGAACAGCAGACAGCATTGCTATTCCGTTAAACAGTTTGTCTCAAAAAACAGTATATACATTAAAAATGAATAATGTAGATGGTACTATGGCCAATAACCAAACAGCCACGCTTACTATAGAGTACAACCCTAAGGAAGATTTTGTATCTCGCTCTTGTGGTTTCAGAGTTATTTTTGAAAATGCTACCTTAAACCATACTGGTTGGATAGACAGTTTATCTACTACAGAAATTCCATTAATCGACAATCAAGCTAGCGCCCATGTACAAGTATTTCATTAGTCTATGTTTCGTTTTTGTATTTGTCAACGGATACTCACAAATAAATACATCTAAAGAAGAAACCAAAGAAAAAAAAGATACCATTACCTATAAAACAGGATATGGCTTACGTATCGGATTAGATATTAGTAAACCTGGTCTTGCTATTATTGATAAAAGTTATAGTGGTCTCGAATTAGTGGGTGATTACAGAGTATCTAAAAAATGGTATATCGCTACTGAATTAGGTTTTGAAGATGAAACCACTTATGAAGACTTTTCTTCTTCATCTTCGAAAGGGAGTTATATTAGACTTGGAGCAAATTACAATGCTTACGAGAATTGGTTAGACATGAATAACGAAATTTATGTGGGTATGCGTTACGGTTTTGCCATATTTGATCATACCTTAAATAGCTACCAACCCAATGTTTCTTCGGGTACCGAAAACTTACCTCCTTATTTTCCATCAAACCCAATTACAACACCTATGTCTGATGACGGGCTAACCGCTCATTGGACTGAATTACAGTTAGGTATAAAAGCAGAAACCTTTAAAAACTTGTTTATAGGTTTTAGCTTTTCGTATAAAATAATGTTAAGTGTTGACGATCAAAAAGGCTTTAAAACACTATACACCCCCGGTTTTAATCGTGTTTTTGAAAGCAGTACAGGCTTCGGATTTAACTATACAATATCGTACTTAATCCCTTTTGTTAATAAATAAATTATCAGCATACGCTTGATTTCACTAACTTTACTGCCTGAATAATAAAACTTATTAACAATGAATAAAATTCCAAGCGTAAACTTAGCAGATTTTTTATCGGACGATGCTGAAAGAAAACAAAAATTCATCAATGAAATTGGTGACGCTTACGAGAATATAGGATTTGTAGCATTAAAAGGGCACTTTTTAGATGATGAATTAGTGGATAACTTATATGCTGAAATCAAGAAGTTTTTTGATTTACCTACAGATGTAAAAGAAAAATATGAAATTCCAGGTATTGGTGGTCAAAGAGGATATGTTTCATTTGGTAAAGAAAGTGCTAAAGGAAAAAAAGAAGGAGATTTAAAAGAGTTTTGGCACTTTGGTCAGTATGTTGATACAGATTCGAAATACGCAAAAGAATACCCAAAAAATGTAATCGTTGAAGAATTACCTGAATTTAACAAGGTAGGTAAAGAAGCTTACCAAATGTTAGAAAAAACAGCTAAATACGTGTTGCGCTCATTGGCCCTACACTTAGGCTTAGAAGAAACGTATTTTGACAACTACATTAAAAATGGAAATAGTATTTTACGTCCAATTCACTACCCTCCTATTACTACAGAACCTAAAGGAGCTGTAAGGGCTGCTGCTCATGGTGATATTAACTTAATTACCTTATTAATGGGAGCTCAAGGAAAAGGACTACAAGTACAAAACCACAAAGGAGACTGGATTGATGCTATAGCGGAAGATGACGAATTAATGATTAATGTAGGTGATATGCTATCACGTCATAGCAACAATAAATTAAAGTCAACAATTCACCGTGTAACTAATCCTCCTAAAGAATTATGGGGAACATCTCGTTATTCAATTCCTTTTTTCATGCATCCTGTTTCTGATATGAAATTAGACGTGTTAGATAATTGTATTGATGAAAACAACCCAAAGCAATTTGAAGACATTACTGCAGGTGAATTTTTAGACGAACGTTTACGCGAATTAGGATTGAAAAAATAAATTTAATGGATTTACAAGATCAATTAAAAAATTTATTCCCAGATCATCAGTTTGAAGAAAAACCTGAAGAAAAAAAGCCTGATGTTTGGTTACAAGATGAACCTATTCTTTGTAAGTATGAAAAACGTAAAGGGAAACCTGTAACTATAATAGACGGTTATAATGGAGCTACCCAAGATTTTAAAAAACTTGCTAAAGAAATTAAAACTAAACTAAGTGTTGGTGGTAGTTTTAAAGATGATAAAATCATAATTCAAGGAGATTATAGAGATACTATAATGCAACTTTTAAAAGATAAAGGATTCAACGTAAAACGCGTTGGTGGATAAGCAAAAATGTCGGGAATTTTATTCTTCGACATTTTTTTTATATTTACAACTTTTGTAAAGTGTTAAATATCAATTAATAAATAATAACGTATAAAATAAACCGTTTATTTTATATAAATAAAGAAATCAACCAATTCCCTAAAAATCATGAAACATTCTTTATTACACATAACCAATGGAGACGTCACAACTCAAAGACTTCAAAAATTAAATATTGAAGGTGATATTATTACGTGGCGTGAAATGTTGTGTGAAGGAAAAACATCAGTAGACGTAGGTAGTGAAGACTTTTGGAAAACCCGCTTTGACTTTTTAAAAACTACCTATAAAGTTACGAAGAAGAAGTTTATAGATTATACCCTTAAAGAATATCGTAACCTTTGTAACCAAAAACAACAAGAAGAAATTGTTTTGTGGTTTGAATATGATTTGTTTTGTCAAGTAAACATGTTAGCCGTAATAAGCTGGCTAAAAAGATACCGCAAAAACCATAAAATATCTTTAGTTACTAGTGGTAAAATAGATGACTCTAAAAAATTATATGGCTTAGGTGAACTATCTGACAACCAATTAAAAGAGCACTTTAAAAATAAAATAGCACTTTCTCAAGACGACATAGAGTATGCTGACTATATATGGCAGCTATATTGCTCAGACAGTCCGTTAGCGCTTGAAAATGCACATAAATTTAATCCACAATCTCCTTTTGTATATTTAGAAAAAGCGATCAAAGCGCATTTACTTCGCTTCCCTTCTATTGAAAATGGATTAAATCATATAGAAAATAATATTTTAAAAGCTGCGAACGAGCATACTTTTGCTACCCAAAACGAATTTATAGCCAACCTTTTAACTCATCAAGAGAACTACGGATTTGGTGACATTCAATACGTTAACAAACTTGAAAACCTCAAAAAGCTTTTCACCTCATTTGATCCTGTAAAACTCAGTAAAACAGGCAAAAAAGTACTGCAAAACCAAACAAACTATTATGCTAAAATTCGTTCTGATTTTTCGTATCTTGGTGGCGCAAAAAAATACAGCTATCTCTATGTAAACTCTACTGATAAGCTGTTAAAAATTACATCGTAAATGAGTATACAACATTCTGAGCTCATCTTAAATCCAGATGGTAGTATTTACCATTTGAATTTAAGACCTGAGCATATTGCTACCGATATCATTTTTGTTGGAGACCAATATCGCGTCGATAAAGTTACCAAACACTTTGATACTATAGAGTTTAGCACCCAAAAAAGAGAATTTAAAACCACTACTGGTACCTATAAAGGAAAGAGAATTTCTGTAATTTCTACAGGAATAGGTCCTGATAATATTGATATTGTTTTAAACGAGTTAGATGCCTTAGTTAATATTGACTTAAACACGCGTCAAGCTAAAGAAAAGCATACACAATTAAACATTACAAGAATTGGAACTTCTGGTTCTTTACACGCCGACATTCCTGTTGATAGCTTTTTATTAAGTTCTCATGGACTGGATTTAAACGGAATGCTACAATCGTATCAAGTAGATAAAATCTCACATCCTGATATAGAAGAAGCTTTTATAAAGCACACCAATTGGAGTGTAAAAAAATCATATCCGTTAATTGTTTCTAACGGACAGATGTTAGAAAACAAATTAATGTCTAACAAGGTATATAAAGGAATTACAGCCACTGCTGGTGGATTTTACGGACCTCAAGGACGTGTTTTACGTTTACCCCTACAAGATCCTGATTTAAATAAGAAGATTGATAGTTTTAACTATAACAACAATCGAATTACCAACCTTGAAATGGAAACATCTGCTATTTATGGGTTGGCTAAACTACTAGGTCATAATGCAGCTTCCATGAATGCTATTATTGCTAACAGAGCTAATGGAACATTTAGTGAAAATCCGTACAAAGTAGTAAATGATTTGATTGAATATACTCTTGAGAAATTAGTTGAATAAATGCTGAAATTAAAAATAGGTGGTGTTCCAGAACATTTTAATTATCCTTGGTACATCACGTTGAAAAACAAAGAATACACCAAAGAAGGAATTAACTTACGTTGGAAAGATTACCCCGGAGGTACGGGAGCCATGGCGAAAGCTTTACGCTCTGGTGATGTTGATATTGCCTTGGTACTTACTGAAGGAATAATTAAAGATATCATTAACGGAAACCCTTCTAAAATTACACAAACTTTTGTAAAAAGTCCGCTTGTGTGGGGAATTCATGTTGCTGCCAACTCTAAATTTAAAACTATAGATGATTTAGAGAATGCTACAGTAGCCATTAGCCGATTTGGTTCTGGCTCTCAACTTATGGCAATTGTTAATGCCCATAATAATGGTTGGGATATTAACAAACTACAGTTTAAAGTAGTTGGAGATTTACAGGGAGGAATAGATGCTTTAACGAATGGAGAAGCCGATTATTTTATGTGGGAACACTTTACCACGAAACCATTAGTAGATAATGGTACTTTTAGAAGAGTTGGTAACTGCCCTACCCCATGGCCTTGTTTTGTGATTGCTGTTCGTGATGAAATCTTAGAAAATCATTTTGAAGAAGTAAAAAAAGTACATGATATTATTAACGCTTGTATTAAAGACTTTAAAGACTTTGATAATATTGATAAAATTCTTTCTCATAGGTATGAACAACAAATAGAGGATATTCAAGAATGGCTATCAATTACCGAATGGAATGATGGTGAGCCTATTTCTGAGAATTTAATTACGGACATACAAAATAAAATGGTAGAGTTCAACGTTATTGAAAAGAAGGAAAATTCTGGTGACTTAATCAGAAATATGTATATTTGATTTTTATAAAACGGAATAATGATGAAAAAAGTAGTATTTATTGCAATTTGTACTGTTAGTTTATTAGGTTTTTCTTCTTGTGGAAGTACTAGTCCATGCGGCTTAGCAAAAACTAATCAAAACAAACAAAAACAACATCAACAAGAGATTGTAGTGGCAGATGCAACTGAAGTAGCAATCGCTGAATAAGTTGATGTTTCTTTATTCAAATTCAATAAATCCGCTTTTTTAGGCGGATTTTTTTGTTACTTTTAAAAATATGAAAAAGTTGATAAAATTTGCGCTTACTATTTTATCTTTTTTAATTATATTTATTTTAGTAGATCTATATGTTTTTAGAGGCTATTTCTCAGACTTATATTTGGGACCTTTTTATGAAAACAATTTAAAGACAGAAGAAATAATATCTAATGATTTAGAACTAAAAATCATTAAGCAAAAAAACATCTATGAAATCAATTTCAAGAATAAAACACTAAAACCTTACTTTATTTGGACATATAGGTGGAACGTGTACTTTCCTGTTAATGATTCTATTTTCTCCTTTCATTATAGGTTCAATGCTAATTTCCCTGAACATAAAGATGAGTTTGACTACAGTGTTAGTTGTAGTACAGGCTTAAATACTTTCACAATCAACCCCTTAGAATCTTTTCAAAATAAATTAAATTACAAACAAATTGTCAACCTTGTTTATTGGCCTTATTACCATCATCAAAAAATAAAAAATGACACAATAATGGATTTAATCCATGGAAAACCTCTTTTGTTTAATAATGATAAAGTAATGAAAATTTTTGAACGAAATGACATATCCAAGAGAGACAGTATCAATTTAAAATTTTACCTCCCTGTTTTCAATTACAATAACCAAAATTTAATCTATGTAAAATCAAATAATATAAAGATTGCTTACAAAGATATCGTTGAGAATTTAATTAAAAGCGAAAAATATATCAGAAATCTTAAAACCTTAAACTAATTCTTCTTTTTTAACATAGGTACAAACCTGAAACCACCTAGTTCATGCTTTTCAAATTCTTTTGGTGACTTTCTAATAAACAAAGTCATTACTTGTTCTTTATCTCCCACAGGAATCAACAACCTACCTCCTACTTTAATCTGCCCTAATAATGCTTTAGGCACATATGGTGCTCCAGCTGTTACAATAATTTTATCAAAAGGAGCTTCTTCTGGCAATCCTTTATAACCGTCTCCAAAAATAAACCGCTTAGGTTTATAGCCTAATTTCGGTAAAAACATTGAAGTTTTTTTAAACAACTCATGCTGTCTTTCTATGGAGTACACTATTGCGTCCAACTCTAACAATACTGCTGTTTGGTATCCAGATCCTGTTCCTATTTCTAATACTTTATCACCTGTTTTTACTTCCAATACTTGTGATTGAAACGCTACCGTATACGGTTGGGAGATTGTTTGTTCAGCAGCAATAGGAAAAGCTTTGTCTTGATACGCATGCGCTTCAAAACTACTATCCATAAACAAGTGTCTTGGAATTTTTCTGATGGCTTTCAATACTTTTTCATCATTAATTCCTTTTGCTTCTAAAATATTTGCTAACTGATTTCTAAGTCCTTGGTGTTTGGTTGTGTCCTTCATTCTTACATTACGCTACCAATAGGAATTACTAATTAAATGATTATAAAACCTATTATCTCTTATTTAAAATACCCATTATGGGGCTTACTAATTATAAAATTTCGGGAGGATAAAAGTAGTAATAAATCTGTATAAAAGTGTATCTTTGTTTGCGTTGATTTTTTGTAGAAATCGTTTCTTTTTCAACAAACCAATCAAATAACTAATAATCTTTCACTTATGTTAAAAGCTGGAGTTTTAGGCGCAGGTCACTTAGGAAAAATCCATTTGCGTTTGTTACAACAATCAGATAAATATGAATTAGTAGGGTTTTATGACCCTTTTACAGAAAATGCACAAAAAGTAGCTGATGAGTTTGGCTATAAATTATTCGATTCAGTAGAAGCATTAATTGATGCTGTTGAAGTAGTTGATATTGTTACTCCTACGCTTTCTCACTTTGATTGTGCTAAACAAGCCATTGAAAAAGGAAAACATATTTTTATTGAAAAGCCTATTACGAATACAGTACTAGAAGCTGAAGCTATAAGAACTTTAGCCAGCCAGCACCATGTTCGTGGGCAAGTTGGGCACGTAGAGCGTTTTAACCCTGCTTTCATGGCTGTAAAAGACTTAATTGACACGCCCATGTTTATTGAAACACATCGTTTGGCTGAATTTAATCCTAGAGGAACAGATGTACCTGTCGTTTTAGATTTGATGATTCATGATATTGATATTATTTTATCGGTAGTAAAATCAAAAGTAAAAAGTGTTCATGCTAGTGGTGTATCGGTAATTTCGGAAACTCCTGATATTGCTAATGCGCGTATTGAATTTGAAAATGGTTGTGTAGCAAACCTAACCGCAAGTAGAATTTCGATGAAAAACATGCGTAAGAGCCGTTTTTTCCAAAGAGATGCTTATATCTCTGTAAACTTTTTAGAAAAGCAATCAGAAGTTGTTAGAATGAAAGATGTACCAGAAAAACCTGATGAGTTTGCTATGATTTTACAAAATGCTGAAGGAGTTAAAAAGCAAATTTATTACGACAATCCTGAAGTGGTAGCTAACAATGCTATTTTAGATGAATTAGAGTCGTTTGCTGATGCTATTCACAATAATACTACGCCTATTGTTTCGTTACGTCAAGGTACTGAGGCTTTACGTGTAGCACATCAGATTATAGACTGTTTTTAGAAAATGAATTCTCTTCGAGCATTTGGTTCTTTATTGTACTTTATAATATTCTTTGGAGGATTGTATTTTTTATGGAATTACGGAAACATAGCTTTCTTTTTTGGTAAAACCACAAAAGTAAATGCTCAAATTGATTCTATAAAAGTTGTTTACGGAACTGCTGGAAGGGGATATCATCAAAAAATTTATTATCAATATAAATTTGAAAATAAGATATACAGTTCAAACTTTAGAAATAAGGCTACAATGTGGGAGCCGATTCAAGAAAATGATAGTTTACAACTAAAACTTTCAAATAATAATCCGCAAAATAATAAAGTAATTGGAGTTTATTTCTCCTATTAAAACACACAACAACATGAAAAATATCGCCGTAATTGGAGCAGGAACCATGGGAAATGGAATTGCGCATACGTTTGCTCAATTTGGATACAATGTTCAACTTATCGACGTTTCGCAAGCTGCCTTAGATAGAGGTTTAGCAACCATTACTAAAAACTTAGACAGAATGGTAGCGAAAGAAAAAATTACTGAAGACGATAAAAATAATACCCTAAACAATATTACTACCTACACTTCTATTAAAGAAGGGGTGCAAAATACTAGTTTAGTGGTTGAGGCTGCTACTGAAAATATTGACTTAAAACTTAAGATCTTTAAAGATTTAGATGAAGCTTGTGCTGAAGATACTATTTTAGCTACCAACACTTCATCAATCTCAATTACTCAAATTGCAGCAGCTACCAATAGACCAGAGAAAGTAATTGGAATGCACTTTATGAACCCTGTGCCAATTATGAAATTGGTTGAAATTATTAGAGGATACAACACTTCTGATGAAGTAATGGACTTTACCGTTGATTTAACTAAGAAAATTAATAAAGTTCCTGTTGAAGTAAACGATTACCCTGGTTTTGTTGCCAACCGTATTTTAATGCCAATGATTAACGAAAGTATTGAAACATTATACAACGGTGTTGCGGGTGTTGCTGAAATTGATACTGTAATGAAATTAGGAATGGCACATCCAATGGGACCACTACAATTAGCTGATTTTATTGGATTAGATGTTTGTTTATCTATCTTAAACGTTATGTATGACGGATTTAAAAACCCTAAGTATGCTCCATGTCCGTTATTAGTAAACATGGTTGCAGCAGGTAAATTAGGAGTGAAATCTGGTGAAGGTTTTTACGATTATTCAGAAAGTAGAAAAGCAGAGAAAGTTGCGAAGATGTTTTCTTAAAAACTAAGAAAAATATAAAATAAAAAAAGAAGCCCAAAAGGCTTCTTTTTGTTTTATAACTGCAATACTTCACCTTCATTAGGGATTACAATTTTATCTTGAATAGATTTTTCTTGCTCTTTTAAAAATAAGCGAAGCTCCTCTTTTGTTAATCCACAATGGTTTATTGCATCCATATGAATTGCTATTAAAGTAGCCTTCTTATTCTCAACAGCTATCCTTAGTACTTCTTCTTTAGTTAACGTCATATGTTTACCTGGTTCTAAAACAGGATTTGGCTTGCTAAAAGTACACTCCCCTGTATTGGCAACAATATAAGTAGGTTTTTCACTTTTCAAGGCATTCTTTAAAAGACCATCTAAAACGGCGTCTCCTGTAATAAATATTCTATTTTCTTTAAATGTCAAAGAAAATGAAGATGATTCACCAAAAGGCATTGCTCCCGTTGCTCCTTCATGATGATGTGCTTCGTAGCGTTTTATCGATATTCCAGACCAATTTACAACCTGCTCTATGCTTTTTAAATTTGTAAATCCTTTTGATTTTAATTTTTCTACATCGAAAGGCTGGCAAAAAATAAGTATGTTTTTAGGAAGTAATTTTTCCGCATCTTCATCAAAATGATCTGGATGATAATGTGTTATCAAAACCGCATCGGCTTGTTCTATAATTTTATTTTTAGGTATCGGTAAATCATTCATTGGAATCCGTTTATCATTAGAAAAAGGAATCGGATCTTGTGTTCCTTTATCAGACAAAACAGGGTCTATTAATATGCTTTTTGAATTTACTTCTAAAAGCACCGTAGCCTGCCGTATGTATTCCAGTTTTATTCTATTGTGTTTTCTAGTTTTATTAGTTGTTTGACACGCACTAATCACGGTTAAAATTACGAGTAGTAATTGATACCCTTTCTTCATTTTTATATGTTTTTTTTCTTATGCAGCTACGAAACTAAAGCACTTTTAAACAAGAAACAATACGTTACATTTTTGTACCTTACGCACCTTTTGGTTAGTTTTTTTAGTACCAAAAAGATAGAATTGAAAAAAAATGAAAAATTTTTTACCTGATTATTGCCCTTTAACTTATGCGACAAAAGTTATAAGTGGAAAATGGAAGTTATTTATTATTTCTAGACTTGTTGAAAAACCACTCAGGTATGGGCAAATCAAGACTGCATGTGAAACAATTTCAGAAAAGATGTTAACTAGCCAATTAAAAGAGTTAGAAGCTGATGGAATTATTGTTAGAAAAATATATGCTGAAGTACCGCCAAGAGTTGAGTATTCTCTCACTCCATTTGGCAATGATTTAGTCAATGCTTTAGCTCCATTACATGCTTGGGGAATTGACTACATGGAGCATAAAAAAATTCCTTTTCCTGAACATAGCTAAAAAGATGATTACACCGCATCATCAAAGTAAACAAAGAACTAGTTTCCTAAATTATACGTTTAGCTAAAAGCCTTTTTTTGGGCTTAACACGAAGTATCCGCAATGATTTTCCATTCGCCTTGTATCTTCTTGAAGATGATCATAAAAACGCCGTTAGCGTCTCCTACTGTTCTTTTTAAATGATATTCACCCATTACAGAATAGGCGCCTTCAGTAATTTTAGAAATATCATTAATCTTAAACGTTAATGTTCCTGAGTGTTCTTTTGTTGGATACCCTTTTTTATAGTTATCTAAGGTTTTTTGCCAACCGAAAGTAATTCCATTTCGTCCGTAAAACTTTAATAAATCACTTTTCCAATATCCTTGCATAAAACCTTCTAAATCGTGATTAGACCAAGCTTCTTCTTGTGCCTTCATCACTGATAAAATCTCTTGTTTTTCTGTTTCTTCTGAAATGGTTTTGGCCACTTCTTGCTTACATGAAACAAATAGTATCACTAAAAAAACAATACTTAAAAACTTTTTCATTTTAAAATAGAGCATTTATAATTTCTTTTACGGTCACTCCTTCAGCCTCTGCTTTGTAATTTTTTACTATTCTGTGTGATAAAATAGGAATGGCTACCGCCTGCACATCTTCAATATCTGGAGAATATTTTCCATGTACAGCTGCATGTGCTTTGGCTGCTAAAATTAAGTTTTGAGAGGCTCTTGGTCCTGCACCCCAATCAATATATTTTTTAATTAATTCAGTAGCTTTATCTGAATTAGGACGTGTTTTTCCAACCAAACCAACGGCGTACTCAACAACATTATCTGCTACAGGTATTTTACGTATTAACTTTTGAACTTCAATAATTTCTTCTGAAGAAAAAATAGCATTGACAATTTGTTCAGTTATTGACGTCGTGTTTTTTACCACTTGTACCTCTTCTTCAAAACTTGGGTATTCCAAGTTAATTGAAAACATAAAACGATCTAGTTGGGCTTCTGGTAACGGATACGTTCCTTCTTGTTCAATTGGGTTTTGAGTTGCTAATACAAAAAATGGCAGCTCTAATTTATAGTGATGTCCTGCAATAGTTACCGATTTTTCTTGCATTGCTTCTAGTAAAGCTGCTTGTGTTTTTGGCGGTGTACGGTTTATTTCATCTGCTAAAATGATGTTTGAGAAAATTGGTCCTTTTATAAATTTAAAATGACGTGTTTCATCTAGTATTTCACTTCCTAAAATATCAGAAGGCATTAAATCTGGAGTAAACTGAATTCTATTAAAATGCAACCCTAATGCGCTAGAAATTGTGTTTACTAATAAGGTTTTTGCCAATCCTGGTACTCCAATTAACAACGAATGTCCTCCACAAAAAATCGAAAATAATGTATAGTTTACCGCTTCTTGCTGACCTATGATAACCTTTCCTATTTCTTGTTGTAGTTGGCTATATTTTTCTACTAATGTGTTTACTGCTGTTACGTCAGACATAAATCAAAGTTTTTCTTTGTTCAATAATTTTAATTACAAACTTTTATAAAATGAAATTCCCGCTTTCGCGGGAATGACAATATACTAAATTTATTACTTTTTATTTGTTTTCTTTTTTCCAATCTTTCTTAAACGTACACTTCTTATAATCGTTGCTTAACTTTAAGTACGTTTCTTGGATTTTTTCTTTTGTCCATTTTGTAATTTCTTCCTCTTTTTTCTTGGCCAAAGCAAATTGTTGCATTCTTACATAGTCTTCAACCAAATCTGCTTTGTGAGTATCTGTTTTCTCTTTTAATAAGATTACTTTATACATTTTTTCTCCCTCACGGGTTTCATCATAGTAAATATCAGATAAATCTCCTTTTTTTAATTCACTAATTCTTGCGAATAAGTCTGGCGGCATTCTTGTTAACTCAAAAGTAGGTTCTTGAGTATACGGATTCATTATGATACCCGCACTATTTTTTGTTTCTTCATCTTCAGAATACTTTTTTACCGCATCTTCAAAAGTTATTTTTCCTTCTTTTATATCAGCTACTATCTTTTCTATTTGTTCTTTGGTTTCTTTTAATTTTTCATCAGAAACTTCAGGTTGCATTAAAATATGAGATACTTCACGTTGATTTCCTTTAATTTTATGCAATTGAAGTATATGGTATCCAAAAGCTGATTTAATAGGCTCAGAAATTTGATTTACGTCTAACGAAAAGGCTGTTTCTTTAAATTCTTTAATAAATGGACTATCTTTAGTTATTACGTATTTTCCTTCGTTTTGTGCTACTCCGGGGTCTTCTGAGTTAATGATTGCTTTTAACTTAAAACTAGCTCCGTTTTCAACTTCTTTTTTAATTTCTTTTAGCTTGTTAATTATACGTTCTTTCTCTTCTTCTGTTGGTTCAGCCTTAACTACTAATTGTTGTAATTGAACTTCAGCAGGTATTTCAGGAAGCTCATCTTTATCTTGTAATCCTTTAAAATAGATGCGTATTTCTTCAGGAGTTACATCGATATTTTCTGTAATTTTTTTCTGTTCTTTTTCTATTAACAAGTTCTCTCTTTGAACTCTTCCTAACTCTTTCTTTAAATCTTCAATATCATTAAATCCGTAAGCTGCAACCACTTTATCCTCACTTCCATACTCTTGAGTAAAAAAAGCTATACTTCTATCTACCCTACTGTCTATTTCTGATTGAGATACGGTTGCACTGTCGATAATTGCATGGTGAGCTAATAGTTTTTGCTGCATTAATTCTTCTAACATTTCACAGTCAGAAATCTTTACTTTCCCTTCACTTCTAAGTTCTACTTCTTGCTTAAACTTATCTATATCAGAATCTAAAACAATGTTTTTACCCACCACAACAGCAACACCGTCTACTTTTGTTTTTTGCGCATTTAACGTTGTTAAACCAGTTAAAAACAACATAAATACTATACTAATATTCTTTAAAGTTTTTGTTTTCAATTGCATCATTTATCAGCTTTTTTTCAATATCTCGTATTAATTCTAATTTTCTTTTATGTAAAATAATTTGTTTAATTCTAGGGCTTACATAGCTTAATGGAGCCGTAGCATTTTGTGGCAACATATTTTTTACAGCGACCAAATATACTCCTAAACTATCTTCTTTTTGTATGAATTTTGATATTTTTAACAAGTTTTCTTTCGTTTCATTACGAAAAGGTGGAATTTTTTTCTTTAAATAATCAAAAGTTACCCAAGTTGAATCTTGTAAGCGGTATGATTTAAAATTTAACAAATGTCGTTCTAAATCTTCCTTGTCTTCATCTTTCTCTGATTTGAACTGCTTTATTGTTTCTTTTTTATCTAAATAATTTTTACCAAAATGTACATATTCAAATTGTACAAGCTCCTCACTTACCCTAAAATTTTCTTTGTTTTCTTCGTAATACAATGCTATCTCTTCCTCTGTAACAACCGTATCTAGTTGTTGTTTTATCAAACGCTCTTTATAGCCATTGATATACAAGCTTTTTTTATAGTCGTTAACTAAGCTTTGTATTTCTTCACTGTTTACTTCAGAAATATTTTCTTCAGCTTTTATATATAATAATTCTTGCTTTGCCCACGAATTGATCAAGCCTTTTACTATTACTAAACTATCTTTAGGTGAAAGATTTTTGGGTAGTAAGCCTGCAATATCTTTCTTATACAAATGCTTATTATAAACAGTAGCTATTGGTCTTTCATTCGTAACCTTTTTAGTTTTTAAACTTACCAGATCACATGAAACTATTATTAATAATGTAATTAAAAAAATATATGTTCTCACTCTACTATTGGTTATACGTATTCTTTAATTTTCTTAATGCTCTTTTTCTTACTCTAACCGTATTGTTTTTTCGTAGCTCTTTAATCCATTCTTTCTCTAAGGCATCTTGATAATCACTAATTACTTGTCCCCTTATAGCATCAAGTTCTTTGCCATACTTTACTTTATTTGCACTAAAAAAAGATTTTAACCCTAAAGTGTCTTTAGAAGCTTTATTCCATATTTTTTGCTGCATTAAATCAAATAAAAGCAAGCCTTCTTTATACTCTAACAAGGTATTTCTATACTCTGGGTTGGTATGAACTAAATTTTTCTTAAAACAACTTAGCAATGCGTTCTTTTTAAAGTCTTTAAAATTTTCTTTTACTGTTTTGTTTGTAAATTTTATAAATTCTAAAAAATCTCTCTGTGTAAATTCTTCCTTATTCACAGAGAGTATAGTAGCATGTAATTCACTTGCTTTCAGGGCTTCTTTTTTTGTTTTTAGAAAAATTACCATAGCTTCAGGATATTCTTTTACTTCGTATGTATCCATTAGCTTCTTTAGCAATGCTTTATCTGATATTTTTATTCTTTTGGATTGTTTTACCTTTCTTATTAATTCGTTTTTCATTTCAGAAAAAGAAGGTACTGGATAGCTTTTTATAAGCTTAACGATATGCCAACCAAATATAGTTTTAAAGGGGGTACTGTAACTTCCAGGTACTTTTAAACTCCTTACATGATTCTCAAACTCGTCTACCATTTTTCCAGTTCCAAATCGTGGTAACCTACCTCCTATTTTGGCTGTATTGGTGTCTTCTGAATGTTCCTTTGCTACTTCTTCAAATGGTTTTCCAGATTCAAGAAGTTTATATAACGAGTGAATATTTGCCTCACTCTTAGGTGAGTTTCTAACTAAAATATGTGCAGCCTCAAATTCTCCTTTAGAAGATCTTATATCCGTTACTTTTACAATATGCCAACCAAATTTTGTTTTAAAAGGTTCAGAAACCTCTCCTACTTTTGTTTTGTAAGCTACTGTTTCAAAAGGATATACCATTTGAAAGGCTTTAAAGTAACCTAAATTTCCTCCATTTCTTTTTACAGAAGGATCTTCTGAAACCTCTTTTGCTACTTTTTCAAAGTCTTCTCCTTGTAAAATACGATTTCTATATCCTACAATCTTATTTCTTAAAAATAAGGTGTCTACAGCCAATCCTTTGCCTGGAAACCTTACTAAGATATGACTTGCTTTAACTTCATTTTTAGTACGATCATACGCTTCTTTCACCAGTGCTTGTAACGTTTCTGTGTCGTGCAAATAAGGTACTAACAATTCTTTTTTATAGCTTTCTAATTCTCTTTGGTATGACGTTACAGTATCTAATTGTAAATTATAAGCCTCATTTATTTTTAGCTTGTAATTAATAAACAATTCTAAATAGCTCTCAACACTAGTAGCTTCTGTGTCTTCTGCAATGGTTAAATTCTTTTCGTACATCTGCTTAAACTCAGAAACCATTACAGGAGTATCATTAATGCGGAACAATTCCGAATCTTTTTGACTAAAAGATGCTAGGGTGCCGTAAAATATAGCTATTGAGAAAAGTAGTTTTTTCATGCTATAAATTTACAAAGAAATAATTCCTTTTATAGCTTCCGCTTTTTTATAGTATGAAATAACCTCTTCTGAACTTTTAACCGTTATATGTATTGATACACTCACATACTTTCCTGTTTTAGATTTTTTAGTATCAATAACCGCTCCTCCTTGGTCAAATAAATCTTGTACCTCTTGTACTTGATTGCTATCTGTAGGAACTATAAACTTGTATAAATATTTAGCGGGAAACGTTGTCGTATCTTCTAATTGTGATTTTAACTTTGCGTAAAAAGCTTCTCTATCTTGCATAACTCAAAAATTACTGTTTGTATTAAAATTCATCAAAAAATATAGAAATTGTAATGATGAAGCACAAAATTACACTATTTATTATATTTATAACTTGAAACTTTTATTTTTGCCCCATGCAACAAAAAATAGTTTTAATAGGTGGTCCTGGTACGGGTAAGTCCTCTATTTTAAGAGAATTTATTAGACGTGGTTATGAATGTATGCCAGAGATTTCAAGAGAGGTTACACTTAAAGCTCAAAAAGATGGAATTGATCAGCTTTTTTTAGAGCAACCTTTATTATTTAGCCAACTACTATTGGAAGGAAGAGAGCAACAGTATATAGATGCACATCAAAGTGATGCTGAGATTATCTTTTTTGATAGAGGAATTCCTGATGTACATGCATATATGAATTATTTAGGTTCTGACTACCCCGATATTTTTATTGAAAAAAGCAATAAATATTTATACAATAAAGTGTTTATGTGTGCCCCATGGGAGACTATTTATAAATCGGATAACGAACGTTACGAGACCTTCGAACAATCGGTGAAAATAGATGCCTTTTTAAAAGAGGCGTATGAGGAAGTAGGCTACAATATTATTGATGTTCCTTTTGGATCGGTGCATGAACGTTGTGATTTTATTTTACATTCGTTAAAACACGATGTATGATAAATTGCTACAAATATTAAAACATTATTGGGGATATACTTCTTTTAGAAAACCGCAACAAGAAATAATTACTGAAGTTTTAGCAGGAAATAATGTTGTTGCTTTACTGCCTACAGGTGGTGGAAAATCCATTTGCTTTCAAGTACCTGCATTGGCTAAAGAGGGGGTTTGCATCGTAGTTTCTCCCTTAGTTGCTTTGATGCAAGATCAAGTTACAAACCTTACTGATAAAGGTATAAAAGCAACTTTAATCCCTTCTGGAAGCACACAAGATGATATTATTACGCTTTTTGACAATATTCGGTTTGGAAATACCAAATTTGTATACATTTCTCCCGAACGATTACAATCGCATTTTATCCAAGAAAAAATTAAGCAACTAAATGTCAATTTAATAGCTATTGATGAAGCACATTGTATTTCTGAATGGGGACACGATTTTCGTCCGTCTTACCAAAACATCACTGTTTTAAAAGAGCTTCATCCCTCTAGCCCTATAATTGCTTTGACAGCTACGGCAACTCAAAAAGTAATTTCAGATATTATTTCTTCTCTTCAATTAGAAACACCTACGATTTTTAAAAAGTCTTTTTTTAGAGAGAATTTAGCCTATCAAATTTTTAAAATTGAAGACAAACTTGGTAAACTCAACCAGATTTTCACCAAAACAAAAGCTCCTTCAATTGTATATGTAAACACCCGTAGTAAAACCAAGGAAATTAGCAGCTACTTAAATGCTCATGGTTTTAAAAGTTCTTTTTACCACGGAGGTCTTTCTCCTGTAGAAAAAAAGTTAGCTTTTGATCATTGGATGACAGAAAAAACACCGATTATAGTTGCTACCAACGCTTTTGGTATGGGAATAGACAAACCCAATGTTCGAGTTGTTGTTCATCTTAACTTGCCTTCTTCTATAGAAAATTATATTCAAGAAGCAGGTCGTGGCGGGCGAGATGGAATGAAGGCTTTTTCTGTAGTATTAACAAACGATAGTGATATTTCTTTAAGTAGTGAATTGCTTGAAAAAGCACTGCCAACCCTTGAAGATATAAAAACGATTCATCAAAAACTATATCAACATTTTCAAATTGCTAAAGGAGAACTGATAGAAACAGCTTTTGATTTTAATTTTTTGGATTTTTGTAACAAGTATAATTTGATTCCAAATACAACATTCAATACTCTTCAAATACTTAACAATAACGGAATTATTGAATTAAATCATAGCTTTCAGCAAAAATCGACAGTTCAGTTTTTAGCCTCAAGCAAACAAGTTATATCACACACAAATCAAAACTCCCAAGTTAAAAATTTTGTCCAACAAATTTTACGTATGTATGGTGGTATTTTTGAAAGCCCTGTAAAAATTGATGAATTTTACATTGCTAAAAAGCTAGGTACTACCTCTTGGTTCGTAATCGACACTTTAGAAAAGTTAGCTCAAAAAGAATTAATAGCTTACACAAAAGCTACTAATAATTCGGAGCTTTTCTTTTTACACCCAAGAGAAGATGATAAAACCATCAACCGAATTTCTATAAACATCAAACAATACATTAAACAGAAAAAACAAAAAAATAGAGATTTACTTCAGTTTATAGAAAACAATTCGGTTTGTAGAAGCGTACAACTTCTTTCCTATTTTGGTGAACACAGCTCTCTAAGCTGTGGAATCTGTGATGTTTGTTTACAAAGAAAAAATAAAGTTAATGTAAACCAAAAAGATATTCTTTCTAACTTACAAAAAGGAAAAACCTATACAGTTACTGAAATCTGCTCGCTATTAAATGAAAAAGAAGCGAACATTTTAATACTTTTGCGAGAGCTTCTTTCAGAAGAAAAAATACACACAAAAAACAATAAATACTTTTTAAAATAAATGAGAGATTTACGCATCGTTTTTATGGGAACTCCTGATTTTGCGGCTACCATTTTACAGCATTTAGTGGAGAATGATTATAATGTAGTAGGAGTTATTACTGCTCCAGATAAACCTGCTGGTAGAGGTCGTAAGCTTAATCAATCTGCTGTAAAAAAATATGCACTTTCTCAAAACTTGCCTATTCTTCAACCTACAAATTTAAAAAGTGAAGAGTTCCAAGAAAATTTAAAGAAATGGGACGCTAACTTACAAGTAGTTGTTGCTTTTAGAATGTTACCTAAATCCGTTTGGGCACTGCCAGAGTATGGTACTTTTAATTTACATGCTTCATTATTACCAGAATATCGTGGTGCTGCGCCTATTAACTGGGCAATTATAAATGGCGAAAGCAAAACAGGTGTTACTACTTTCTTTATTGATGATAAAATTGATACAGGAGAAATTATCTTACAAAGTGAAGTAACTATTAAAGAAGATGAAATTGTTGGGGAGTTACACGACAAATTAATGCACTTAGGCGCTCAACTAGTTGCAGATACTTTAGATTTAATTGCTAAAGGAGAGGTTGCCACTACTAAACAACCTGAACTAGAAGAAAAATCGGCTCCAAAATTATATCCTCATAACTGTAAAATAGATTGGTCTAAACCTTTAAATGATATTTACAATCATATTCGCGGATTGAATCCATATCCTGCTGCTTGGACTACCATTGTAAATGGAGAGAATGAACTTTCAGCTAAAATATACGGAGTTAGTAAAGACCCTTCTTCCCATAATCTTGAGGTTGGTACTATTGTCACCTCTAAAAAAGAGTTAAAAATAGCTGTTACAGATGGTTACTTAAATATTCATCAAATTAAAATTTCTGGTAAAAAATTAATGGATGCTCAGAGTTTGTTAAATGGTTATCAATTTGAAAAAGAAGCAAAAGTGCTGTAGCCCTTTGTTTATGCGGTTTTTACGTTTTTAACAAAAAACTATAAGTGGTTATTAACAATTTACAGCAACTTATTAACAAAAGGGTGTTTTTTTTAAGTCAAATCTTGCACAATCCCGCATTCCGTCTATATTTGTTGAGCTATTGAAGCAAAAAAATATTAATTAATTTTAAAATCTATTTAAATTATGAACAAATCAGATTTAATCGATGCGATGGCTGCTGATGCAGGAATTTCAAAAGCTGCTGCTAAAGCTGCATTAGACTCTTTAACTGATAACGTAACCAAAACTTTAAAGAAAGGTGATAAAGTTGCTTTAGTTGGATGGGGAACTTGGTCTGTTTCTAAGAGAGCTGCTAGAACTGGTAGAAACCCTCAAACAGGAAAAGAAATTAAGATTGCTGCTAAAAATGTAGTTAAGTTTAAAGCTGGTGCTGGTTTAAGCAATTCAGTAAACTAATATTTTCCACGAAACATATTACAAACAGCATTTAGGCAACTAAATGCTGTTTTTTTTTATTTAAGTGTCACAAAAAACAAATACTGGTTGTCTATTATATAGAACTTAAAACCATTAAAAATGAAAAATATACTTACTGTTGTCGCCCTTTTATTTTGTTTTTCAACTGCTTTTGCACAAAAAACGGTCAGTGCATCAGATCTTATGAAAGATATTAAAAACGGAAAAGCAATAGAAATTTCTAACGCCACAATTAAGGGTTCCTTAGACTTTACTTTTATGGATGAAGCCTTACCTAAATTACCAAAAAGAAAAAGTTGGTGGAATAACGGAGGATCTAATACTATTGAAAAACAAATTACCAATAAAATTTCTTTTGTAAACTGTGTTTTTGATGATGATGTATTAGCTTACATTCCTCACGAAAAAAGTGGCTATACTTTTGTAGCTAATTTTGAAGATATCGTAGTATTTAAAGACTGTACTTTTAAACAAAAAGCAATGTTTAAATATTCAGACTTTGAAAGAAACACAAACTTTTCTAATACCAAGTTTAAAGGAGACTCTACTTTTAAATATGCTAAATTTAACAGAGACATTACTTTTGAAAACACTTCTTTTGAAGAACCAGCTACATTTAAATATGCAGATTTTAACCGTTTTGTAAGTTTTAAAAACGCTGCTTTTAAAGAAAGTGCTATTTTTAAATACACTGAATTTAAAGACGGAGTATCATTTAGAAATGTAAAATTTGAAGAAGACTTAAATATTAAATATACCAAAGTATCAGGAGAGTTTGACATTACAGGAATGGAAGTCGCTTTTGATATAGATTCTAAATACACTAAAATAAACGGAAAAAGTTTTAATAAGTATTTAATGAAAAGGTAAACTCTATACGCCCCATAAAGAGGCTAAAATACACTTAGCTTAAAAACAAAAAACTCGTGATGAATATTACGAGTTTTTTTGTTTAAAAAACTTAAGTTGACACTCTTGTTAGTAATTTATAGCAACTTGATTTACTAGCGCTTTATCTTCAAACTTACGATTATCAAAAAAACATTAAAAAATAAGGATGCATCTGAAAAATGAAATAACTAAAAACGAACTTTAATACTATACCTAAGTATGGTATTGAACGAAAGTATTTTAGCACTGTAAACTCCTTCATATACAAGATATTTATCATTTATTTTACTTGATATATCAAATAAAACAATATATTTGTTTGATATATCAAGTAAAAATGACATTTAATACTCCAACAACAACCGTACTCTACTCTATAGAGGAAACCATAAAAGCATATCGTAAACTAAGTCAATATAATATTTCACAGGTTGTTCCTGATATTACTGTAGACCAAGCCTTAATTTTATTGTTATTAGAAAATAATAATACAACTCAAACAAAAATTGCCGATTTAGTTTTTAAAGACTATGCTTCTATGACACGTATAGTGAAACTAATGATATCTAAAAACTATTTAATTAAAACAACAGATAGAAAAGACAAGCGAAAGGCTAAGTTAGAAATTACGGATGAAGGAAAGGAAATTATAAAAAAACTAAGTCCGATAATACAAAAAAACAGACAAACTGCCTTAAATAATGTGTCCAACGAAGAGTTAGAACAATTATACAAAATTTTAAAAAAAATAACTAAAAATTGCAATTCTTAAAATGAAGAGATTAGCCTACTTACTTGTACTTATAATAACTTTTTCTTGTACTAATAAAAAACCTACTACTTTTAAAAGTCCAAAAATAACTCAAATTGCTAACTATGTAGATTCTTTAGATGGATTTAGTGGAGCAGTTTTAATTGCTAAAAATGATAGCACCCTATTCAAAAAAGCTTATGGATATGCTCATTTAGGTCATAAAGTTAAAAATAGAACAAACACAAAATTCAATCAAGGTTCTATTGGTAAGTCATTTACTGCTGTAGCCATATTACAGTTAATACAAAAAGGAAAACTATCACTTCAAGATAATATCGGAAAGTTTATTCCAAATTACCCTAATAAAACTGTTAGAGATTCTGTAACAATAGCTCACCTTTTAACCCATACAAGTGGAATCCCTCATTTTTTTGCCAGAGAATCCTTTATAAGAAGGTCTAAAGATTTATTTAGACATACAAATGACTTTAGTTCTCTGTATGAAAATGAACCAATGGAGTCCAATCCAGGTGAAACATTCTCCTACCGTAATACCAATTATTTAATACTAGGTAGGATTATTGAAGCTATATCTGGTATAGAATATAATGACTACTTAGAAAAAAATATTTACTCTGTCGCTTCCATGAAAAATACTGGAAACTATGATTTAGACCACCCTATTAATAATGCTGCCGAAGGTTATACTGTTTCAGATATTTATCCAAATAAATTAAAAATAAACTTTCACACATACCCTGTAAGAGGTGGTGCTCATGGGGGCGGATATACCACCTTAGATGATTTGTATAAGTTTTCTAATGCTTTGAAAGACTTTAAACTACTTAATAAAAAACACACTAAACTATTCACTACTCCTTTAAATAAAAACAGTCATTATGGTTATGGAATGCAATTTCCAAACCCAAAAGAAGGTAATATATATGGTCATAGTGGAGGACATTATGGGGTAGGTAGCGAATGGCGAGTTTATAAACAAGAAGGGTATACTGTAATAATTCTTACAAATAAAGATGCTGATAAAGGCTTTTTAGATGTACGCTATTTTATAGAAAAAACTATTTCTGGAAATACTCCCAAACTAGACAATTACTTTTTTACCAAAAAAGTAATTAAAACTTGCCTAACTAAAAACTTGGAAGAAGCAACGTCTTTAGTTAGAAAATCAAAATTTAAAATTTCTGAAATTGACTTAAATACCAAAGGTTATGATATGATTAAAAGAGGTTTTTATAAAAAAGCTATCGATTTATTTACCCTTGAAATGCTTTACTTTCCTGAATCCTATAATGCCTATGATTCTTTAGGAGAAGCCTATATGAAGGACGGACAAATAAGAAAAGCTATAAAAAATTATCAAAAAAGTTTAGAAATAAACCCTGAGAATTTAAATGGAAAGGAGAAGTTACGCGAATTATTGGCTATGAATAATTAGCACTAACAAAAACTCCGCCTTTCAGCGGAGTTTTATTTTTATTCTTCTTCATCGTTAAATGAAGAGTTCTTCTTTGCTTTCTTACTTCCTTCGTAGAGTTCATATTTTACAAAGCGACAGTCTAAATCTGCATTTTTAAGCGGTATTCTTTTCGACGTTCGTAAACCGACATGTTTTAAAGCTTGAATATCCGACGTAATTAACCACGCAGTTGAATTCGGATAGTTATTCTTTAAGGTATCCCCAATTTTTGTGTAAAACTCTTCTACATCGATATTTAAACGCTCTCCATAAGGCGGATTGAACAAAATAGTTGTTTTACCAAACACTTCTTTTTTTGAGTTGAAGAAGTTTACGTGATGTACACCTATAAACTCATCTAAATTCGCATTGATAATATTTTGCTGTGCTTTTCTAACTGCCGATGGAGCCTTATCAAATCCCATAATTTTAAAATGAGAACTTCGTATTTTTTTTAATAACGAATCTTGAATAACAAAGTATAAATCTTCATCATAATCCTTCCAGTTTTCAAAAGCAAAATGCTTACGGTTGATATTTGCAGGAATTTGATTGGCAATCATTGCTGCTTCAATTAAAATAGTACCTGAACCACACATCGGGTCGATAAAATTCTCTTCTCCATTATATCCTGAAAGCAAAATTAATCCTGCTGCCAATACCTCATTAATCGGTGCTATGTTTGTTGCACTTCGATACCCACGCTTGTGTAATGATTCGCCAGAAGAATCTAACGAAATAGTTAGCCACTCTTTATGAATGTGTACATGAACTTTTACATCTGGGTATTTTAAATCTACATTCGGACGTTTTTCATACTTATGCATAAAATAATCGGCAATAGCATCCTTCGATTTTAAGCTAATATAATGTGAATTTGAAGTAAAGTTCTTTGAGTTTACTACCGAACCAATTGCAAATGTACCATCAACATCTAAAAAACGTTCCCATTTTACGCGTTGAATTGCTTCGTATAAATCTTCTTCATCAAAAATTTTACTGCGTTTAATCGGTTTTAAAATACGAATAGCCGTACGCAAAGCTATATTGGCTTTATACATAAAGCCCTTATCACCTCTAAAAGCAACACTCCTTACTCCTTCTTTCACTTCCATTGCTCCTAGCAGTCGTAACTCATCTGCTAAAACTCCTTCTAAACCTGCCATGGTTATGGCGGTCATCTTAAAATCTTTTTCCATGTAACTGTAAAATTTCACTGCAAAAGTACAGCTAATTTTGGGTTGTTGTGAATCTTTTCTACTTTGAATATAAAAAACGTAAGTTTTGCGTATTTTTGCAGACCTTTATAGTTATGAATACAACAACAGATTGGTTTACTTCGTGGTTTAATACACCATACTATCATATTTTATACAAGCATAGAAACGATGCAGATGCACAATTTTTTATGCGTAATATCACTTCTTTTTTACAACTTCCTAAATTGAGTCGTATTGCTGATTTACCTTGCGGAAAAGGGCGTCATGCGGTGTACTTAAACTCGTTAGGCTATGACGTTGTGGGAGGTGATTTAAGCGAAAACAGCATTGAACATGCCAAACAGTTTGAGAATGACACGCTTCGTTTTGAAGTTTGGGATATGCGAAAGCCTATTGAAAGCAAATACGATGCTATTTTTAACCTTTTTACCAGTTTTGGTTATTTTGAAGATGATAATGAAGATATTCTTGTTTTAAAAAGTATTCAAAACGGATTAAAAGAAAATGGTGTCTTTGTTTTGGATTTTTTAAATGTTGAAAAAGTAAAAAATACACTTGTAAAAGAAGAAATAAAAACTATTGACGGCATTGAATTCAATATTCAAAAAGAAATTAAGGATGGGTTTATCTTAAAACATATTTCTTTTACTGCTGAAGGAAAATCACACTCATATACAGAACGTGTAAAGTTTCTAACTTTAGAAAAACTACAATCGTATTTTGATCGTGTTGGCCTACAAGTAACACATGTTTTTGGCAATTACAATCTTAATGAATTTAATTCACAATCTTCTGACCGCTTAATTATTGTTGCTAAATGAGTTACTTATTACTAATTATTTCTGTTTTAGTAGGTGTTTTATTTGTTTTTACACTAAAACCTAGTACTACCTTCGTTCGTTTATTATTAGCCTTTAGTGGTGCTTATTTGCTCTCGGTAACCATCTTACATTTAGTGCCCGAAGTATATCATCATACCGACAACACCAAGTCTGTGGGAATTTTAATTTTGGTAGGAATCATTATTCAATCAGTTTTAGAATCGTTCTCAAAAGGAGCTGAACACGGGCATATACATTTGCATTCTGATTCGTCTAAATTTCCTTGGTTACTTTTTGTTAGTTTGTGTATTCATGCTTTTTCGGAAGGCTTACCAATTCATCATGCAGGTGATAATTTATTATGGGCAATTATTGTACATAAAATTCCAATTGCAATCGTTTTAACTACCTTTTTGCTACATGCAAAGTATTCGAAAAAAACAATCTTTTTCTTTTTAACGGTATTTGCATTCATGAGTCCCTT
The DNA here is from genome assembly GCF_036350695.1 of Tenacibaculum sp. FZY0031. Lineage (NCBI taxonomy): Bacteria > Pseudomonadati > Bacteroidota > Flavobacteriia > Flavobacteriales > Flavobacteriaceae > Tenacibaculum > Tenacibaculum sp. FZY0031. The sequence goes on from NZ_JAZDVY010000005.1 coordinate 68,082, forward strand.
CGGAATTTTAGTGTCTAACAAAGTTCCTTTAATAGCACAATACCATACAGAAATTACTGCTTTAATCGTTGGAGTATTTTTACATATTTCAACCATTATTCTCTTTGAAAGTACTGAAAATCACAAATTCAACTACAAAAAATTTGTAGCGATTGTTTTGGGAGTTTTATTGACTGTTTTTACGTTATAATTTGTTTTTCTATCTTTAGAAAACTAAAATTACCTACTTGTAGGTAAGTGTCATGTTGTAACTTTTTCTGAAATTTGAAGAAGTACTAACTAACAAAATTTTATTATGAAAAACAATGTGCTTTTAATTACCCTAATAACCATCTTTTTCTTTTCCTGTGAAGAGACTCCTAAAAAAAAAGTTACAGCCCCTCTTCTCCTAACAACTTATTCTAAAAAGAAGAAACCTCGAAAAATAAAAGCCAAAGAGAAGAAAATATACAAACGTCAACTAGAAATAGTAACTGGTAGTCAAGATTTTAGTTATTTCGATAAAGATACACGAGACTCAATTGTTTTAAGAATTCCTGTAGCCAATGACAATTTTAAATTTTATAATATTTACAATATAACCAACGGAAATAATAAAGGAATTCTTGTTATTATTTCTGACAATTCAAAAAATGAGGTTTGTGAAATTAGCGAAAAAACACATATACTAGACACTCTGGTATTTGCTCATAAACTGAAACACTATAGAACGAATTTACCTCTTACTTTAAAAATGAAAGATTCTTTACAAACTTTTGTTTTTAACGATTATCTTCCTAATTTTCTCAAAGACTCTTTAAAATACATCAATCGACATCATGCTGTACTAGAAAGGGTTGGAGATTGGACTTGGAGTTGTGAAAATTCTTTTTTTCAAGAGTATTTTAATATAGATGACAAACAACCTAAAGAAAGTGGAGGCGGAGTTATTGTTTCTTTTCCTTAATAATGAATTTTATAAATACATATATACTTATAGGATTTATACTAATAATTAGTATAAATCCTTTCTTATCAAACCCGATATTTTCTCAAGAAAAAGAGAAGCGCTCTGCCTATTCTTTTTTTAATGAAGGGCTAAACTATAGTTACCAAAACAAAGCTGACTTAGCTTATATGAGCTTTATAAAAGCCCTTAAAATATATGAAGCAAGACAATTGAAAGACAGTGTAGCTGAATGTAACTTAAAGCTATTTTATATCATTGACTCTCAAAAAAACAACTCAGAAAACCCTTTACCCTATCTCATAAAATACAAAAATTACGCAGAAGAATCAAATGATACTATCAGACAAATTATTTCTAATGCCTACCTTGCTTCTTATTATTTTTTAAAAGATTTTAAAAAATCTGAAAAATTTTACAAAAAAGGATTAAAACAATCCTTACTAATTAACAACGAATTATTTCAAGCAAATTTTTACACCAATTTAGGAGCACTCTACAATGAATACGATACGATATTAGATATTAATAACCATAAAAAAGCTATAAACATATATCACAAATTAAACATGGATGGTAAGTTATTTTCTTCTTACTTAAATATTGCTGAGCATTATCGTTTAAAAAAATCTTATAAAAAAGCTATTGAGTATCTTAAAAAAGCAGAAACAGTTAAGATTGAACACTACAATAAAAAATTATTGAAAAAACTATATGAACGTTTGGCTTTAAATTATCAATCTAATAAGGAATATAAACTTGCAAACAACTACTTTATAAAGTTTGATTCTATCAAAGAACTTTTAAATAATAGTAAGCAAAATACTGAAATTTCAAGAATTAAAGAACAATATGATAATGAAAAATTAAAGGCTGAAAACCTTATTAGTGAATCAAAAAGAAAACAAAATCGCAATTTATTTATAGCTGCACTTTCTCTTCTTTGCTTTGGAGGAATTATTGGATTATTGACCTTAAAAAATTCCCACAAAAAACGCTTGTTAGCAGAACAACAACAAGAGTTAGAACAACAAAAAAACCTAACTTTATTAAAAGAGCAAGAAATCAATACGATCAATGCAATGATTGACGGTCAGGAGAAAGAACGCATTCGTATTGCCGAAGACTTACATGACAATATTGGCAGTGTTTTAGCTACTTTAAAATTGCATTTTGAAAACCTACAACTCAACCGAGAAAAAAAACACTTTAATCAAGAAGAATTGTATGAAAAGACAGAGAAACTCATAGACGAAACCTATTTAAAGGTTCGAAATATTGCCCATGCTAAAAATGCAGGGGTTCTCGCTAATAAAGGACTGTTAACAGCTATTAAGCTCATGGCTGAAAAAATATCGGATGCTAATAAAATTACTATACAGGTACTCGATTTCGGATTGAATAAAAGATTAGACAACAATATAGAGATTACGGTTTTTAGAATTATTCAGGAGCTTATTACCAATATTATCAAACATGCTGAAGCAACTGAAGCAACTGTAAATATTGCTTTATACGACCAAAATTTAAATATCATTGTAGAAGACAATGGAAAAGGATTTGTTCCTTCTAATAACGCGGGAGAGAAAGACGGAATGGGAATCACCTCTATACAAACAAGAGTAAACCATTTAAAAGGGACCTTTACTATTGATTCTACTCCAAATAAAGGCACTTCTATTATCATCAACATCCCCACACTATAATACCTACAATTAGTTAGTTTTTGTAAAAACTCATTTAGTATATTTGATCAAATGCTTACAACATGATAACAATCGCCATGGCCGAAGATCATCAAATGTTGATTGATGGTGTTACGTCTTTTTTTGAATACGATGAAGATATCAACATCATTGGTACGGTAAACAATGGAGAAGAGTTGATAAAACTAGTTCGTCTAAAGCAACCTAGATTGGTTATTACAGATATTCGCATGCCTAAAATGGATGGTATTGAAGCTACCAAACAAATTAAGTTAGAATTTCCACACATAAAAGTATTAGCTTTAACGATGTTCGATCAACCTGATGCGATTAAACAGATGTTAGATGCTGGCGCTTCTGGGTATTTATTGAAAAATTCAGGTATTAAAATGCTATCAAAAGCCATAACTTCTATTGTAAATGGCAACACTTTTTTTGATCCCAACGTAGCTTTAAACTTTATGAATGATTACATACATGAAAATATCACTGTTGGCAAACCCGAAAAAATTATACTATCCAATAGAGAAAAAGAAATTTTACAACTTATAGCCAACGGTAGTACTTCAAAAGAAATTGCTGAAACCCTATTTATTGCCAAAACAACAGTAGATACCCATCGAAAAAACATGATTCGCAAATTGAATTTATCTAGTGGTAATGAGCTGATAAAATATGCTATAGAAAGAAAGTATAATTTTTAACTTTTATATTTTAAAAACACCTACATATAGGGATACTATTGATTCTTTTTCCTCATTAGTTTTGAATAAAATAATTATTAATTTAAACAAAATCACATGGGAGTATTAAATAAATATACAAGAGAGATTCATAGAGAACTTGGCTACTTTGCAGGCTGGATACCTGGTACTGAAATTGAATTAGGAGATGTGGGGTATGTCAAAGGAAAACTATTTATTAGAAAATCAAATCTTAAACAACTAGGAATTGATTTCGAAATGCGCAAAGATGAAGACCCGGTAAATCTTTCACATGCTTCAAAAGGTGAAGTTGAAATTACCCTAAAAGGATCAGGGGTTTCTCCTATTACTGGTAGTACTTTAACCACTTTAGAAGCTGGTTTTTGTGTAAAAATGGAAAAGGAAAACTCCATATTACTTCAAGCAAATAATGTTTTTAATCATTCTATTGAAGATCAATTAGGCTTAGGGCAAGAAATTATGAGAAGATATAGATCTAGCAATCCTAGTGAGCGCTGGGATAAAGACTTAGTGGTTGTTACTGAAATTGCACAAGCAGACACATGTACTATCTTAATTTCTAAAAGCAAAAATAACACAGTAGACATTACCGCTAAAGGAGAACTTTCTGCCTCTGAATTAGATATTGCTAAAGCCGATTTAGGCTTGAGTATTAAGAATAGTAAAAATTTAGAAACACAAATTTTAGGAAAAGAAGGAATAGTACCTATGTTTCGTTTATCTAAAGTAAAAACTAAACTTTTTAAAAAGGTATTTGACAACTACAAAGTAAAAAGTGCAACTCCTTTTTACAAAAGTCAGGAGCAACTGAACAACGATATCGAGTCCTATACTGTTTTTGAAGAAATTTATGATGAAGATTAATTTTTTAAGAGCACTATGAGTTGAACTTATAGTGCTCTTTTAGTTTTACTCTTCCCTATGTACCAACTCCATCGAAAAAGCAGGTAAACAAACCGCTAAATACTCACAAGGTTCTGTAAATGGATTGGCATACTGAATACGTGTGTGTTTTTCTATCTTTATAGATTGCCCCGCTTCTAACACCACAATTTCCCCCTCAATATTGAATTGTTTTTTCCCTTTTATTATATAAGTATACTCTTCAAATTCTGGTGTTTGAAATGGCTCACTCCATCCAGGAGGTGCTATCATATGTGCAATACTTACTTTCGAATTTCCATCAGTAGCATTTCCAAAGTGTTCCTCAATTAATTTTCCATCTGTAGTTGGTACTACAAACGGACTTTTTTGAATGGTATATTTTTTACTCATTTTTTTCTTACTTTTTTCCGCTTTTTAAAGCTGTAATTCTTTTACGAACTTACTTAATTTTTCTCATATCTTGCTAGCAAGAGTATGAAGAGGGCTACTATTCAACATGTTGAAAATAAAAAAGAGCATCCAAAATGGATGCTCAATCTTTTCCATGTGCAGTTACAAGCCCCCCGGCAATATACTGCACACTTCGGTTAGTGATTATAAACACAAATTTAAAAAAATTATTTTGTTTTTGAATAACAATTAGTATCCGAAAACCTTCTTTTTAATGCCCTATTTTTCTTTTTCAGCTTCCCAAATTGGTTTGAGATTTCTTTTTGCTCCTTTAAACTTATTGGGCATGTTTTTAAAAGGAGTAACAACAAAAGTAAAGCTGTTATCGGCACTAAATCGCCAATAATTTCCTCTTAATGCTCCATCTTCTGTTTCAACATTCCAATCAGGAATATTAATTAAAGAGAACTCTTTTGCTTCTTTATTAAAATCTAACGCAAAATCTCTTAATACATTTTCAGAAGGATACTTCAGTGTAATTTTTGCGTTTAAATCCCCTTTATCAGTAACATAAAAAGTACATGATTTTGATGGATAGGTTTCTATTTCTTTTCTCCAGTTTCTTGCTATCACTTTTTCTAACTCTGAACTAACTTGCATACTATCTGCTTCATTCGCTATAAGTGCAAATATGTTTTCTTGAACTATGGTTATTGTTTGCTTATTTGGGTTTATGGTAACTGTTGTTTTCTCCGCTCCTATTCTACTGTTTTCTCCAAAGAAAACTCCCAATACAAAAAATGCTATTTTTATTACTTCCATCTTTTAAAAATTACATAGCTATTATTAATTAAAAAGCCGAAACATCTGTTTCGGCTTCGAATATTTTAGTTAAACCAAATGGTAAATGATTTAATTTTGGCTAAATCTGGGATTTGCTCTTTGGTTACTTTTTGAGTACTGAATTCTTTCAGCCCTAAATCTTCGTTATCAATGGTTATAGTTGCATTCAAATCATCAATAAATAAAGTAGCTGATGAAAACGATGATTCTACCTTACTTACTTTAGTATTTGCATTAATTTCTTGAAAAGTAGATTTAATGTTTACTCCAGATTTTGTTTTAAAACGTTCATCAAAAATCTCTATACTTTTAATAGTTGATGTAGAATCTAACTGTTCTTTTGGTGTAATTGTTAACAAGTGCTTTCCTCCTTTTTCATAGACCAAGTACTTATCGTCTTCCTGAAAAAGATTTTCGCCCTTAGCTCCTTCACTTAATACTTTTACTACTGAATCTTGCTTAAATACGTTTTCTATTTCATTAACAGTTGTTTTAGTAGTTAATTTTCCTACTTTTCCTTTAGCAATATCAAACTTACTATTACCACACTGGATAAATAGCACTGATATTACTGCAATAACTAAGGGTTTCATAAATGTTCTCATGTGTCTTCTTTTATATTTAAAACGTCTATTTCTTATTTTATTACTTTTTTTAAGATTCCAAAAGCTGCCCTAATAAAGGTAGCACTTGTTAATACCTTTACTACAGGATTCATACGAGTACTTCTACTACGTGTTGATGAACTTTTTCTTGTTTTTTCTTCTTCCTTTTTACGTGCTTCTTCAGTTTTCTTTTCGTTTATTTTTTCAATCTTCTCGTTCAGCATTTCGTAAGCACTCTCCCTATCAATAGTATCGTTGTATTTAGAAATTAATCTCGAATTATCTAAAACCTGTTTAAGTTCCTTTTCTGTTAACACATCCATTCTACTCATAGGCGCACGCAACATGGTTCGCGCTAATGGAGTTGGAATTCCTTTTTCGTTTAATACAGAAATTAATGCTTCTCCTATACCCAACTGTGTTAATACTTCTTTAGTATCGTAATATTCAGAATCTGGATAGTTTTCAGCGGCTAATTTAATTGCTTTTCTATCTTTTGCCGTAAATGCACGTAAAGCATGTTGAATTTTCATTCCTAATTGTGCTAACACATCTTCTGGAACATCTTTCGGATTTTGTGTTACAAAATACAATCCTATTCCTTTTGAACGAATTAACTTTACAATACTCTCTATTTGACTTAATAACGCTTTGGAAGCTTCATCAAACACCAAATGGGCTTCGTCTATAAAAATTACCAATTCTGGTCGACCACTATCTCCTTGCTCTGGGAATGTTTCGTATACCTCAGCTAGTAACTGTAGCATAAAGGTGGAAAACAGTTTTGGTCTATCTTGAATATCTGTTAAACGTAATACAGAAATAACGCCACGTCCGTTTTCATCAATACGGGTTAAATCGTCAACATCAAATGATTTTTCTCCAAAAAATAAGTCCCCTCCTTGTTGCTCTATTTCTATAATTTTTCTAAGTATTGCTCCTGTACTAGCCGTAGAAATTCGTCCGTATTCTTCTTGAACCTCCTCTTTTCCTTCATGAGTTATATATTGAAGAATTTTCTTAAAATCTTTTAAGTCTAATAATGGTAATTGGTTGTCATCACAGTACTTAAAAATAATCGCTACAATACCTGATTGTGTTTCAGTTAAATCTAAAATACGCGATAATAAGACAGGCCCGAATTCAGAAACGGTAGCTCGTAAGCGTACTCCGTCTTGTTCTGAGATAGATAAAATTTCTATGGGAAATTTTGTTGGTGTAAAGGGTAATCCAATTTTTTTGTGACGTTCATCAATCTTAGCATGTCCAGGGCTTGGTTGTGCTAATCCACTTAAATCTCCTTTTACATCCATTAACAATACAGGAATTCCTTTTTCTGACATATTTTCTGCCAGCACTTGTAAGGTTTTTGTTTTTCCTGTCCCCGTTGCACCTGCTATTAATCCGTGGCGGTTTAATGTTTTTAAAGGGATATTTACATGAGCATTTGTTACTGTTTCTTCCCCTAACATTCCTGCTCCTAGCGTAATAAACTCTCCTTTTGTTGTATAGCCTTCTTTGATGTAATTGAAAAACGCTGAAGTATTACTCATTATTTTTGACCTTTTTTTGTGATAAAAACACGTAAAAGTAACAAAAATCATTCATTAAATTTTAATGTTGCCTATCTTTGCACCCTTATGTTGAAAAAAGAAGTACAAGAGTTAATTAATACAGGAGAAATGCTTCCGTTAATGGAAGAGTTTTACACGATTCAGGGAGAAGGAGCGCACACTGGTACTGCTGCTTATTTTATTCGTATTGGTGGTTGCGATGTAGGTTGCCATTGGTGCGATGTAAAAGAAAGCTGGGATGCTAATTTACATCCACCTACAAAAACAGATATTATTGTTGAGAATGCAAAGAAATATGCCGAAACTGTAGTTATTACAGGGGGTGAGCCTTTAATGTGGAGTTTAGACTATATTACACAACAGCTTCAAGAAAAAGGTATTAAAACACATATTGAAACTTCTGGAGCCTATGATTTTTCTGGAGTTTGGGATTGGTTTTGTTTGTCTCCTAAAAAAACAAAATTACCTTTAGAACGTGCTTATCAAGAAGCAGATGAATTGAAAATGATTATTCACAATAAAAATGATTTTCAGTTTGCTGAGGAACAGGCCGCTAAAGTTGGTAAAAAGTGTAAGTTGTTTTTACAACCTGAATGGAGTAAAAAGGAAAAAATGACACCGCAAATTATTGATTATGTGATGGAGCATCCACAATGGAAAATTTCCTTACAAACTCATAAATATTTAAATATACCGTAAACAAAAAAGCAACCTTACTTCGACTACGCTCAGTAACCTAAAGGTTGCTTTTTGTTTTTTATACTTTACGATAAGCTCTTTTCTGCTTTAATTATTTCTATTCCTTCCTTAAAAGTCGTAATCTTAAAATCTGGAAACTTTGTTTTAAACTTATCTGAAATAAATATATTATCATATTTATACCTAGGTAAGAGTTCTTGTAATTCCTTTATTTGCTTCTTGAATAGACTTCCCAACTTAAACATCCACATTTTTACCACTGTATATGCAATTTTTTTTTTATAAACTTCTGATGTTATTTCAATCAATTCTTTATAGGTAGGTCTACTATCGTCACAAGGTAAATGCCAGGTTTGATTATATGCTTCTGGTGTATTTCCTATCAAAGCCATTGCCCTACTAGCATCTGGTGTCCATATTAATGTTCTTTTAGTAATATCTTTTAAGGGTACTTTTAGTTTTTTGTTTTGTTGAATGTTATCAAAAATCAACGTGTTAGTGATACTTTGTGTTTTATTAGGTCCATAAAACTCAGGAGCTCTGCAAATAACAGCTTCTATAGTTTTATTCTTGATTTCTTTCAACAGCATTTCAGCCATCTTTGCTCTTACAACTGATTTTCTTCCTATTGGTTCAAATCGACTTTCTTCTGTTTGAGGTTCACTTGTTTTTGCATACATGTAAGTATTGTCAAAAAACACCAGTTTACAATAATGTTTTTTACAAGCTTCAATAACGTTTTTCATCATTATCTCAAATTGGTCTTCCCACATTTGAGAATTCATTGGAAGCCCAACTGTAAGGTATGCTATTTCACATCCTTCTACTGCTTTTTTAGTCGCTTTAAGGTCTAGCAAATTCGCAGAAAAGAGCTCATCTGTCTCATGTATTTTCTTAGGATTTCTACTAACTAACCTAATATTTTTTGTATAGTTTTTATACAATTCTCTCGTTAATTCTTCCGCTATTTGACCGTTAGCTCCTAATACTGTTTGCATACTTCTTAAGTTTAATAATTAATATTCATTAGGTTCTATATGAATTAAAATATGTCCTAAATCCGGAAGTTTTTCTCTTAAATAGTCTTTTAATTTATGAGCAATATCGTGTCCTTCTTTTACTGTAATAGTACTATCTACAATGGCATGTAAATCTACATGATATTTCATTCCTGCTTTACGAACAAAGCATTTTTCGGTTCCTAAAACACCTGCTACTTCCATAGATTTTTTTCTTATTTCATCTATTAAGTCATCGTATACATGTTCATCCATTATTTCACCCAGCGCTGGTCTGAAAATTAGATAACTATTGTATAGAATAAAAAACGAAGCTAATAAAGCTGCCCAATCATCAGCTGTTTCATAACCTTCTTTAAAAATAAGAGCTATAGAAATTCCTATAAATGCCATTACAGAGGTAATTGCATCACTTCGATGGTGCCACGCATCTGCTTTTAAGGAAGAGCTATTCGTTTCTTTGCTTTTTCTAATTACAATTTGAAAAGATATTTCTTTCCAAATAATAATTGCCCCTAAAACGAGTAACGTCCACGGTTTAGGAGTTTTATGTGGTGTTTGGATATTCTGTATACTTTCATAGGCTATTACTGTAGCTGAAGTTACTAAAAAGGCTACTACTACAAAAGTGATTAAGGGTTCTATTTTTCCGTGTCCGTAGGGATGATTCTTATCTGCGGGTCTTTTCGCATATTTTAATCCTAATAACACCAAAATAGAAGAAAAAATATCGGTCGTAGATTCAATTGCATCTGCTATTAGTGCATATGAATTTCCAAAAATACCTGCTAATCCTTTAATAATTGCTAAACTGGTATTGCTAAGAATACTAAAATAGGTGGTTTTGATGGCTAATTCTTCTTTACTCATGAAGTTATAATATTACATTTTATGAGGTAGTACGAAGGTACTTGAAAAGTATTGAAAAACCCCAAATTATACAATAGAAAGTCTATTGCTAAAAAAAGACTCGCCAATTAGCGAGTCTTATTGGATAGTTTATAAAACTACCGCTTTAACAACAATTAATAATTAATAACGAATGAAAAAATTAGTTCCAGCCTCCACCTAAGGCTTTGTATATTTTTACGTTTGCTAATAATTGGTCTCTTTTGGTCTCTATGATTTCAATTTTAGATTCTAATGCTTCTCTTTGGGTTAACAACACTTCTGTATATTCTGCTCTTGCCGATTTAAACAAACGAATTGAAAGGTCTATAGATTCGTTTAACGCTTCAACTTGTTGCTTTTTTAAATCGTAACTATTTTTTAAGTTATCAATTTTCGAAAGCTCATTGGCTACCTCTAAGTACGCATTTAAAATAGCTCTTTCGTATTCATAAACAGCCTGTAATTGTTTATTGTTGGCGGTTTTATAAGCTGCTTTTATCGCATTTCTATTAATTAAAGGACCTATCATATCTCCTGCTAAAGAATACACTAACGATTCTGGTGTTGATGTTAAAAACTTAGGTTTAAATGCTTGTAACCCCACTCCTGCTTTAATTCCTATTGACGGATAAAAATTAGCTCGTGCTATTTTAGTATTTAATTTGGCTGCTGCTAATTCGTATTCAGCTCTTCTTAAATCGGGTCTGTTTTGTAACAGTTGTGATGGGATTCCGGTTTTTACTCCTTCAATAGGTTTATCAATAAAGTTTTCCGCATTTCTCTCTATATGCTGTGGATACCTACCTACTAAAAAGTTAATTTTATTTTCGGTTTCTACAATCTCTTGCTGAAGTTCATATAGGTGACTTTGGTTTTTAAGCACACTTGCTTCAAACCTGCGTACAGCTAGCTCGGTGGTTCTTGCGGCCTGCTTTTGAAGCTTTACCATTTGCAATGCATTTTTTTGAATTTCTAAGTTTTGCGAAACCATAGACAATTCATTATCTAATGCTAAAAGTTCATAATATGAATTTGCTATTTCTGAAACTAAATTAGTTTTCATAAAGTTTTTACCTTCAACCGTAGCAAAGTACTCCAACATTGCTGCTTTCTTTTCATTTCGTAACTTCTTCCAAACATCTAATTCCCAAGAAGCTGAAAGTCCTATTGAAAAATCGGTGAATGGTTCTGGAAACTTTTCACCTTCACGGATATGTAAATTTTCTTCTACAGCACCATTTCTAGTATACTTCCCAACCTTTTCTACTTCAGCTCCCGCATATATATTTACAAATGGTAAATACTCACCTTTTTTTGCTTTGATGTTGTTTTTTGAAATAGCTACTTGCTGTAACATTATGTTCAGCTCTTGGTTGTTTGATAAAGCCGTATCTATCAGAGAAATCAAATGTGAATCTGAAAAAAAATCACGCCATTGAATAGTCGCTGTATTTAATGAATCTATAGGTTGGTTCTTAAAATTCTCTGGTACCACCTTATTTTCTTCTCTTACTACTTGATTTGATACGCAAGAGCACAAAATTAAGAGGGCAAGCACACTTAAAAAGTGTGCCTTTTTTATTACAAATGAACTTCTTTGTTTAGTTTTCATCGTTTTCTCTTTTAATTATTTTCTTTAGAAGTTTTTTAAGCTCTGCTATTTTAGCTTTTGTTTTACTTCCTTCAACTTCATTTATTCTTATAAATTCTTCAGAAACTGGTTCATTAGCTTCGTCTTTAATTAAGCTTCTTCCATCACTCATTTTAGCAAATATGTAATAGAGACCTGGTATTATTAAAACCCCGAAAATAGTCCCTATTAACATTCCTCCTAAAGCCGATCCACCAATAGTTCTATTACCAATTGCTCCTGCTCCGTGAGCTATAACTAATGGTATTAATCCTGCTATAAATGCAAATGAAGTCATTAAAATGGGTCTGAATCGTTCTTTAGCTCCTTCAATAGCTGCTTCAAAAATTGTAGCTCCCTGACTTCGTTTTAATACGGCAAATTCAACAATTAGCACTGCATTTTTACCTAAGAGACCAACTAACATGATAATACCAATTTGTGCATATACGTCATTCGCTAAGCCCATTAGTTTTAAGAGTGTGAATGACCCGTATACTCCTACTGGAAGTGATAAAATCACTGCTAATGGCAGTATAAAACTTTCGTATTGTGCTGCTAACACAAAGTATACAAAGGCTAGTACAATGATAAAAATATACACCGACTCGTTCCCTCTTTGTGCTTCATCATAGGTAAGTCCTTCCCAAGCGACATCGTACCCTCTAGGAAGTTCTTTTGCTGCCACTTCTTTAATGGCATTAATGGCATCTCCACTGGTATACCCTGAAGCTGGTAACCCTCTAATAGCGGCAGAATTATACAAGTTATATCGGGTTATCTCATTAGGTCCTAATTTCTTTTCTAAACTCATGAACGCTGAATAAGGTACCATTGCTCCTTCTTCATTTTTAACATATAGTTTTTCTAAATCTGAAGGGATTCTCCTGTATTCTGGCGCTGCTTGTGTATACACTTTAAAAAATCTACCAAAACGAATAAAACCTTGTTCATAAGTACTACCTATTAAAATGTTTAGGTTTTCCATGGCTTTACCAATGGTTACTCCTTTTTGCATCGCTTTTTTATTGTCGATTTTCAATTCGTACTGCGGATAGTTTGCAGAATAAAAAGTAAATAACCCTGTCAATTCTTTTCGTTTTGCTAAGGATTCCATGAACTTATTATTAATTCGTTCAAACTCGTGGTAGTCTGTTGAGTTTGTTTTATCTAATAAACGCATTGAAAACCCTCCTGAAGATCCAAAACCTGGTACTGCTGGTGGTTCAAAATATTCTATAACCGCTCCTAAGTCTTTAGTTTCTTCTTCAAGTTCTTCCATGATTTCGTGAACTGAATGATGACGTTCTGACCATGGTTTCAAGTTAATTAAACAGGTACCTGCGTTTGACCCTCTACCTTCGGTCATAATTTCATATCCTGCTAAAGATGAAACGGATTCTACTCCCTCAGTTTCTTCACAAATTTGTTGTAGCTTTCTCGCTACTTCATTGGTACGTTCTAAGGTAGCACCTGGTGGTGTTTGAATAATTGCATAAATCATTCCTTGATCTTCACTAGGAATAAAACCTGCTGGTAATGTTTTATTGGTAATAAATATTCCTGCACAGAAAGCTAGTAATACTCCAAAGGTTAACATTCTTCGTGCTACGATTCTGTTTAACACTTTTACATATTTTCCTGTAAGCTTTTCAAATCCTTTGTTAAACCAATCAATAAATTTATCTACTATTGATTTTTTTCTTTCTTTTCCGTGGTTGTTTTTTAACATCATTGCACACAGTACTGGTGTTAATGTTAATGCTACCACTGCTGAAATAATGATAGAACCCGCCATTGTTATAGAGAACTGTCTGTAGAAAACTCCTACGGGTCCTGTCATAAATGAAATTGGTACAAATACAGAAACCATCACCAATGTAATTGCTAAAATGGCTCCTCCTATTTCTCCTAATGCTGCCTTAGATGCTTGATAAGGTGTTAGATGTTCTTTCTCCATTTTTAAATGGACTGCTTCTACCACCACAATAGCATCATCTACCACAATACCAATGGCTAATACTAATGCAAACAGGGTAATTAAGTTTATTGAAAGCCCGAAAAGTTGCATTATAAAGAAGGCTCCGATTAAGGATACAGGCACTGCTATAATTGGAATTAAGGTTGATCGTAAATCTCCTAAGAATAGGAATACCACAATGGCTACTAAAATAAAGGCATCTCTAAGCGTATGTATTACTTGTTCTATTGAGGCATCTAGGAAGTTAGAAACGTCATAACTAATTTGAAAGTCAATACCTGGAGGTAAGTCTTCTTTTAATTCTTTGAGCTTTTCTTTTACCGATGCTATTACATCACTACCATTACTTCCAAAGGTTTGTTTTAAAACGATTGATGCTGACGGATGTCCATCTAAATTTGAGTAAATATCAAAGAATTCACTCCCTAACTTCACTTCGGCAACATCTTTAAGCTTTAAAATTTCTCCTTCTTCATTTGCTCGAATAATAATGTCTTTGTACTGATCTGGTTCGTTATACCTATTTTGGTAAGTAAGTACGTATTCTAGTGATTGTGACGTAATTCCTGAACTTCTTCCCAGTCTTCCAGGTCTTGCCAAAATACTTTGGTCTTCCATCGCTTCTAAAATTTCTTCCGCAGAAATATTATAGGCTCTCATTCTGTCTGGTTTTAACCAAACTCTCATCGCATATTTTCTACTTCCTAAAATTTTAGCACTGGCAATACCATTGATCCGCTGGATTTCTGGTATCATTTTGGTGTATGCGTAATTGTATAGGAACTTCTCATCATTGTTTTTTTCTTTACTGAAAAGGTTCACATACATTAACATACTTGGTTGTACTGGAGTAATAATTACCCCTTCTCGCTGTACTAACTCCGGTAATAAAGGCATTACTTGATCTACCCTTGTTTTTACTCTTACTACTGCTTGATTGGGGTCTGTACCAGGTTCAAAAATTACACGTAGGGTTCCTTCTCCTGCACTGGTTGCATCGGAAGCGATATAACGCATTCCTTGTACTCCATTGATGGCTGTTTCTAGAGGAATTAGTGTTGAGTTTACCAATACATCTGCACTTGAACCTGGGTAGGCGATAAATATGTTTACCGTAGTTGGTGCAATTTGTGGAAACTGTGATATTGGGAGTTGTTTTATTGATAACAATCCTGTAAAAACAACGATAATTGAAATTACAATTGCTAATACTGGTCTTTTTATAAATTGACTAAACATGTTTTGCTGAATTTTAGTTTTTGATTATTCTGCATATAAGTCTAGACTAGACATTACAGCATTTGGCTCTTTAAACTCAACATGTATTTTTTGTTGGTCTTTTACCATACGGATTCCTTCTAACAATATTTTATCGTTTTCTGTAAGTCCTTTTTCTACTATAAATAAATGTGGTAATTCTGCTTCTACAGTAATTTCTCGTTGTTTTACGGTATTGTTTTTATCTACTACAAAAACATATTTCTTATCTAATACTTCAAAAGTGGCTTTTTGTGGAATTATTAAGGCTCCTTCGTATGGAACTTCCATTAAAATACTTCCTGTTTCTCCGTGTCTTAAAATTCCATCTGGATTTGGAAAAGTTGCTCTAAAGGCAATATTTCCTGTTTCATTGTTAAACTCCCCTTCAATCGTTTCTACAATTCCTTTTTGATTGAATGGTTTGTTATTTGCCATTAAAAGTGTTACTTCTTTTTTCTTGTCTTTATCTTGACTCATTATATAGTCTAGATATTCTGTTTCTGGCACATTAAAATATACCCACATTTTGCTATTGTCGGATAGTGTTGTTAACAGTTCTCCTTCATCTAACAAACTTCCTTTTCTAACGTGTAGGTGATCCATTATACCATTAAATGGAGCCTTAATACTTGTAAAACCTAGGTGTGTTTGTGCTAGCATTACTTCTGCTTTTGCTTTTTCGTAGTTTGCTTTTGCTAAGGCTAATTCATTTTCAGAAACTACGTTTCCATCTGCTAATAATTCCGTGTTTTTATATTCAATTTCAGCAGCTTTTGCTTCTGCTTTTGCTTTTTGTAAATCGGCTTTGTAAACATTTGGTGAAATTTGAAACATGTGTTGTCCTTTTTTTACATGTTGTCCTTCATCAACAAATATTTTCTTTAAATATCCTTTTTCTAGTGCCCTCAATTCTATATGCTGAATGGCATGTATTTGACTTACATAATCTTTAGTTATTGATGTATCTTTTTTAATAGGATTGGTTACAAGGAACTTAGTTTCTGGATGTTTAGATTCCTTTTTTGATTCGCAGCTAATGTTAATTAATAGCGCAAATAGGCTCATGAAAATGAAGATTTTTTTCATTTTTTTGTATGTATTTGTAAAGTTAGAGTGAGTGTATAACCATTGAAAACCAATGGTTATTCTAAAAATTTAATTAAATTCTTATGTGTGAATAGATAAAGTAGGCTAAATGATAGGTTTAGGCATACTTTACCAAAGTGGATATCAAATTATAAAAACTTGAAATTTTACATGGAGTTTTACTATAGCGCTAAAAGTGTACTCTTTAAAGCGTTGTGCTTTTTCTTTTACTACACAAAACTGACACTCAAAAAACTGCGCATGTAAGATGGCTGATAAGTAACTTCCGAATTTTGATAAACTTTCATCTACTTCATTTTCGTCTTGGGTTTTGTCTTCAATCTCGCTGATTTCAAAATAATTCTCCCTTTCAGAATCTTGATGCTGTTTATCAAAAGCTAAGTTACTGGTGTTTTGAGTAATAGTCTGTGGCGCTGTTTTTACGTTTACAGATTTAAAAGTAGCCACTGAGGTAATTGTATCAAAAGTCTTTTGGTCTGCATATGATGTAGACCACCCTTTTAATAAAAGTATTAATAAAAATAGATATTTATTAAATGTATTACTCATTTCGACCGGCAAAATTATAGATATATATTCACTTGACAAACAAATAGTGTTGTAAAATATTTATAAAACAAAAAAACTCGTCAATTGACGAGTTTAAGTAGTATGTTTTTTGGGGGATAAAGTTATTCTTTATAAACTCCCATATTTTCATATTTCTCCATACGATGCGCTATTAATTCGTTCTCTTTAAGCTCTTTAAGCTCTTCGTATGCTTTTATAATCTGTTCTTTCACAGCTTTAAAGGTTCCTTCACGGTCAGAATGGGCTC
The DNA here is from genome assembly GCF_036350695.1 of Tenacibaculum sp. FZY0031. Taxonomy (NCBI): domain Bacteria; kingdom Pseudomonadati; phylum Bacteroidota; class Flavobacteriia; order Flavobacteriales; family Flavobacteriaceae; genus Tenacibaculum; species Tenacibaculum sp. FZY0031. Next base: position 85,160 of record NZ_JAZDVY010000005.1, read on the forward strand.
CTCCTAATGGCTCTTTTATAATATCGTCAACTATTTTTAGTTTCATTCCATCTTCAGCTGTTAACTTTAATGCTTCTGCTGCCTTTTCTTTTTCTGACCAGCTACGCCATAAAATAGAAGAACAGTTTTCTGGTGAAATAACTGAATACCAAGAGTTTTCTAGCATATACACTTTATCTCCTACTCCTATTCCTAAAGCTCCTCCTGAAGCTCCTTCTCCAATAATTATGGTAATAATAGGCGTTTTTAAACGAGTCATTTCAAAGATATTACGTGCAATCGCTTCTCCTTGTCCACGTTCCTCAGCTTCTAATCCTGGGTAAGCACCTGGAGTATCTACTAAGGTTACTACTGGTATTCCGAATTTTTCAGCCATACGCATTAAACGTAATGCTTTACGGTATCCTTCAGGATTTGCCATACCAAAGTTACGGTATTGACGTGTTTTGGTATTGTATCCTTTTTGCTGACCTATGAACATAAAAGATTGTTCTCCAATTTTTCCTAATCCGCCAATCATTGCTTTGTCGTCTTTTACACTACGGTCACCGTGTAACTCCATAAATGTATCTCCACAAAGTGCTTTGATATAATCTAAAGTATAAGGACGATTTGGGTGACGAGATAATTGTACACGTTGCCACGCCGTTAAGTTCTTATATATATCTTTCTTAGCTTTTTCTAATTTCTTTTCAATTTTTTGACATGTAGCTGTAACGTCTACATCACTTTCTTTTCCTATATCAAAACATTTTGCCAACTGATCTTCTAGCTCTTTTATTGGCATTTCAAAATCTAAATATTCCATTGTATTCTTGTATATAGTTTGATTTTCTAATTTTCTAGTTAGTTGTTTGTAAAGGCAAACATACTAAAAAATTGTACAGTTTACCTTGATCCCTTTTCTTAAAATACTATTTTTTTACAATTTTCTTTTTTATTGAAGACGCATTTTTAAGCACTCCGTTTAGTAACACTACTATTAAAACAATACAGGCTCCATAATAAAATTCTGGATTCATTTGTTCTTTCTCTCCAAATATTAATAGCGCTAAAATAATGGCATATATAGGTTCTAAGTTAATTGTAAGCATTACCGTATAAGGTGTTAAATACCTCATTACTCGTACCGAAGCTATAAAAGCATAGGCTGTACAAATACTACTTAAAATTAATAAATATATCCAATCGCTTGTTTGTAAGTGGAAAAATTCTACAGAAAACTTTTGTGTAAAGAATAAGTATATAGTTACTCCTAAAACCCCAAATAGCAATTGATAAAATGAAATGGTATTGGCTTCATATTTTTTAACAAAAACACCATTTAGTACAGAAAATAACGCTGATAAAAAGGCTGAAATTAATGCATAAACAATTCCTAGTGTATACTGACTTTCAAAATTGAAAATAATATACAACCCCACAATTACTAGTAATCCTAAAACTATTTCGACGAGTTTTATTCTTCTCTTAAAGAAGAAAGGCTCTATAAACGAGGCAAAAAAAGCTCCAGTACTCATCATTACCAAAGCTACAGATACGTTTGATACTTTTATTGCTTTGAAAAAGGTTATCCAATGTACTGCTATAATTACTCCTGAAATAGCAAACTTAGCTATTGCCTTTTTTTCTACGTTAAACGACTTTTTTCGGATTACAAAATACAGTGCAATAAACCCCACTGCTAACAACATTCTATACCAAACTAAAGGAACTGCATCAATAGATATTAATGCTCCTAAAATAGCTGTAAACCCCCAAATAAAAACGATTAAATGTAAGTGTAGGTAGTTTTTTAATTTATCTTCTTGCATTGAAATATAAATAAATAGCGTATAAACCAAATACTATATTAGGCATCCATACATTTAACAATGCGTTTGCTCCGGCCACAGCTCCTAATACTTCTGCTACTTTTAAAAAGAAAACATAAATAAACATAACACTTATACCTATGGCTAAATTAACTCCTATTCCTCCTCTACTTTTCCTATGTGCTAACCCCACTGCAATTAATGTTAGTATATAGCTCGCAATTGGTAAACTTGTTCTCTTATACAGTTCTACCAAGTAAGCATTTAAGTTTTTTATTCCTCTTTTTCTAGACACTTCAATAAACCGAACCAACTCTGGTGAACTCATTTCTTGTGCCATGATATTTTTATAGTTAAAATCCTCTGGTGTAAAAGTAAATGTGGTATCTAAACTTTTACCTGAAAAAATACTATCTCTTTTTTTAAAAATCTTTCGTTCTTTCCAGTTGTATAATTTAAATGTACTATCTTTTTCTTTCCAATTAATATTATCAGCAGTAAGCTTCTTTTTTAATTGAATACCATCATATAGGTCTATTGAAAAATTAAACCCAGAGTTTCTTTTTAAATCGAAGTTTTGGATATACACATAAGTACTATCGTTTAACTGTAAACTAAATTCTCGGATAGATGTATCTGCATACTTTCTTTTCTTTAAGTATTTTTTCTCAAAAGTTTTTCGTGTTTTACTACTTGACGGTACAAAAAAGTGGTTCATAGATAGTGCTACAGCACAAACAATAGTTGCCCCTATAAAATAAGGGTATAAAAATCGTGTAAATGATACTTGAGAACTATTAATTGCTACAATTTCTGTATTACTCGCTAACTTAGAAGTAAATAAAATAACTGCTATAAACAATGCTAATGGCATAAAGGTATTAGCATAATAAATAATAAAGTTTTTATAGTAATCGTTAACTATTTCAAACAGTGTAAGGTTTTCTTCTCGTAAAAATTTATCAACCTTTTCTGCAATATCAATAGCTACTGCAATAGGTATTAAAATAAGTAACGTAAACAAGAAAGTTGTTAAGTAACGTTTTAATATGTACCAGTCTAGTATTTTCAAATTACAAACGTTTATCCATTTGTTTTACCATCTTGTCTTTCCATGAAGCAAAGTCTCCTGCGATGATGTGTTTACGTGCTTCACGAACTAACCATAAGTAGAATCCTAAATTATGAATAGATGCTATTTGTTTTCCTAACATTTCTCTTGAAGCAAACAAGTGACGTAAATAGGCTTTAGAATACATGGTATCTACCCAAGTAATTCCCATTTCATCAATTGGGGAAAAGTCATTTTCCCACTTTTTATTTTTAATATTTATACTTCCGTGCGCTGTAAATAACATGCCGTTACGAGCATTACGAGTTGGCATTACACAATCGAACATATCAACTCCCAGAGCGATATTTTCTAAAATATTAATAGGGGTGCCTACTCCCATTAAATAACGGGGTTTGTCTTCTGGCAAAATTTCAGTAACCACTTCGGTCATCGCATACATTTCCTCTGCTGGCTCTCCTACTGATAACCCTCCTATTGCATTTCCTTCAGCCCCTGAATTTGCTATATATTCTGCTGATTGTTTACGTAGGTCTTTGTAAGTACTTCCTTGTACAATTGGAAATAAAGATTGATTGTATCCGTATTTTGGAGGAGTTTTCTCAAAGTGTTTTATACAACGGTCTAACCAACGATGCGTCATGTGCATCGATCGCTTTGCATAATTGTAATCGCAAGGATATGGTGTGCATTCATCAAAAGCCATAATTATATCTGCGCCAATGGTACGTTGGGTATCCATTACATTTTCTGGTGTAAAAAAATGCATTGATCCATCAATATGACTTTTAAACTTTACTCCTTCTTCATTTATCTTTCTTCTTCCTGATAAAGAGTATACTTGATATCCTCCACTATCTGTTAAAATATTACGATCCCAATTCATGAACTTGTGCAAACCTCCCGCGGCTTCTAAAGTCTCTAATTTTGGACGTAAGTATAAGTGATATGTATTTCCTAAAATAATATCAGGATTAATTTCGTCTTTTAATTCTGATTGATGTACTCCTTTAACTGTAGCTACTGTACCTACAGGCATGAAAATTGGAGTTTCTATAGTTCCGTGATCAGTTGTAATAACACCCGCTCGTGCTTTACTTTTTGGATCGGTTATTTTTAAGTCAAATTGCATAAGTGGCAAAGATACACATGTAAGTTGAATGTTTAAAAGTAGAAAGTTAAAAGTTTCTTATTACTGATTTTTAATTCTTTCTTCTTCTTCCAAATTTTGATTTAACCTCTGTTTTTTTCTTTGATTGAGTTTTTTGGGGAGGAGATTTTTTATTCTTTTGCTCTGCTCCTTCATATGTTTTTGAAGAACCAGCTACAAGCTTATTAAGCTCTTCCATTTCCTTAGACGATAATTCACGCCATTCTCCTACTTTTAAAGTCCCTAAAGTAACATTCATAATGCGTGTACGTTTTAACTTTTTTACCTCGTAGCCCAAGTATTCACACATACGCCTTATTTGACGGTTCAAACCTTGTACTAAAGTTATTTTAAATACAGTGTCGTTTACACGTTCTACTTTACACTTCTTCGTAACAGTTCCGAGAATTGGTATTCCATTACTCATTCGTTGAATAAAACGTTCGTTCATTGGCTTATTAACTGTAACTATATATTCTTTCTCGTGGTTGTTTCCTGCACGTAAAATTTTGTTAACAATATCTCCATCATTGGTTAAAAATATTAATCCTTCTGATGGTTTATCTAATCGACCAATAGGAAATAGTCGTTGTGAATGCCCTACAAACTTTACGATGTTTTTACGCTCTTTACTATCGGTAGTACAAACAATTCCTACAGGTTTGTTTAATACTATATAAAGGGTTTTGGGTTTTGCTTTTAACGGTTTTCCATCAATTTTTACCACATCTCCTTCATGAACTCTATTTCCTAACTGCGTAGGTTTTCCATTTATGGTTACTCTTCCTTCAGTAATAAAGCGTTCTGCTTCACGACGTGAGCAAATACCTGTACTACTTATGAACTTATTAAGATTTATTGATGTGTCGTTATTTTTTTCCATTACATAGAATCTATGTTATAGCTACACAAACAAATGTAACACATAACTGAGTTTATTTATACTGTATTACTTTTAGATACTAAAAACTAATCACCTACAAAGAAAAAGAAAATCCTCAAGCTAGCACTTGAGGATTTCATAATTTATATGTTTTTTTAACTAAAACATGATCATTTTTTGAGTACAACGTGCTAAACTCGGTCTTCTTTCATAATCAAACCCTAGTGTTATCATGTGAGTACCATAATTATAATCTTGTGTTTTATTCATGTTAATACTAAACCCATACGACAAGTATAAATTATTTTTTTTCAAACCAAATAATGGTGCAATAGCGTTTGGTTGAAAAAACTGATCGTTTAAGAACGTATAACTTAAACCAGCCCAAACATACCCATCTCTAATTCCTCTTCTCGCTTTAATGTTCATATCGGTTCTAGAACGCTTATCTGCTTCTCTATACTCTACTAACATTGATGGTTCTAATTCAAAATTTCTACTTAATCTTGTAAAAGTATATGAGGTAAAGACAGTATACTTTCTCAACACTTCTGGTTCACCTGTTTGAAAATCTTCTATTTCTTTATTTAGAATATTTATCGCGTTAAGACTTATACTAAATCGTTCGTAACGATATAATAGACCTACATCAAAATTTGAGTTATTTAATGTTCTATTGGGTACTACTTGCCCTGAATTATTCTCAGAAGTATCAATACCAAACTGAATAAAACTATAGCTTAAAGCGAATGATAAAAAGCTATCGTGAAAGTCACTTAATGTTAAGTGACTTGCGAACGATAATTTTGCTCCTTTATGCGTTGTAAATCCATTTTTATCATTAAACAATGTAATACCTCCACCAAAAGTATCAGCAATACGGGCTTCTACAGTTAATGACTGTGTATCTGGGGCATCTTTAACTCCAATCCACTGACTTACACCATTTAACCTAACTTGTAAACCTGTACCAATACCTGCATACGTTGGAGATATTAAAAACGGATTATCTGCTAAATGACTCACATATTGCGGTAATTCTACTTCTTGTGCAGCAATATTTACACTACTAAATACTACACTTAAAATTATTAATATTTTTCTCATTTCTCTTTTATCTATATAGTGTAAAATGTCCCATTATTTTCTTCTCTTGACCTGATAACTCTTTAAAGTAAATAGTATACCAATAATCTCCTGATGGTAACGGAGTACCTTCATAAGTACCATCCCATCCTTCAACGGTTCCTTTAAAGTCTGCAATATTACGTGCATATCTATCATAAATAAACACTTTAATATCGTGATAATCTTCCACTTCACGAGGGTACCAGTAATCGTTTATTCCATCTCCATCTGGTGTAAATAAGTTTGGAATAAATATAGATATGTACTCTCCTCTTACAGTTACCGTAACCTCACAACCTCTAGCATCTCTAACTGTAATGGTATAGTCTTTTGTTTGTAAAATTAAGAACTCATTGTCTGGTCCGAAATCACCTCCGTCAACACTATACTCATAAGGTGGTAATCCGAATGAAGCGTTTGCTATTAGCGTGTTTTTAACCGAATCGTCTATATCTAAGGTTAGTGGTTGATAATCTACTATATCAATAGGACTACTAGTAGAACTTTGAGAGCAAGAGCTTATTGTATGTGTTGCTGTAACATAATAACCTGATCCTGCTGGCACATCAATAAACTCACCTGTCGTGTTGGTCGCTATTGGTGTATTTGCCCCATCATATAATGTATACGACATGTTATTTCTGTAAGTATCATCTACTATCGCTAAGATAATATTGCCTGTTGGACACGTATATTCAAAATCTACTGTTAACTGTAGGTCTACCGGTTCTCCTGTAGTTACTCGAATAGGATCTACAACATTACAACCTGCTTCATCTCTCACAGTTATATAGTACGATGTACCTGCTTGAATATTTTCAGTAGCACCTAATACTATTGTATTAGTAGTATACTGCGTAGATAACTCAACATTATTAATACTTACATAATAAGGTTGTGTACCTCCTTGTACGTCTAAGGTTATTGTTGGTGTAGCATCGTCAATACATACTTGTTCTGTTACTCCTACTAAGGTTGCAGTAAACTCTTGTGGTTGATCAATTACTACATCAATAACATCAAGACATCCTAATTTATCTTTAACGGTAATGGTATATGTACCTGCTGTTAAGTTTCTAAATACATTATCTGTAACAAACTTATTTGTAGGGTCTGTACTAATATTATACTCATATCCTGTTAAATTTCCTCCAGAAGCTAAAACTGTAATCGTACCATCATTTCCTCCAAAACAACTTACATTAGTATGGTTTTCATCAACTACCAATGGTTCTGGCTGCTGAATTGTATGTGTTGTTGTTTCTTCAATACACTGCTCTCCAAATCTATTGGTACTTCTTACATTAATTTTGTAGGTTCCTATATCTAAACTTCCAAAACTATTTGACGCTTGCCAGTCTACAATGATATTATTGCTATCATCTAGTAGTTGGTATTCATAGTTGCCAAAACCTCCAGTAACACTTGCAGATAATACTCCATTTGCATCTCCATTACAAGTTACGAATCCAGAGTCAATAAGTAATGTTGGCACTAATGGTTCATAAGCGTCTACTGTTACTACAACTGTATCTTCACAGTTATTTTCGTCTCTTACATAGAAGGTATGAGTTCCTGCTCCTACACTAAAAATAGTTACAACACTATAATTTACTCCATCTGCACTAAACTCATATACTCCAGTACCTCCAATAGCTGACATTTCAACTGTAGCAAATGGATTATTACATGTAATATCGGCAGTTATATTAGCAGAGGCAACAACTTCTGTTGGATCAACAATATCTCTAGTTGTTATGTATTGACAACTGTATTTATTATCTCTTACTGTTATTTGATAATTAGCTCCTGCTGGTAAATTAGTAAAAATATTAGATGATTGTTCTACTCTTGTAACTCCATCAGGATACATTAATATATATGTGTAACTAATCGTTGTGTCTTGCATTTGACCTCCTGTTACATTAGTCACTTCAATACTTGCTGTATACTCTCCTTCACATTGATTTTCTACAACATTTACATCTGCATTCATCGGTACAGGATTGTCTAGTGTAAAATCAAATGTAGCGGTACATCCGTTACTGTCTTGAACTGTAGCTGTATAACTACCAGCACTTAAGCCTGTAATTCTTGTTACATTACTAAAGTTTTGAACAGTAGTACTTGTTGTATTGTTTACTAACTGATATTGATAAACTCCCCAACCACCTTCGGCTGTTAATAAGATTTCACCTGAATCAGAAATATTACAATTAATATATGTTGGCGTGCCTGATACAGATAAATCTAACGTTGGTTGCTCAATTATAAAGTTTTCTGTTTGAGATGTACAGAATGGTGTATTTGGCATTGTAATCACTACATAATATTCTCCTGGCGCTAACCCTGAAATAGTAGTAGGGGTTCCTCCTGTTCCTGAACCTGTTGCTACAGATCCTCCACCTACAACAAAAACTTCGTAATTATACACATCTGCATAAGGAGTTTCTGTACCAAAGCTTATATCTACACTTCCCGTTCCTCCAAAACATGCTCTTTGAATATTGCTTACCAATACATCAAATTCGGGAGCAGGCTCTACTGCGTGATATGTTTCAAAAATACAACCTGTAACAGGGTTTAGGATTTCAATTGTATAATTGTCTTCTGGTAAATCGATGAACACAGCTGAATCAGTTCCTAGTGAAACTACTTGTGTGGCTGTATGTCCAGTATTAGCCCCAGTTATTGTATACTCTGCATTTGCAACATCTGGCTGTACTTTTACAGTAATATTCTCTCCAGTACTACAATCAATTGCTTTGTCTACTGTAATAGTAGCATCTGTCATTGGTGTAAAAGGAGTTATTACTGCTGTATCTGAACCGAAACAATTACTATTTTCATCATATACATTTACTGTGTAAGTACCACCTGCAATATCTGTAGAGATGTATGTAAAGTTACTATCATCTTGTAATACATTACCTCCTGCATCTAAAAATACTACACGAATATAATTCCCTGTTCCTCCTGTGATTGCACTTCTATCTACCGCTATTATCGCATTATTAGTTGTATTACCTGTTGTACAAGCAAACTGCGTTACTGTAATAGCATTTGAGATATCTATTACAAGATTCTCATCAATTGTTACATTCGTTGTTGTAGCACACCCATTAGAACCAGTTCCTGTTATAGCGTACGTTCCTGCTGGTAAGTTCGCAAACACCACATTAGAACTCGATGAAACTCCACTTTCTCCATTAGGATCAGGGCTTATTGTATATGTTAATGGTAAAATTCCGTTATCCGTTGGCGTAAGGGTTATTTCTCCATCAGTACTTCCAAAACAAATGTTATTTACTGATGCTGTTGCTATAAATTCAGGTCTTATCTCTGGTTGAATTTCAATAGTTCTTGAAACATCACATACTGGTGTTGCGTCCAAATCACGCACCGTAACTGTATATGTTTGCGGTGTGGTATAGGTACTTGGAATTGTAATTGTGAACGGGTCACTAGTTACAATAACATTGGTAGCTAATGAGCCATCTACAGAACCTGAAACATCATACTCGTAATTACTAGTACCTGAAATCCAATTCACTAAATCAACAGTTATTATTCCATCTGGTGATCCTGAACAGTCTACTTTCTTTGTTTCTGCTAATGAGAAATTCACATCCGGATTAATCGTTACATTCGTTGGGGTTCCTGCATCACATCCATTTGAATCTACCACATTTACGGTATAGGTATCTGCTGGTAAATTAGTAAATGTATACGTAGTAGCTGTCAAAATTTGAGAAGACACTACCCCACCTGCATTTGATAATGTATAGGTATAAGTACCTGTTCCTCCTGCTGCATTTACTTCAATGCTTCCTCCCACTGAAGTATCACATACATTATCAAACTCAGTAACTGTAAATGTTACTGGTGTTGGGTTATCTACTATTACTCTTGTAGATCGAGGGCAACCGTTACCATCTCTTACACTAACTCTATAATCACCTGAGGCAATTCCGGTGAAAATGTTATTTGTGTTATATGTGTAACTTGCTATAACTGCTCCTGTATTGTAATCTTCTAACTGATATTCATAAGTACCCCAACCTCCTGTTGCTGTTGCTGTAATTGTAGCATCTGAATTATTTGTACAACTTACCAGTGGGTTTACAACTGCTGAAATTTGGAGTTCTGCATCTGGTTGGTAAATGGTAAAGTTTGGAGTTCTTACTTCACAGTTTGGCGTACTTCTCATCGTTACAATTACATAGTAGGTCCCTGCTTCTAAATTAGCGATAGGTGAATTCCCTGTTTGTCCTGTTAGTGTTCTATAAATAGAATCATCACTAGCATTATATACGCTATAATCATAATTACCTCCATACGGCGTTGATGCACTAAAACTCATTAACACACTACCGTCATCATTAGCTCTACAAGTTTCATTCTGAACATCCGTAATTAATAAATCAAAGGTCGGTTCTTCATCAACTGTGTAATAGCTTACTAACTCGCATCCTGTTGTTGGATTTGCTATCGTTATTTCATAATCTCCTGTCGGTAGATTATTAAAATCACCCGAAGTAACACTATTTTGTGTTACTGCAGCATAAGTGTTTCCATTAATTCCTACAATAGTAATATTTGTAGCTACTGGCACCGTAGATGTATAAGAAACCGTAATATCTTCTCCTGCTGAACAAGTTATTGCTGTATCTAATGTAACTACTGGATTGCTCAATTCATTAAATGGTTGAATTGTTGCGGAAGTTGTGCCTGAACATCCTTGATCATCATACACTACAATATCTACTGTTCCTCCAGAAATATTTGTCGTTGTAAACACAAAATTACTTGAGTCTAATGTTTCAACTGCTCCTGAATTTGGTGTATATGTAAACACAACTCGTGTATAAGTTCCTGAACCTCCTGCTGTACCAACTGGCAATTCTACTGAGGCTACATTAACTGTGTTACCTGTTGTACATGCAAACTCAGTAACATTTGGTGTACTTGGTACTACTGCTGTGTATTCTGTTACTACAATTCCAGTAATGGTTGTATCACATCCATTTGAGGCAGTACCTGTAACAGCATACGTTCCTGGCGGTAAATCGGAAATTACATTTCCTGTAATTGTTCCTGCTACTGGACTTATGCTATAGGTTATTGGTAAAATTCCATTGTCCGTAGCTGTTAAGGTTATTACTCCCGAATTATCTCCTGAACATAAGCTTGCAGTTACCTCTGGTGTAAACTCTGGTCTTATCTCTGGTTGAATTTCAATAGTTCTTGAAACATCACATACTGGTGTTGCATCCAAATCACGTACCCTAACTGTATACGTTTGCGGTGTGGTATAGGTACTCGGAATTGTAATGGTAAAAGGGTCACTGGTTATAACGACATTGCTTGCCAATGGTCCATCTACAGAGCCAGAAACATCATACTCGTAATTACTTGTTCCTGAAGTCCAATTTACTAAATCAACGGTTACTACTCCATCTGGTGATCCAGAACAATCTACTTTCTTCGTTTCTACCAATGAGAAATTCACCTTTGGATTAATTGTAACATTGGTTGGCGTACCGGCATCACATCCGTTTGAATCTACCACGTTTACCGTATAGGTATCTGCTGGTAAGTTTGTAAATGTATACGTAGTAGCGGTCAAAATCTGAGTCTCTACAACTCCACCTGAATTAGACAGCGTATAGGTATAAGTACCTGTACCTCCTGCTGCATTTACTTCAATACTTCCTCCTATTGAAGTATCACATACATTATCTATCTCAGCAATTGTAAATGTTACTGGTGTTGGATTTACTATTAGTATTTGAGTACTTGCTTCACAGTAGGTTCCTGCGACCCCATCTTTATCTCTTACTACTACGGTATAGTCTCCAGCAGGTAATCCTGTAAAGATATTGTTGGTACTATATACATTTCCTGCATAAGCAACTCCTGGGCTAGATGTTTCCTCTAACTGATATACATAAGTACCCCAACCTCCTATTGCTGTTGCTGTTACCGTTGCATCTGAACCGCTATTACAGCTTACTACCGGATTTACAACTCCAGATACTGATAAGGGATCAACTGGTTCTACAATGGTAAAATTAGCGCTTTGTGCTTCACAGAATGGAGAATTAGCTCCCATATCTATTCTTACATAATAAGTACCTGCCGATAAACCTGTAATTGTTGTTGGGGTGCCTCCAGTTCCTACACCTGTAATTGTGGTTGCTGTACCTGACGCTGTATAAACAGTATAGGTATAACCACTAGTATAAGGTGTACTAGAGCTAAAACTTAATACAACACTTCCATTACTATCTCCTTTACAATCTACATCTTCTACATCTGTTATAAGAATGTCAAAGGTCGGTTCTTCATCAACTGTGTAATAGCTTACTAACTCGCATCCTGTTGTTGGATTTGCTATCGTTATTTCATAATCTCCTGTCGGTAGATTATTAAAATCACCCGAAGTAACACTATTTTGTGTTACTGCAGCATAAGTGTTTCCATTAATTCCTACAATAGTAATATTTGTAGCTACTGGCACCGTAGATGTATAAGAAACCGTAATATCTTCTCCTGCTGAACAAGTTATTGCTGTATCTAATGTAACTACTGGATTGCTCAATTCATTAAATGGTTGAATTGTTGCGGAAGTTGTGCCTGAACATCCTTGATCATCATACACTACAATATCTACTGTTCCTCCAGAAATATTTGTCGTTGTAAACACAAAATTACTTGAGTCTAATGTTTCAACTGCTCCTGAATTTGGTGTATATGTAAACACAACTCGTGTATAAGTTCCTGAACCTCCTGCTGTACCAACTGGCAATTCTACTGAGGCTACATTAACTGTGTTACCTGTTGTACATGCAAACTCAGTAACATTTGGTGTACTTGGTACTACTGCTGTGTATTCTGTTACTACAATTCCAGTAATGGTTGTATCACATCCATTTGAGGCAGTACCTGTAACAGCATACGTTCCTGGCGGTAAATCGGAAATTACATTTCCTGTAATTGTTCCTGCTACTGGACTTATGCTATAGGTTATTGGTAAAATTCCATTGTCCGTAGCTGTTAAGGTTATTACTCCCGAATTATCTCCTGAACATAAGCTATTTTCTACAACGTGTGTAAAACTAGGTAGAACAGGGTCTTGAACTGTAACTTCCTTAGTACCTGAACATCCAGAAGTAGCATCAGAAACTGTAATATTGTAGGTTCCTGGTGCAAGCGTAATAGTTGTAGTTGTAGCTGTTCCTATATTTACTGCCGGATTACCATCTACACTATAACTATAATCACCACCAGCTCCTGAAGTAATATTTAATGTCACCTCTCCATCAACTGTACAAATTGCATTCTGAGTTACTTGTAAATTAAAGTCGATATCGGGATGAACTATAATACCTGTCAAACTATCTGTACAACCATTTGCATCTCTAACAACAACATCATAACTACCTGATGTTAATGCACTAAATGTGTGCGGGGTTGAAGTTGGTGATGTAAAAGTTCCTCCATTAATAGCATATTGATAAGGGGCTAAACCATTGGACGCAGAAACTGTAATTGTTTTATTAGTGTCACAACTTACTACAGTATCTAAATTAATTACTGGTGAAGGACTTACACTTAAGGCTACTGGTCCGAAAGTTTCAGAACAACCATTCGTATCTACAACTTCAACGGTAACGTTTACTGGTAAAGTTGTATCTACAACATCACTATAAGTTATATTAAATGTATTCCCTGTTAATGTTATAGGTGTAACTAATGTTGAATTTGTTACTGAGGTTACATTGTATGTGTATCCAGGAAAACCTCCTGAAACATTTTCTACTCTTACTGAACCATCAACGCTACATGTAATATTATTCAATACATTTAGATTCCCCGTTATAGGTGCTCCTTCTAAAATTTCTACATCTCCACTTGCCCATTGACATACTCCTCCAGAACTACTTTCTATGACTATAAAGTATAAACCTGGGTTTAAAGTTGCGGTAGGTGGCACGTTAAAAGTATAAGGATACGTTTCTGCACTTGAGATGGTACCTGTAATTCCTAAAGGTGAATCTGTTATTCCATTATACAACTCCCATCCTAGTGTATTTCCTGCTAAAACACCATCAGTATCTTCTATAGTAAACTCTATTTGCCCATTATTAGCTCCATCACATGATTGATTGTTTACAGTTGATGTAATATTGACATCAAAAGTAGAATCTATTGCTGAATAATCAATTGGATCATCATTCATTTCAATACAACCTGTACTTGTGTCCCTTACAAAGAACTGATAATTTAAACCAGGAATAATATTGTCAAAAACTTTAACCCTTGGATCTCCTATTGGATCATCAGCAGGATACCAAGTATTGGTATTTATTGGATCGTCTGTACTAATTCCAAATTCAAAAGGTCCCACACCATTAACTGCTTCTACTGTTACACTATAACCAGTAGTACAATCACCACTTGGAGTAACATTTACCACAATACCACTCACTTGGAAAGGCATTACAAATATTCCATTGTTAACTTGACACCTAATAGTAGTTCCATCCATTATTCTAATTGCTGGATAATATACCTGCCCAGGTGTTAAACCTCTAACTGAATATAAGTTATCTCCTGGTGTTGGGTGTGGTGGCACACTAATAGAATGAACTAAAGTGCTCATATCTATCCAAGTAGAACCGTCTATCGTATATTCTAAAGTATACGGAGCAAAACTTGCCAAAGTTAAACTTCCAAAATTGAAATCAATCCCCGTATTTGCCGGTGTAATAGTTGTACAATCAGTTGGTAATACTGGCTCTATATTCATTGGAATCGCTGGTGGATTCGTTAATGAGAAACTAAACGTATCACTACACCCTAAAGCATCTGTAATTGTAATTGTATACGAGTCGGCTACTAAACTGTTAAAACTAAAATTCGTTCCAGAAAAATTATTAATCGTATCAACAACTGTATTTGAACTATCTCTAATAACAATAGTATGTGGAGACTGTCCTGTATTTGCCACAATTTGACCATCTACACTACCTGCATCTCCATTACATGTTGGTTCATTTGCTGTTCCTGTAATTTCAACTGGTGTTACAGTGTCTATAACTACATTTTGAATAACATATTCACAATATGGAACTACTCCATTATTATCTCTAACATAAACATCGTAAGTACCTACTCCTCTTGTAACTGGGTTTGTTGTGCTAAAAGTCGTTGCCGCTGAACCACTCGTTACTACTGAAAACACATAAGTTCCTACACCCGTTCCTCCTGAAGGATTTATTAAAATTTCTCCGTCATTACAGCTTGCATTTGTCACATCAGCAGTAGCTAGTAATGGTGGATTAATAGTTACTGGTGTATTAACTGTACAACCTCTACCATCTTGTACGTATACTGTATACGTACCATCTGACAATCCTGTAAAAGTATAAGTATTTGATGTTAATGGTGTTGGTTGTTGCCATGTCGTACCATTTAAACTGAAAATATAATCATTGTTACCAGTGGTAACTGTTACTACAATTTGTCCATTCGTTCCATCATAACATTGAGGTTCAGCTGTAAATGTAATCGTTTCAATAGCATCTACGGTTACTGAAACTGGTGCCGATACACATCCTAATCTATCTGTAGCTACTACTGTATAAGTACCTGCTGGTACATCCGTAAATGGACTTGTAGTTGATACAGAGGCATTTGTTGAATCAAATAACTCATAGGTATATGGCCCTCCATTTCCGTTACTTGCTGTTGGGGTAATTGTTGCTCCTGTTGCTGGACTACAAGTTACTTCTTTCGTTATTGAAGCCGTTACTACAATCGCGGTTGGATCTGATAACGTTACACTTGCTAACGGTACATCACAACCTGACACCACACCAGTTGGACGTATTTGAATGTTATGTGTACCTGCTGTAAAGCCCGGTATTGCATATGGATTCACTCCTGAATTTACCCAAGTAGCTCCTCCGTCTGTTGAATAATCAAAAGAAGCGGGTGCTCCTGATGGAAAAGATGCTTCAACCGTAATGGTTCCATCTGAATCTCCAATACATGTTGGGTTCGTTTGACCTACTACTGTCGCTGTAAACTCCTGACTTGGCTCTACATTTACTGTTATCTCTGTTGTACAGTTACTTCCATACTCTACAGATACTGTATGAACTCCTACTGCTACATTGTTAAATACATTATTCCCTGTTTGCGATGTTCCTCCATCTAATGTATAAACATAACCCGCATCTAATGGTGTAACTGTTATATTACCTGTTCCATCACAATTATAGGCTACCGATGTGCTTAATACTGGTTCTGTTGGTAAATCTGCAATCGTTACTTGATTCAAGTCTAAAATACAACCATTAGAATCTACAACTCTCGTATCATATATACCAGGTCCTAAATTCGTTACTGTAGTACTTCCTGCTTGTGTATAAGTAGTATCTGTTATTAATTTATAAAAATACAAATAAGTTGGTGTACCTCCTGTTGGAGCTGTAAATGTGATTGTTCCTAAAACAGTCCCTGAAGAACTACACATTAAATCTGTTCCTGATACGCTCCCTCCTGTTAAGGCTGATGGAACTGTAATTGTTTCTGATGATGATGATGATATACATCCATTGGCATCTGTTACTGTTACTTGGTACGTCCCATCTCCAAGACCTGTAAATGTATAATTTACATCTGTTGAAGGTCCTTGTGCTGGTGGTGAACCTGGACCCGTTACCGTTACTGTATATGGGGCTGTACCATTGGCTACTGTTACATTAATTGTTCCTGTGTCTGTACTACAATTAGGTTGTACCGATGAAGTAGTAAGCGTTGGATCTGCTATTTGATTTACCGTTACTGTAGTCATAAACTCACAGTAATTTGCCCCTCCATTCTTGTCGCGTACGTATACATTATAGGTACCTGATGGTACATTCACTGGACTCGTACTTGTCGTAATAGGTGTAATAGCATTAGAAGTTTCTTCTATATAATATTGATAGCTTCCATCGCCTCCATTCGGTGTTATAACGATTTGACCATCATTACATGTTGCACTTACCGTAGTTACTGTAGCTGTTACTTGTGGTAAAATTGTTGCCTGTTGTGTGTCATTACATCCTCTTCCATCTTGTACCATAATATCATAGGTACCGTCTGTTAATCCTGTAAAAGTATATTCTGTTGGCGTCGCTGCATTAGGTGTTTGCCATGTAGTTCCATTGTCTAAACTAAACTGGTAATCATTATTACCCGAAGTTACATTCACGGTTAATGCACCGTTTGAACCATCGTAACAAACTACCGGTGTTACAGTAAAAGCAACTGTTATTACTGGATTTACGGTTACTGAAACTGGTGCCGATACACATCCTAATCTATCTGTAGCTACTACTGTATAAGTACCTGCTGGTACATCCGTAAATGGACTTGTAGTTGATACAGAGGCATTTGTTGAATCAAATAACTCATAGGTATATGGCCCTCCATTTCCGTTACTTGCTGTTGGGGTAATTGTTGCTCCTGTTGCTGGACTACAAGTTACTTCTTTCGTTATTGAAGCCGTTACTACAATCGCGGTTGGATCTGATAACGTTACACTTGCTAACGGTACATCACAACCTGACACCACACCAGTTGGACGTATTTGAATGTTATGTGTACCTGCTGTAAAGCCCGGTATTGCATATGGATTCACTCCTGAATTTACCCAAGTAGCTCCTCCGTCTGTTGAATAATCAAAAGAAGCGGGTGCTCCTGATGGAAAAGATGCTTCAACCGTAATGGTTCCATCTGAATCTCCAATACATGTTGGGTTCGTTTGACCTACTACTGTCGCTGTAAACTCCTGACTTGGCTCTACATTTACTGTTATCTCTGTTGTACAGTTACTTCCATACTCTACAGATACTGTATGAACTCCTACTGCTACATTGTTAAATACATTATTCCCTGTTTGCGATGTTCCTCCATCTAATGTATAAACATAACCCGCATCTAATGGTGTAACTGTTATATTACCTGTTCCATCACAATTATAGGCTACCGATGTGCTTAATACTGGTTCTGTTGGTAAATCTGCAATCGTTACTTGATTCAAGTCTAAAATACAACCATTAGAATCTACAACTCTCGTATCATATATACCAGGTCCTAAATTCGTTACTGTAGTACTTCCTGCTTGTGTATAAGTAGTATCTGTTATTAATTTATAAAAATACAAATAAGTTGGTGTACCTCCTGTTGGAGCTGTAAATGTGATTGTTCCTAAAACAGTCCCTGAAGAACTACACATTAAATCTGTTCCTGATACGCTCCCTCCTGTTAAGGCTGATGGAACTGTAATTGTTTCTGATGATGATGATGATATACATCCATTGGCATCTGTTACTGTTACTTGGTACGTCCCATCTCCAAGACCTGTAAATGTATAATTTACATCTGTTGAAGGTCCTTGTGCTGGTGGTGAACCTGGACCCGTTACCGTTACTGTATATGGGGCTGTACCATTGGCTACTGTTACATTAATTGTTCCTGTGTCTGTACTACAATTAGGTTGTACCGATGAAGTAGTAAGCGTTGGATCTGCTATTTGATTTACCGTTACTGTAGTCATAAACTCACAGTAATTTGCCCCTCCATTCTTGTCGCGTACGTATACATTATAGGTACCTGATGGTACATTCACTGGACTCGTACTTGTCGTAATAGGTGTAATAGCATTAGAAGTTTCTTCTATATAATATTGATAGCTTCCATCGCCTCCATTCGGTGTTATAACGATTTGACCATCATTACATGTTGCACTTACCGTAGTTACTGTAGCTGTTACTTGTGGTAAAATTGTTGCCTGTTGTGTGTCATTACATCCTCTTCCATCTTGTACCATAATATCATAGGTACCGTCTGTTAATCCTGTAAAAGTATATTCTGTTGGCGTCGCTGCATTAGGTGTTTGCCATGTAGTTCCATTGTCTAAACTAAACTGGTAATCATTATTACCCGAAGTTACATTCACGGTTAATGCACCGTTTGAACCATCGTAACAAACTACCGGTGTTACAGTAAAAGCAACTGTAGATGGGTCGTTTAAAGGAACACTTACTGGTATACAGTTAGTTCTTGCTATGTTGATTTGTACATCATCTATAAAGTTACCTACAGTTCTATTTCCTCCAGCAGTAGACAATGCGTCGAAAGCTATAATTGTGGTAGATTGTCCAACAGGAACTGTATAGGTACCAGTATAAACTCCCCAAGCTGAGTTTCCATCTGACATTGTTTCAACCACAGATGCCGTAGCTAAGTCGTCTCCTATTTTTACGGTAGCCACATCAGTACCGCTTCTACCTCTATGAGCAACAGACCAAGAAATTACATCTCCTGGTTGTGTGCAGTACTCTTGATATAATGAAGAAACCGCATTAGCATTTAATTCTGCAAAAGAATTTCCTTCGTGTGGAGTTACTCCATTAAACCCATTATACCAAATTTCAATTAAATTATCAGCTGCTGTAGAATCCCAACCAGGTACATCGTCTTCATTTATTAACCTATAGGTGGTTGCTGTTTCTGTAGGTTGTTCGAAACCTCCATTTTCAAATAAATTAGCAGTACATCCACATTCATTACAATTTCTACTATCTCTGACCATTACAATATAGTCTGTCGCTCTTGGCGGTACATTTGTAAAAGTTGGTGATGTTTGCCAAGTAGCTCCACCATCAATACTAAATGTATATGGAGGGATTCCTCCTGTTGCTGAAGCTGTTATGGTTCCTGTGGCTGTATTACAGGTTATTTCCTGAGTTACTGATGCAGACAAGGTCAACTCAGTTGGTTGCCCAATTGTAACATTTCCTAAGTCTATCTCACACGTTTGACCTCCATCAGTTTCTCTTATTGATACATTGTATGTACCTGCGGCTAAACCTACAACTCTATACGGATTATCGGCTGTAATCGACCACGTAATTCCTCCATCTACAGAATATTCAAAACTTCCACCAATTACATTGCTAGCTGAGATTGTTACACTTCCGTTATCTGACCCGAAACATTCACTATCTGAAGAAGCTATAATACTACCCGAAAATTCTTTATTACTTTCAATAATAAAATTAACCTGTGTACTACAATCTTGCCCCTTATAATATACTAAAATCTTATGAGGCCCTGGAGCTAAATTAGGAAAGTTATTAATGTTGGTTGTTGGTCCGTCATCTAATGAATATTCAAAATTATTTTTTATTTCAGAGGCTGGCCCTAACACCACATTTCCTGTTCCATTACAATTATATGTTATTGCTGGCACTAAATTAGGCGCATTCGGAGAATCTTCAATCGTAATATCTCCAGGTATTTCATATACACATCCATTTGCATCTCGTATATACAAACGGTAAGTTCCTGGAAGTAAACTATTAAATACAGCTTCGGCAGATCCTCCTGAATCAAAAGAGTAATAATTAATACTTGTTACATTTCCACTAGTATCTACTGTACCTATACCGTAGGCATAACCTAAAGTTCCTCCAGTTTCATTAAAAAACCTAATTTTTCCTCCTGCACCACAATTGTAATCTCTTTCTTTAACTACCTCTGCACTAAGTGGTTCAGGCTCTGTTATTTCAATATTTGAAATTTGATATAAACATTGGTATGCGTTCTTAGAAGCCCTAATGTATATAGTATAATTTCCAGCTGATAAGTTTGAAAACGTTCCACTGGTGTACCAATCTGTATTATTTATGCTATACTCTATAGCATACCCTAAATTATCACTAGTTTGAACATTGATAATTCCATCATTAGCACCATTACAAGTAACATCTGTTTCTGTATGATTAAAAACCAATTCTGGTTCTACAGTTATTTCTATCGGATTAGAAATAGTATGACAATTATTATCGTCAAAGACTATAAAACGGTAGGTTCCTTCACTTCCTATAGGTACATTATATGTATAAGGATTTGCAGCTGGTGTTAAAAATGCTGTACTTGGTACGTCTGCAACACTAGCGTATAAGTCTGTTCCTTGACTTGTCCATACAGCAATATTATAATTATTTCCTGACGAGGTGTCTAATGTTCCTCCACTTGCTGTTAATTGAATAATTCCATCTGAGCTACCTGCTTCACAGGTTATGTCTTTGACTTTTAACGCTGTAAACACCAGTTCATCTGGTTCATTGATAACCACTATTTCTGAAGCAGAACATTGAGGTGTTGATACTCTAACTGTATAAGTTCCTCCATCGGTAACATCAAACGTAAAATCATTATTCGCTGTAGGACCTTCCGTTCCTACAACACTTCCTCCTTGTAATAACTCGTAGGTATAATCTCCTGGAACATTGTTTACTTGAACCCTTATTTGTGCTAAATCATTAAAGCACTGCATAGTAGTTGTAATAACATCTACATCTATATTATTTTCCTCAATATTAATTGGAGGAAAAGTATACACACACGATGCAGCTGAAGCATTGTTTACACGAATAGAAAGATTATAATTCCCCGCAGTTGTCAATCCTGAAAAAACATTACTATCCTGAAAAGCTGCACTATAGCCTCCTGGACCGGTTAAACTGTATTGATATCCACTTGGAATATTATTAATGGTAATTGAACCCGGTACGGCACAAATTATGTCTTGAGGAATTATTTCCGGAGTTAATGTTGCCTTATATACGTTAAAATAATAGCTTCTTGGACATCTTCCATCGTATAAAACATCTAAACGGAATTCCCCTGCATCGGTAAAGTTCATAGAAAACTCTCCACTCCCTACTTCATTCCAAGTACAAGCAGTACTCACATTAGGACAGCCAGATTCTGTTACATCGGCGCAAGAAGTTTCATCTAATTGAAACCATTGAACTGTTGTTGCTGAAGAAGGATCAAATGGTAAATTAATCGTTCTAGCCCCTCCGTCTCCACATAAATATATTTCTGCTAATTCTACCCCATTACTAGAGCAAGTTAATACTTGATCGGCAAAAGATTGTAATGGATTAGGTTCTGAATTATATCCTACAACATGTATCGTTTCATCAGCATTTATACAGCCTGAAGCTGCTGAAGCTATTTTATTTACGGTATAAGTTCCTTCTGCAGTTACGTCAAAAAATGGTACTGTGGTAGTTCCTAATAAGGTTCCTGAAGCATCTCTCCATTCGTACGATTCAAATCCAGCACCAGCAGTTAATGTTATACTTCCCCCACACATTACTTGTGTGGTTTCAAAAGAACACCCACTTGTATCTACTAAAAAGTTTGAAGTTCCTACTATACCAAAATCACAATCGTCAATACCAGCATAACTAGGTTCATTATTAACCACTACTCCTCCTCTAACACCTTCATACCTTGCAAATGCCTGATTTTGAATAACATTAGAACACACATCTCTTAACTGACTACAATCCGTCACCACTTGAACATGCATACGAATATTGTACAAAGCTCCGCCTTCTAGTACCATACTATCTGGCACTGACAGCTCCAATTCAGCTCTAAAACCGTTTGATGAACTAGGTGGATCATATGCAGTTATAGAAACCCCTGTTGGCAAATCGATATCAAAACGTGTTCCATCTGGAGCTACTGAACCATTAGGTGCTGTAGTTGTTAATAAATCTACATTTTTAGGTAATCTATCGGTAATTACTGTATTGCTAGCATCATCTGTTCCTACATTTTGAAAACTAATGTTATAAAATAACTCGCTACCTAAACCTACTGGAGTACCTTGTATATCATTTCCACTAGCATCTTCAATTGTTTTTATCAATTGTACTTTAGGTTCAATAATTTCAACAGCTAACGCATTTAAAAAAGGCCAATATACATCTCCACTAGTAGTAAACCTCACATTAGCAGAGGTTTGTCCATTTGTAATAACACTGTTATTAGGATTGCTTAACTGATATAAATCTACATCAAAACCTAATGTATTTTCACTATCTGGTGTACGAGAAGTTACATAGTTATCATACCTACTTATAGATCCATTAAAAAAGTTACTAGCTGGATTAACTGAAGGGGTTGATTGACTTATATATGTATTAAATATATCTTCAATTTGAAATCTATCACCAGTAATACTTCTATCTCCTTCCAAAGTTGCAGCTAACAAACTAGCTCTAACTGGTGCTGGATTTGAAGGATCTGGTCCTACTGGAACTGTAGTAAACCCTGAATATGATAAATCTACATTATTACTACCATCAATCTCAGCAAAACCGTCAAAAACAGCTATATTTTTACTAGACTCTGTTTCATTTTCATAAATAATTACCATTGTCCATCCTGCTGAACCTCCTAGTCCATTACTTACATCTTCTCCTCTAATCCCTCTAATATTAGCAGCAAAATAAGTACCGTTATGACCGTCAGGATTTACTACAGATAATCCTTTTATATCGGTAGTTATATCTTTATAACATATATAAGTAAAACCGTCATCAAAAATCAATTCCCTTTTTGTAGTATCTGTAACATCAGCTTCTATGTCTTGGTAAACACCTCCTGGTAATTTGAATTTTATCTTGTTAAAATCACTAGACCTAGAGCCCCCACTCCAGGTATCGTTAGGATATACTCCTGCCCAATATAAACCTGCATATACAACTCTAGAACAGATAGGTAAGTTTAACACATCTGAACTTGATGAGAATGTAGATCCATCGCTATCTACATCAATATACTGCATATCAAGATTACCGTTAGAGCTCGATCCGTCATAAGGATCGTTTGGATCTCTCCAATAACTATCTCTACTCAGAATGTTATTGGCAATAAAAGTAATACTTCCTTTGATATTGATACCACCAGTAGATCCATCTGGATTTATGGTACGCTGACTAAAACCAGATGCTGGTTTTGCACTTGTTAAATTTCCTTTTTGCGATAAGGATTGTCTTAAGTTTTTATATCCAACCTTTTCACTTACAACATTTGTTGGTTTTGCTTCTGGTTCTGGATTTTCCTGAGAAAAACTATAATAAGTTTGTAATACAAGTATTAATAGGGTAATTATTCTCTTCATAATTTCAATTGGGGGAATTAATTAATCAAGTTCTTCAGTTATGTTATTTAATCTGTACGATTGCTTTTCGATCGTAAAAGGCTCCATCTAAGTTTGTGTTATACATCTTAATTGCTTCTGCTCTGTCTGTTGTTTTAAAAATATAAATATGCATATACCCTGTTTTGGGGTCAACAAAATAATCTGCATCTATACCATCATTTCGTAATTCATCTACATTTCTATCTGCCAATGCTTTTTGTGAGTTTACATATACTCGTAAGTAGTATCCTGGTTCAACTCCGTTGGCATCCATTGGATAAACTCTTGCAGGTGGTTGTGTTTTAGGTTCTTCATAACTACTTAACTCTCCTCCTAAGGTGATTTTAACCACATAAACTGGATCTTTCGTAGTTTTTTTAACTTTTATAGTTGAATTATCTTTTTGCTCATCATTCTTTTCAAACAAACGTGTTTTATCGTTAAAGTCATCTACTTTTTCTTCTGCATCTTCCTCTTTGGCAAACCTATCAAGATAGACATAGTAGAGTTTTTTATTTGGTTCAAATACATATTTTGCTTCAATATCTAATCGCGACCATTTGTCTATCAAAGCTTCTGCATTTTCTTTGCTTCTAAACTGGTCTGAAACCACATAATACATCGTTCCTCCTCCACCTGAACGAGTTACCGTGCTCTTTCGCCACGGTTTATTTGATCTTCTTTTTAATGATGTATCTTTTGCTTGAACAGTGTCTTTTATGATCACTGTATTTGTAGTCGTTTTTGGTGCTGGTTGATTTTTCAGCAAACGCAACACTTCATCTACCTTTTTATTTAAAATATCAATAGAGTCTTGTGCTTGTTGAATTTCATCCGATAAATCGTTATGTTCAGGGTTTTTATATTCTACCTCTCTTTTTGGTGTTCTTTCTGGAAGGCTAACTTTTACATTACCTGTTCTTCTTTTAGGGCGCTCTCTTGTAAATGATTTTTTTCCAAAATTATAAATCAATCCTATTTCGTTAGTTGCTGCAAAACTGCTTTTTTCATAGGTAAAACCAATTGCTAAACTCTCAGATAAATTAACTCCTACTCCAGCTGAAATACCGTAGGTTTTATCATAACCAGCTTTTAACCAACCTGCTTTAGGTAAATCTATAATAGCATTGGCTCCATAACCAAACTCACCCTCTCCTGGTTTTCTCGCCATTGCTAACATTCGTATATCTGCTCCTTCAAAAAGTCCTTTAGCATAGGTAAGTTCGTATGAATACATTAAATGCCCTGAAAATGTTTTCTCTCCAAAAGAAGTAGCCATTTCGCTTTTTTTCATATTGAAGTCTAACAAATTTTCAAAAAACACGCCTACATCAAATTTCCCTATTGACAGGGTAATTGCTGGTTGAAAATTTACAACTGGTATGTCTTGATAATTAGCTATTTGAGGTTCTGGGTCGGTTGAATTTACTTTTACGCCGTCTGCACTTCTTCTACTGTATAAAAAGTTAAAACCAAAGGTTAAATCCATCGTTTCATTTAACTGCAAACGATGCGCATAGTTTGCTAGCGCACCGAAATCTTTAAACACTCCTACTTCTTGTTGGTAAATTGCCAAACCTGCTCCTACGTTTTCCCGCATTTTTCCTGAGTAGGCGGCTAAATACAATCTAGGATTGTCTTCAAATTCAACATTGCTATTCCTTACAATAGCCGAAATTGATGTTTTATTTTCTCTCAATGCAGAGAATGTAGGTACCGTTAAAAAACGATTAAATTTCATGAAGTTACGAGAGCTAAAACTATTGTATTGCTGCTCACCACCAGAAAATTGTGCTTGTACAACAAACACATTTAATACGAAAATAATAAATAAAGTAATTTTTTTTATCATCTAAATCTAATCTATTACCGATATAGTTCCTGCTTTTATCAATTTATCGTCCTTAATAATCTTATAGTAAAATATCTTCTGATTACCTAGACTTTCCATGGGCCAATCATTTTTATAATCGGTTGTTTTTAAAATTTCTTTTCCGCTAGAATTGTACAAAATAACTTCCACATTAGGTTGGTAAGCATAAGAGTTTGACAATTTCCACGTATCGTTAGCTCCGTCTTGATTTGGCGATACAATATTTGGAACTATTATTTGTCCATCTGGCTCTACCACCTCTACTGTTCTTATCACAGAACAGTCTCCTACCTTTACTGCTACTGTATAAAAACCTAAAGAGTTTACTGTTAATTCTTCTGTTGTTGACAACAAAGCTCCTGAAATATCTTCTCCTTGATACCATTCATAAGACTCTCCTCCTGATGCTGTTATAGTTGCACTTCCTCCATCTTCCATTACAACAATCTCAGAAGGTGTAATTGTTACTGCTGAATCATCAAATAAAATTACCTCTATAGGTGCTAGTTCATTATCACAGCCGTAGCCAGAATACTTCAATACATACTCTCCTACTTCTGTTACTATTAGATTTTGAGGATCAATTGGAGTAACATCATCTGTACCATCTTTAATCCATTGATACGTATAACCTGCTAAATAATTATTTATTGTATACGTTATAGAAGAACCCGCACACAATGAGTTAGAAGTTGAAGTGCTACTTATTGCTGGTACTTCAGCTAGCTTAATTATTAGCTCATTTGACGTACTTGCTATGCTATTAAAATTTACACTTAGTGTGTACGTTCCATTATCCGCATATGAATTTACTGTATATTCATTGGTTGTAACTCCAGTAGTTGCGCCATCTTTATTCCATTCAAAACCTAACATTGCAATTTGATCCGATGTTAAATCATAATTATTCCCATCCTCTCCTTCAGCCACAACACCTACTATACTTAATTTCGTATTAGACGTGTTACACTCTTCATAATCTGTTTCTGTTCTAATTGTTGCGTTAAATGAAGTTACATTTAACAGTGTAAACTTTTCAGAATCTACAACAGCATCACAAGACGAGCCACTACTTTTGGTTACCCTAGCATAATAGACCCCTGGCGTTGATGCATTTATACATAGTTGATTTCTAACAGCTGACCCCATTGTTGAACCATTTCTAAACCAATCAATTGTAACTTCAGCAGGATCTGCATCATGTGTTATACATAACTCCTTTGTTTCTCCTAGTAGTATAATTCTTTTGAGAGCTCCTTCTGTATTTACAGAATACCCTGCAGTGGTTTGTTGTTGCAGTACAACATTATTCGACGTTGTTGTACACGTTCCTGTGTCTATTTCTAAATAATAAGTCCCAAACTGTCCCGATGTCGGTGTTGTATAGGTTGATAAATTAGAGGAATGAACTAAAACCCCATCCAAATACCAGTTATAAGTTAACCCAGAACGATTTGTGTTTGCTTCAAAGGTATGTGACTCATCTCCACAAATTTCTACTGTTGAAGGACCTTTAATTTCTTTGGCTGCATTGTCTAAAATAATAACATTAGAAATTGTTGACTCTTTATATCCACATTCTCCATAATCAATT
Organism: Tenacibaculum sp. FZY0031; assembly: GCF_036350695.1. Lineage (NCBI taxonomy): Bacteria > Pseudomonadati > Bacteroidota > Flavobacteriia > Flavobacteriales > Flavobacteriaceae > Tenacibaculum > Tenacibaculum sp. FZY0031. Next base: position 112,747 of record NZ_JAZDVY010000005.1, read on the forward strand.
TTTACTTGATATTTTCCAGACTCCGTAACTTCCAATTTAGGCTCTTCTGTTGTGGTTAATAAAACATCATCTTTAAACCATTGATAAGCTCCATTTAGATCAGTGTTTAATATAAGTTCAGCAGATCCACTTCCACAGAGTACAACATCGTTATAATTATTTAACACCAGGTCATCAGTAGAGAATTTGTAGGCTGCAAATGAATCTGAATCGGGCCCTATCATTGCTGGTGAAGTTGACACGAGTCTCAGCTTGTAATTAGTTCCATATGTATCGTCAGGTAATCTAAATGTTCTGTTAAAATTAAATGAAGAGTTTTCTGTTGTAACTGTCCCTACATTACTTGGAGCTCCCCAATTTCCATCTGCATCAGATAATTCAATCGTAAACACATTATCTGTATTAAAAGATGAGCCTGAATAATTAAATTCCACCGGGAAATCCATAACAGAACCACTGCAAGCACTCGCAAACTGTATTTCAGGCTTTTGTAGAGTCTGAGACACAGCACTTGTTACATATAACGTAAACGCCGCTAAAAGTAGATAAATGCTTTTAGTGTATTTTTTCATTTAAGGGATCCTTTTAAAGGGGGTGTCAAATTTATAGTTTTTCTTAACAAAATTATAATAAAACCAATAAAATTAATAGGGAAATATATAAAATCTATTTTTAACAAGCAACTAAAGTTTTCTTCTGCTTTACTTTACCTAAAAAATTAATGATAAAACAATACTAACCAACCAGTTAAATTCTCTAGCACTACAAACCTCTTCCTAGCATTAAATCTTCTCAACTATATTAAAAATCCACCGTATATTTGCTATCTATTTTTTCAAATCATGACTCAGAAAATCACCATAGCCATTGACGGTTTTTCATCAACAGGAAAAAGCACCATTGCCAAACAATTAGCTAAAAAATTAGCCTATATATATGTAGATACAGGGGCAATGTACAGAGCTGTTACTTTGTATGCGATGCAGCAAAACTATATTTCTGAGAATCATTTTAACCCAGAAGATTTAATTGCTGATTTACCCAATATTTCTTTGTCTTTCACTTTTAATGAAGAATTGGGGTTTGCTGAAATGTTTTTAAACGGAACCAATGTTGAAAAAGAAATTAGAAGCATTGAAGTTTCTAAATTAGTAAGCAAGGTTGCTGAAATCTCTGAAATTAGAAAAAAGTTAGTTCGTGAGCAGCAAGAAATGGGTAAAAACAAAGGTATTGTTATGGATGGTCGTGATATTGGAACTGTCGTTTTTCCTAATGCTGAACTAAAATTATTTATGACTGCTTCTGCAGACAAACGCGCTACGCGTCGTTATAAAGAGTTATTAGATCGTGGTGACAAGGTGAACTACGAAGAAATTTTACAAAACGTACAAGAACGCGACAGAATAGATTCTACTCGAAAAGACTCTCCTTTAGTAATAGCTGATGATGCTATTGAGTTTGATAATTCTGACATGGGTCTTAAAGAACAATTTGAACGTATTATGCGTTTGGTTTCCACTAAAATTCAATAAAAACTACTTTTAATTATTAGTACAATAAACCCACAAAATTCTTGTGGGTTTCTTTTTGCTTTTTTTATGTAAAGTTGTAAATTTCTTACATGGAAAATCTTCAAAAAATAATCAACGTTACTCAAATACGAAAAGCAGACGAACACACTATTACTAAAAAGGGAATTACCTCTTTTGCTTTGATGGGACAAGCATCTTTAGCGTTTGTAAAAGCCATTGAGCCTTTATTAAATCGCTCTCTAAAAATTGCCATTGTTAGTGGTGTTGGTAATAATGGTGGTGATGGATTTGCTATTACTAGAATTTTAAGAAGTAAAAAATATACTGTACAACCTTTTTTAGTTCAGTTTAAAGATACACTTAGCCCAGATTGTGATATTAATTTTCAAAAACTTGATGATACCATTATTATAAAGTCTATTAGTGAAGTTCCTGATTTTTCTGAGTACGACGTGATTATTGATGCTATTTTTGGTTTTGGCCTTTCCAAGCCTATTACTGGTTTTATAAAACATGTTATTGAAAGCATTAATAACGCTAAAAAAACTGTGTATGCTGTTGATGTTCCTTCAGGATTATATTGTGATAAGTTACCTGATTCAAAAACTGTTGTACAAGCAGATTTAGCCGTAAGTTTTCAACGACCAAAATTTTCTTTCTTTTTCCCTGAAAATGGAACGTTTGTAAAAAATTGGAAAACGGTTGATATTGGCTTAGATGAAGATTTTATTCAGCAACAAGAAAGCAATTATTTTATTCTGAACGATAAAATTACTACTCTTTTAATATCTCGGTTGCGTCAATCACACAAAGGAAGTTATGGACATGCATTATTAATTGCTGGTTCTTACGGAAAAATGGGAGCTGCAGTACTTTCTTCAAAAGCTTGCTTGCGAAGTGGCGCAGGCTTGTTAACTAGTTATGTACCTAAGTGTGGATATCAAATTATACAATCTTCCATTCCAGAAGCTATGTGCCTAACCGATGAGAATGAAGAATTCGTGACCCAACTCCCAGAAATTTCCAAATACGACGTTCTCGCGATAGGTCCTGGATTGGGTATTCATAACCCAACAGCTCAACTTGTAAAAAAACTACTCTCAGAAAGCAATGTCCCATTAGTTATTGATGCCGATGCCATCAATATCATTGCCCAAAACGAAGAATTGAAATCGTTGCTTCCTAAAAATTCTATTTTAACTCCACATATTAAAGAATTTGATAGATTGGTTGGAGAATCTGACACCTCAACGGAACGTTTTCAAAAGCAACTTGAATTTTCTGCAAGACATGAATGCATCGTGGTTTTAAAAAATGCATTTACTACTGTTTCTTCTCCTGAAGGAAATTTATACTTCAACACTTCTGGAAACCAAGGAATGGCAACAGGTGGTAGCGGTGATGTACTTACAGGAATTATCACAGGCTTATTAGCGCAAAATTACCCACCTTTACACGCTGCTTTGTTAGGCGTGTTTTTTCACGGAAAAGCAGGTGACGATGCCGCTTGTAAAAAAGGATACAATGCGTTAATTGCTTCTGATATTATTGATGCTTTACGAATAGAAAAAAGTTAGTTTTGTTTAGACGTTGATTGAACTACTACCGCTAATAACATTACCAAACCACAGCCTAAAGCATTTAACCACAAATACGGTAACCAATCGATATACCAAACTGCTATAATGATTAATTGTGTAATTATTGCTGCAATAAATACTGCATTTCCTTTTACATGTTTTATAAAAAAGGCCAATAAGAATATTCCCAGCACGTTTCCGTAAAAAATAGAACCAATAATATTTACAAGTTGAATTAAATTATCAAATAAATTAGCGACACAGGCGACTAAAATTGCCAAAATACCCCAACCTAAGGTAAACCACTTTGACATTTTTACATAATGTTCTTCGCTGTATTCTATTTTGGTATTTCGCTTATATAAATCAATAGCTGTGGTACCTCCCAAAGCATTTAGTTCTGATGCTGTAGAAGACATTGCTGCTGATAAAATTACTGCCAACAACAAACCTATCAACCCTTTGGGTAAATTATTCAGAATAAAGTGAATAAACACATAGTCTTTATCGTTTGTTTCTACCAATGGAGCTACTTTTGAAATAATAGTTTTTGCTTCTTCTTTTAGCACCTTATCTTGTTCGTTAAATTCTTGAAGTTGTGTTACGTTTGCAGGAGTTAACCCTTCAAAAATCAACGCTTTTTTTCTTCCTTCTATAAAACGATGTTGTTCTTCTAGTTTAACATACTGCTCTATTGTTTCAAGATTGGAATTTGCTATTGCTTCTCCGGATTTTGGATTGAAATTTAACGGTGACGGATTAAACTGATAAAATACAAATACCATCACTCCAACTAACAGAATAAAAAACTGCATCGGCACTTTTAACAGCCCGTTAAAAATCAACCCTAATTGGCTTTCTCGTAATGACTTTCCTGATAAATAGCGTTGTACTTGGCTTTGATCTGTACCAAAATACGACAACATTAAAAATGTACCTCCTAAAATACCTGTCCAAACCGTGTAACGGTTATTCAAATCCCAAGAAAAATCAAGCACTTTCATTTTATCGGAAGCTCCTGCTATTTCTAATGCTTTACTAAAAGTTATATCATCAGGTAAATACTCTAATATCAAATAAAAAGCCACAAACATTCCTGCAAAAATTACAGCCATTTGTTGTTTTTGCGTAACACTCACTGCCTTGGTTCCCCCAGAAACGGTGTAAATAATTACCAAAACACCAATAATGATATTCAAAGTAATTAAATTCCACCCCAATACTGCTGATAAAATAATAGCTGGTGCAAAAATGGTAATTCCTGCTGCTAATCCACGTTGAATTAAAAACAGAATCGCAGTCAAGGTTCGAGTCTTTTGATCGAACCTTCCTTCCAAATATTCGTAGGCTGTATAAACTTTTAATCGGTGGTATATTGGAATAAACACCAAGCAAATAACAACCATGGCTATTGGTAGTCCGAAGTAAAACTGCACAAATCCCATTCCGCTATGAAATGCTTGCCCTGGGGTTGATAAAAAGGTTATCGCACTGGCTTGTGTAGCCATAACCGACAAACCAATTGTCCACCATTTACTTTCATTCCCTCCTTTTATATAATCTTCAACATTTTTACTTCCTCTGGTTTTCCAAACTCCGTATAATACAATAAACAATAAAGTTACCGAAAGAACAATCCAATCTACTAGCTGCATGGTTTATTTTGTATATATGTTAGTAATGATGTAAAATAACACGATGTATACTAAATTAGCTACTAAGACTAATGTATACTCTTTTTTCCATACATACTTTTTATCCATACTTTGTTTTTTGTTAGTTGATTATTGTTTTGGTTTTTCGTAGAAACTATTGGCTAATGATGCTTCACTTAACAAAGGCATTTTAAACTGAGTAGGTGCTCGTCCTGGTTCTGTTGGTTGTCCGTTTTCATCTTTAGCATACCAAGTTATGGATTTTGGCAATAATAAACCGTTAACATTTTCCCAATCGTTATATCTTATAATTTTATAAGCATCGGTTGGTTCTTTACTAAAAAAGGTAACCGTATACCCTAACCATGCCATTTGTTTTGTTTCTGGATGGTAAAATATAAAATAATTATCATCTGGTGAAGTTCCGACGTTGGCTTTGTATGAAATTTTTATTCCTGGGTAAGTTACTCCTTCATAAATTAGTGGATTTGTTTCTGAATATACTATACCATCATCTGCCAACACAAAAGGCATTGCGTAGAAATAAAAATATAGGTTGTAATAAAACTCAGGATTTCCTTTAAACGCTGTTGAATCTTGTTGTTGCAACCACACTTCTTTTCCGTCAAAGCCCAAAGAATATTCTGGCGAATTTACTACTGTTTTTCGTGAATGTAAGTCTGTAGTATGTTCTTCATTTTTTAATGTGAATGACAGTGTTTTCATTTTTTTCCACTGTTCAATGCCTCCATGTTTTTTTAAAACTTCTTCTAAAGCTTTTGGATATTTTGATATTGCTACCTCATCTTTTTTACTTGTTTCCTTTTTAACTTCTTTTTTACATGCTGTTGAAACAAGAGCTATAGCTATTAGTAGTACTATTTTTTTCATGATGATTGATTTATTTTATTCTATTTGGTCGAAACTACCATTAGAAATTACAGTAAAAATAAAAAACTCTCCAAATATATTTAGAGAGTTTGTGTTAACTATAAAAATTGAATGAATTATTCATCCGTCAAGGCTTCCATAAAAGCTATTAGGTCTTTAATTTCTTTTTCTGACAAGTTCAATTTATCTGATGGTAAGGTTTGATTTGACACTTCGTACCCTAATCCTTGTCCTCCACCTTCATTATAAAAATCAACTACTTGTTCTAAGGTTTCATATACCCCATTATGCATATAGGGAGCCGTTTTGGATACATTACGAACGGTAGAAGTTTTGAAAAAGTACTTTCGTTCTTCAGTTTTAAATATATTATACGCCCCTAAATCATCATCTAACCCTGTTTCTTGTGTATTAGGAACTCCTATAGACTCTACCTCAGTCTCAGTAAAATTAGGTGGAACTGTTCCATTAAACACAGGCGGAAAGTGGCAAGTGGCACATTTTGCTTTCCCCATAAAAAGATTAAAACCGTTGATTTCAGACGTTGTTAAAGTGTTTTCCTTATTATTGATGTTTTTATCAAATTTAGAACTAAAGTCGCCCAAGCTTCTAATATAATTTGCCATTGCGTTTCTGATGTTAAAATCAGTTACTTTTCCATATAAATTAGCAAACGATTTTGTGTACACACTGTCTTTTTTTACAATTTCCGTTAAGTTTTCTAAATTGGTATGAAACTCATTCCTGTTTTCAACAACACCTACAATTTGCCCTTCTAAACTCCCTGCTCTTCCATCGTGAAAAAAAGTTTGTTGGTAAGCTGCATACGATACAGTTGGGGTATTTCTTAACTGTTTCGGAAAAGTTGCCAACCCATCAGTAAAAGCTTTGGTTTTAATATGACAAGTAGCACAACTCATCACACCATCTTTCGACAGGTTCTTATCATTAAATAACTTTTTTCCTAATGCTATTTTCTCTTCAGACGTGGCTTTTTCTAGCTGGTGGTAATCGTTAAAAAAATCCACATTAAATGTTTCTTTAGAAAATAATGAAGTGATGTTATTGTTGAACGCCATAGTTAACGGGAATTCCACTTTCCAATCTTCTGAGGTTTTTGCCAACAGCTCCAATTCTTTATGTGTGTGATTTTTTATAAAATCATAGCGGTTAAAAAACTCAAAGTCGCCTTCTTGTAACATTTTTTGAGCTGTCTGCAACTCATTTACAAAATCAGTATATAAATTATCTTTTGAAAACTCACTTTTATATGTGTTTATAATAAAGAGTAAGGTTTCGTAGGTTGTTTTTGCTTCTGATAACGATTGCTCTAATACGGGTGAATCAAAGCCTGTAATGCCTACCAAAGCTACACGAGCAATTTGGTCGCGTAACAGCCATAAAATATGATGCTTTTTTAAATACAGCCTATTATTTGCAGCTATTAACCTAAGTCTGTTCGCTGTAATTTTAACTATTTCATCTACGTTAATAGTCTCAGCTGTTTCTTCGTGCAATAATTCTTCTATAACCTGAAATCCAAAAGGACTTCTTATTTTAATATCTGTTGCATCTTCTTCTTCAACCTTTAAAATATTAGGAGCATTTAAGCTCTTGTAGTTTTCTTTATCTGCAAAAGCTACTATTGGTTCCAGTAACTTAAATTCATTTCTTGCTAATTTGTAGTTTTTAAGTTTTTCTGAAACCTCTTTAACGGTATTAATTTCTTCTAAATACGAAATACAGTTTTCAAGATGTTTTGAATAATAATCTTGAACTTTCTTTACCAAAATTTGATTTTCAACCTTTGTATAGCTCACCGATTTTTCTTGTTTACAGCTAACTATAGATAGTAGAAAAAGACACATGAGAACATGTGTCTTTTTTATTTTTTGAAAATTCTTTGTCATTACCTATTTAATCCTTGAACAACGTACAATTGACTTCCTTCTTTTGATGTTTCAGCTGCATCATTTGCATTCGCGTCAGTAAATGCTCCCCCGTCTGCTGGAACCCATCCGTGGTTTTGAGTAATTAATAAGAACGTATTGCTTACGCCAATAGTTTCAGAAATATCAATCATCCCCGTAATTTCCCATGCATTATCTTGGTAAGACGCTCCATAACCTTGTGCAGAAGCCGTTACTTGATCGCATTCTAATACTTTTTTTAACTCTCCTGTTTTTAAATTGTATTGATACAAGCTTGCCGCATGATTTTTTTCTCCATCAAAATATCCGTTAGGGTCTTCTTGGATATAGGCATAATTTTCAGTCACTACAATGTTATCAGGACTGTGGAAAGCACTCGCCTTTCCATCTAACATATCGCCATCCAATACACAAGTAATTTTTGCCGCTCCAGTAGGATCGTTTTCATTTAACTCCACCTTATATACACGTCCGTAAATACTTCCTTTCCCCACTAAACCATCTTTTTTACGACCTGTTACACAAAAATAAATTTCACGATTATTTTGAGCAGAACCTCTTCTCCAATCAATATCCTCTAAACGAGAGAAGCCCATTACACCTTTTTCTTTTGCTTCAGCATCAAGTAAATCGATATTTTTTTCCGTTAACTCAACAAAAGAAGCATTATAGGTTGTACCTTCCTTCATATCTACTTCATATGCAATACCTTCATCCGTTACTTTCAAACCATACAATTTACCTCCTTCTAAATCTCCTCTACTCCCTACATACATCCCTAACTGACCAGAAGGAACTTCATTATCTGAATGATCATCTCCTATAAATACAACAGTTTTATTAGCATAAGCGTCTTTACCAATAGCTACAGCATTTTCTGTAGACCATTGCCCTAAAGCTGTTAACATTCTTGGAGAACTTGCTGCTGAAGCACTCTTTAAAGGATCTGTAGCAAAAACTCCTTTAGAAGCTCCTCCCCATTCTCCTCCTGATAAATACAATGGACCAAAACCGTGCTCAGCCTCTGTAATTAAAGATCCAGAACACTGTGCCGTACTAGCTGTAGCATTTGCATTTAAAATATATTCTCCATGTACAGGTTTAAAAGTTTTATCTAAGGTAATACGAGCAATTGAATAATCTGCCTCTATATTATTTATTAAAGTATAAGTACCATCTGAGTTTCTCATTAACCCAGCTCCGTCTGCCATAGAACCGTATACAAAGTTTGGTGTATCTTCTAACTTATCTTCAGAAGATAACAAAGGGTAAATTTTCACTCCAGAAAAAGCAGATTCTAATTTTAAGAAGTTAGGAGTTTTTGAATGTGCTTTTAATTCAATTGAATCTCCTTGATTAGGGGTACTATCAGAATCACAAGATGTTAAAGCAATAGCACCACAAACACCTAAGAATCCTAATTTAAGTAAGTTTTTCATTATTTTGTTAATTTTATTTATACCCGCAAATCAACAACTCTTACTTTAAGAAGTTCTTAGCTGTAGTTTAAATCTATCTCATCAAAAGGTTACCAACTTTAACTAAACTTAAACAGCCCTACACAATAATTGTCCTCAAAACGACTTAAACACTAACTATCACCCCTCTACAAGTTAACCTTTTCTTTACTTAATTTATATGGTCCTTATAATTGCTTGCTTCATTTTCTATATAATAAAAAAAAAAGCACCTTTAAAAGGTGCTCTTAGTTTACTTCAAAATTTTACTTTGGTTAGAGTAAAAATCATTTTGTTTTCTTTTTTTTCATAGAATTTTCCCCGACGACGTGATATAATTCCCCATTTTATATCTTACCTTATACAAGGTTTAAATTTTAACCGAGACAAAAATAAACCGTCTAATTTTCTTTTTGGTAAGTCAGTGACTTACTTTTAGTAAGTCACTGACTTACTTTTTTATCAAAATGGACTAAAAAACACTTTAAAAGCAAAAAAAATAGTCCAAAACAATAATTATTAAAATTTATATATATTTGCTTTTTATGAAAAAAATGATTTTACATATAGCACAAGAGCTGGTAAGCTTAACATGTGGTTTTCGCAGAAATCCTGATGAAGGAATCTGCCGAAACCGGACGTTATATGTTAATTATAATAAGAACTCAAACATGAGTTGATTATAACTATGTAATAATATATAAAGCGTCCAAATAATTTTGGACGCTTTTTTTATATTTTTTTTTGAAAAATGAAATTTTAACATAAAACATATAAAAATTCTTAATTGAACTCTAAACTACTAACGTACAAAACGTTACCAATAACTTCTTATCTGGATCTTATCCGGACAACCCCCTTCTATCTCAAAATCAATCTAAAATACTGACTATCAACTAAATAACATCTAAAAAAACTTGTTTTGTTGTAAAAATTCTGTATATTTGTACCCTACTTATTAAGGCAAACTTAATTTAGTAGTATTGACAAATAATAATTTAACACTATGGTATTAACTAATATAAACAGAAGTAGCAGCTTAGCTTATGGAAAAGGAGCTGATTACAAAACAAAAAAGGACAAGGATGTTTATTGTAAAGCAATGTATTTAATGAGGAATTAGTAATTATTCTCTACTTATATATTACACAAAGGCGTCTTTTTTAAAAAAGACGCCTTTTTTTGTTAAAAAACACATTTTTAACAAGTTAAAACTTGTATGATTCGTTTTTTTTCACTATATTAAGGGGACAAAATAAAAGCTATGAAAACATTAAAATTGCACACACTAAATGAAAAAGGACGTTTACTCATTAAACAAGAACGCTTACTAAAATTACCTTCATTATTTATAATGATGTCACTATTTTAGAATCAAAATCAACTAGCGTTCATTTCAAAATTGCAAACGCTTCCTTTATGACAAAGTAGAATTTCCTGAAGTCTGTTGTACTCAATAGGCCTTAGCAGTAACGCATCTTCATAAATTGATGTTTCTATCAATTTAATTCTACCTACTACCCAAACACTTGGGTTAGATGACTATTGCCTCATTTAAAAATGATGCAATACACGCGAAAATTTATTTCGATGCTATATGAGCTGCAGATGCGGCTAGGAAAACTATTGTCAAAATTTAAAAATTGAAATTATGAGAACTTTAAAATTTACACTACTAATAAGCTTGTTATTTTTGTTAACTACAAGTTGTACAGACTTAACAGAAGATATTGTGCCGAACAACACTGTTAACCAAACAGAATTAGTTACAAGTACTAATGTACCTACCAATGGTACCGGTGATAACGGTACTGGAGGAACTACCGATATAGATACTGGTGGTGGTGATACAGATACAGATGATGGTGGTAAAGGAAATTAACCTTTACCAATTAACTAAGCCTTTAACAAATGTTAGAGGCTTTTTTTTTTAGATTTGTTTACTTTATAAAATTAAAATGATAAAAAAAATTATTCTATCTTTTTTGTTAATTATACTTTCAAAAAATTGTTTTAGCTACAACTTAAATACTTTCCTTATTCAAAGTGATAGTATTGATATTTGGATTAATAAATCCAAAAATAAAAAGCTAGACATTAATAATAGAAAAAATCTACTTCTTAAATCATATCAATATATCTTAAACAATAACTTAAACAAACCTTTAGAGTTAAGCTCTATAGCCTATGAATACTACAAATTAAAAGATACTTCTTTATTTAAAAAAATAAATCATAAAGCTATAGAAATCTCTAAGACTCAAAAAGACTATTATGCCTTAGGTGATGCATATTGGAATTTTGCTACATATTTTGTTAGAAAACAAAATTACCCTAAAGCTTATCATTATTTTAACAAGGGCTATGAAGCTTTTGATAAGGGAAATCATAAATATGAAAGAGGAAAAATGTTATATGGTATGGCTAGAATTAAAGGTAGATACAGAGATTACACAGGTAGTGAAGTACTACTCATTAAAGCTATTAAAATTTTTAAAGATACTAAAAGTAACAAAGAGCTATATAACGCATACAACTTACTCGGTTTACTACAAGAAGATATTAAAGAGTATGATAAAGCTTTATTTTATCATAATAAATCACTTAAGTACTTTTCTAAATTAGAAAGTAAAGAACAGGTATACTCCGCTAAATATAATAACATTGGTAATGTTTACAGAAAAAAAAATCTTTATAAAAAAGCTATTGAAGCCTATGATAAAGATCTAAAAAAGAGAATAAGACCCCTTCACTATGCTACACTTCTTGACAACAAAGCACACTGCAAACTCTTAATGAATGACACTCTAAATATCAAAAAAGATTTTTACAAAGCATTAGCAATAAGAGACAGCTTAAAAAACAAAGAAGGAATTCTAACCTCTAAAATCCATATTTCAGATTATTACAAATATATTAAAGACACCGTTGAAGCTCTACAATATGCTAAAGAAGCCAATTTATTGGCTAAAGAGTTAAAGAATGGTAGAGATTATTTAACTACTCTAAACCAGCTTGCCAACTTAGACAAACAAAATTCTAAAAAATACTTAGATCGTTATATAGTGTTTAACGATAGCTTAATTAGTGCCGAACGAAGAATACAAAATAAGTTTACACGTATTGAGTTTGAAACAGATGAATATATTGAAGAAACCGAGCGATTAAGTCAACAACGTATATGGATTCTAGTAACTAGTTTTGCTGGTCTACTAGTTCTTAGCCTACTCTATTTTTTACGTGTACAAAAAGTAAGAAATGAAAAATTAAAACTAGAAGCCGAACAACAAAAAGCCAATGAAGAAGTATATGTATTAACCCTACAACAGCAAGCAAAATTAGAAGAAGAACGAATTAATGAACGCAACCGTATTTCGGCAGAACTACACGATGGTGTGTTAGGAAAACTTTTTGGTACTCGAGTAAATCTTGGCTTTTTAGCGATGCAAATGAAGCCTGAAACTCAAGAAAAACATCAGGCTTTTTTAGACGAGTTACAAGAAATAGAAAAGGAAATTAGAGATGTTTCTCACAGATTAAGCGATAATTTTGATAGTGCCAATATTAATTTTACAACAATTTTAACGCAGCTTTTAAAAGACAGAAGCGCCATTGGTAACTTTACTTATCAATTTGATTTTGATAAAACTATTCCTTGGAGCGAAATTAGTGAAGTTACAAAGGCCAATGTATATCGTATCATTCAAGAAGCTTTGCAAAACATTATAAAGCATGCTAAGGCAAAAAATGTTACCTTAGAGGTTTCTTTTAAGAAAAAAGAACTCATTATTTCGCTGAAAGACGACGGAATTGGTTTTAACACCGAGAAAAAGAAAAAGGGAATTGGTATCAAAAATATTACAGCAAGGGTACAAAAACTAGGTGGTCATTTAAAATTTATTTCTAAAGAACATCAAGGAACTACACTTGTCATTATAACCCCTTTTAACACTAAAAATGAAAAGTAAAAAGTACAACGCTTTAATAATTGACGATCATCCTTTAATATCAGAAGCCTACAAAAGTGCTTTTACCTATATTGAAAGTCAAAATGAAAACATTTCTTTTCATATTCAAATAGCGAACAATTGTGGCGTTGCCGATGAAATTATTGAAACCCATGCTTCTTCTAAGCAACCTATTGAGATTATTTTTTTAGACATTAGCTTACCTCCTTTAGAAGAAAAAAGTATTTTATCTGGTGAAGATTTAGGTTTGATTATAAATGAAAAGCTTCCAGAAGCTAAAATTATCATCTCTACTACTTTTAACGATAATTATCGAGTACATAGCATTTTAAAAAATGTAAACCCAGATGGTTTCTTGGTAAAAAACGACATTACTCCTGTAGAGCTAGTTCATGCTATTGAAGAAGTGCTTAACGACCCTCCTTACTACAGTAAAACAGTAATGAAAATGCTGAGAAGTCAAGTTTCTAATGAGTATTTCTTAGATGATTTGGATCGAAAAATTTTGTATGAATTATCGATTGGTAATCGTGTTAACAAATTGCCTAACATACTCCCCTTATCATTAGCTGCCGTACAAAAAAGAAAACGACAAATGGCTAAGGTATTTGGGGTTGACAATTCTGATGATCGCGATTTAATTTTAATAGCAAAAGAAAAAGGATTCTTGTAAGAATCCTTTTTTCTCTTATTTTACATCCTGTTATTAATAATACTTTGTACTACTTCAGGATTTAAGAGTGTAGAAACATCTCCCAAATTATCTAATTCATTATGTGCTATTTTTCGTAGAATACGACGCATAATTTTTCCTGAACGTGTTTTAGGCAGTCCTGCTGTAAACTGAATTTTATCCAACTTCGCAATTGGCCCAATATGCTCTGTTATAATTTGATTTATTTCTTTACGTACATTATCTTGGTTTCTTGCCTCTCCTGTTTCTTTTAAAATCACATATCCATACAAGGCATTTCCTTTTACATCATGTGGAAAACCAACTATAGCACTTTCAGCCACAGCAGGGTGTTCATTTATAGCATCTTCAATAGGTGCTGTTCCTAAATTATGCCCAGAAACGATAATTACATCGTCTACCCTACCTGTAATTCGATAATAACCTACCTCATCACGAAGTGCACCATCACCTGTAAAGTACATAGCATCGAATGCAGAGAAATACGTTTCTTTATAACGTTGATGATTTCCCCAAATAGTTCTTGCCATAGAAGGCCAAGGATATTTTATACACAGCCTACCATCAACCTGATTTCCTTTTACTTCTTTTCCGTTTTCATCCATCAATGCTATTTGAATTCCTGGTAAAGGCAATGTTGCATAAGTAGGTTTAGTTGGCGTAATATAGGGCAATGGTGAAATCATAATTCCACCAGTTTCAGTTTGCCACCAAGTATCTACAATTGGACTTTTCTTTTTTCCAACATTATCATTATACCAGTGCCATGCTTCTTCATTAATAGGCTCCCCAACCGTTCCTAATACGTTTACGGATGAAAGATTATGGCTATCCACAAAATCTAAATGTTCTTTCGCCAATGCTCTAATTGCTGTAGGTGCTGTATAAAATTGATTTATGTTATGCTTCTCCACAATTTCCCAAAAACGACCAAAATCTGGATAACTAGGTACTCCTTCAAACATTACAGTTGTTGCTCCATTTGCCAAGGGACCATACACGATATAACTATGCCCTGTAATCCAGCCAATATCTGCGGTACACCAATACACATCGTTCTCTTTGTAATTAAATACATTTTTAAACGTATACGCTGTATATACCATGTAACCCGCTGTAGTATGTAACATTCCTTTGGGACTCCCTGTTGAACCAGAAGTATACAATATAAACAAAGGGTCTTCAGCATCCATAATTTCAGGAACACAATCTTGATAAGCTTCTTCTAATAAAGGGGCTAACCACTTATCTCGCCCTTCTTTTAATTGAATATCTGAATTAATTCTTTTAGCAACCAATACAGTTTCTATGGTAGGGCAGTCTTCTAATGCTTCATCAACAATACTCTTTAAATCAATAGTTTTAGCTCCTCTGAAAGAACCATCAGAAGTAATTACCATTTTTGCTTCGCAATCATTAATTCTCGTTGCTAGTGCTGTTGACGAAAAGCCTGCAAAAACAACCGAGTGCACTGCTCCAATTCGCGCACAGGCTAAAACTGAAATGGCTAATTCTGGAATCATCGGCAAGTAAACACAAACCCTGTCTCCTTTCTTAATTCCATTATCTTTTAACACATTGGCGAATTTACAAACACGTTTATGTAGCTCTTTGTAAGAGATGTGTTGAGCTTCTTCTTTTGGGTTATTTGGTTCAAATAAAATAGCTGTTTTATCTCCTCTAATATGCAAATGACGATCGATACAGTTTTCTGTAATATTTAGCTTTGCTCCTTCAAACCATTTGAACTCTGTTTTTTCAAAATCATAGTCTAAAACGGTGTCCCATTTCTTCCTCCAAACAAAGTGTTCCTCTGCTATTTCTTCCCAAAATAATTCTGGATTTCTAACAGACTTTCTATATACTTGAAAATATTCTTCTAATGTTTTTACGTGGTAGTTACTCATTCTTATACTCCTTTTTATTTTAGCTTAAGCTACTAAAATAAATCTTTTTTAATTGTTTATCAACTTATTAATTTCTCTTCTTAAAATAACACTATTCTTCATCTTCTTGTTGCAACAAACGTGATTGTACAATGAAACGGACTCCTAAAGGAATTTCTAATGAAAAACTTGCTCCTCTTCCTTCAGTTATATCAATGGTTAAGTGTGTATGCTTCCAATATTCATATTGATCTTTATTCATATAAAAGGGGACTTCCTCTAACACTCCCAACAAAATATCACTTTCATCTAAATACATTTCATCTTTAGGAAAAATCATTGGTGATGATCCATCACAACACCCACCACTTTGATGAAAAATCAATGCGCCATGTTGCTTTTTTAGTTTTTCAACTATTTTTTTTGCGGCATCTGTTATTGCTACTCTTTGCATATTTTATTTTTTAATAACAACAATACTGAGCTTTAAAAAGCTCAGTATTGTCAAACAACTAAAAGAATCCTAACTTGTTTTTATCATACGATATTAACATATTCTTAGTTTGACGATAGTGATCCATCATCATTAAATGTGTTTCCCTACCAAATCCAGATTTTTTATATCCTCCAAATGGCGCATGCGCAGGATAAGCATGGTAACAATTTACCCATACTCTTCCTGCTTTAATAGCCCTTGGTATTTGATATAACTGATGTGCATCTCGTGTCCACACTCCTGCCCCTAATCCGTACATGGTATCATTTGCTATTTCTAACGCCTCCGCTTCATCTTTAAACTTTGTTACACATACAACAGGTCCAAAAATTTCTTCTTGAAAGACACGCATTTTATTGTGCCCTTCTAGAATAGTTGGTTTAATATAAAAACCATTTGCTAACTCTCCTTCTAGTACATTTGCTTCTCCACCGCATAGCACTTTTGCTCCTTCTTCTTTTCCTATTTTAATATATGCCTGGATCTTTTCATATTGATCATTTGATGCTTGCGCACCTACCATTGTGTTTACGTCATACGGACTCTTTTGTACGATAGCTTCTGTTCTTGCTACCACTCGCTCCATAAAGGCATCGTAAATAGCTTCTTGAACTAAAATACGTGAAGGGCAGGTACAAACTTCACCTTGATTAAAAGCAAACAACACAGCTCCTTCAATAGCCTTATCTAAAAATGCATCGTCTGCATCCATTACACTGTTAAAAAAGATGTTTGGAGACTTACCTCCTAGCTCCATCGTTACTGGATTTAAATTTTTAGAAGCATACTGCATAATTAGCTGCCCTGTAGTGGTTTCTCCTGTAAAGGCTACTTTATCAATTCTTGAACTCGATGCTAATGGTTTCCCTGCTTCAGGACCAAAACCATGCACGACATTAATAACTCCAGGAGGAAAAACATCCGCTATTTTTTCCATTAACAAGGTTGCAGATGACGGAGTTTGTTCTGCTGGTTTTAATATTACACAGTTACCTGTAGCCAATGCTGGAGGTAACTTCCACGACAACATTAAAAGAGGAAAATTCCAAGGAATAATTTGCCCCACAACTCCTAAAGGCTCTTTAATGTTCATTGATAAGGTATTTTGATCAAGCTCTGTTGCACTTCCTTCTTCTGCTCTAATAGCAGCAGCAAAATAGCGCCAATGATCTACCGCCAATGGAACATCGGCATTTAATGTTTCTCGTATTGGTTTTCCATTATCACAGGTTTCTACTAAGGCAAACTCTTCTAAATTTGCCTCAATAATATCTGCTACTTTATTTAACAAAGAAGCTCGTTCTGCAGCTGAAGTGTTTCCCCAACTTTCCTTTACTGCATTGGCTGCATCTAATGCTAATTCTATATCTTCTTTTTGTGATCTTGGATATTTTGCTATAACGCTATTATCAACTGGAGATCTGTTTTCAAAATATTCTCCACCTAATGGAGACACAAACTTCCCATTGATGAAATTTGCATACGTGTCTTTAAATTTTGGTTTCGTGTAACTCATAAAACTTTGTATTTTTGTTCTTTACTTAAATTAATTTTTCGAAATAACACTTCTCTAATCAATCCGTGTTAAAAATGAATATTTCGTAATTTTTGTAAAATTAAAATATCAAATAGTCAATACATTGAACGTATTTATTAAATTGTAACACATATCTATTATCTCAAAAAAGAAACGATAGATTTTTGTACTATTGATTATGAACCATTTATTAAGTCGACATAAAGAGAGTAGAAAACTCACTACTTTAATTGAGAACAGAACTACGTACAATGCTGAATATGCTGAGTTAAATATTTTTGAAACTCACAAAAGCGCAGAACAAGTCTCTTTGACTTTTGATTTTCCTGTGATTGCAAGTATGCTCACTGGAAAAAAAATAATGCATTTAGAAGGTATGGAACCCTTTGAGTTTTTCCCTGGTGAATCTGTAGTAATGCCTACCAACCAAGAAATGATTATCGATTTTCCTTTGGCTGAAAAAGAGAATCCTACTCAATGTTTGGCTTTGGGTATTGACTCTGATAAAATTGACGAGATAGTAGAAAAATTTAATCACAATGTAGCCATAGAGCGTGAAAATAATCATTGGAAGCTAAATGAAACTTCTTCTCACCTTGTTCATAATACGGATATTAATCATTTAGTTGGACGTTTAGTACATACATTTACCGATCAAAACAAATCTAAAGACATTCTTCTTGATCTTATGATACAAGAATTGATTGTTAGATTATTACAAACAAAGGCTAAAGCTTTTATTTTAAATGATCCTTCTGGTACACTTACAGACACCCGTATTGGCATGGTTATTAAGTTTATTAAAAACAACCTTACTAATAAAGATATCACTGTAGAATTGTTAGCTAAGAAGGCTTGTATGAGTACATCTCATTTTCATAAAAAGTTTAAAAACACCTTAGGAATTTCTCCTATTGACTATATAAATTCTGAAAAGATTAAATTTTCTAAAAAACTTATAAAACAATCTAAAAACCTACGAATCTCTGAAATAGCTTACAAATCTGGTTTTAACAATATTAGCTATTTTAACAGGCAGTTTAAAAAAATGGAGATGATTACTCCTCAGCAATTTAAAAAGTCCTTTATAAAAGAGTAAATCAGTAACTTTTTTTCAAAAACTTTTATAGGTACATTTGTTTGATATGGTTATCTCTCTTTTTCTAGATGTTTTAAGTACCAATTGGTACATAATCTTACTTTTTTTTATTGTAGCTATTCTATACTCTTCAGTTGGTTTTGGTGGAGGCTCTAGTTACTTGGCTGTTTTAGCACTTACGAGCTTACTTTTTACACAAATAAGAGCTACGGCATTACTTTGTAATGTTATGGTAGTTACTGGTAATGTTTTACTGTACATACAACAAAAGCAATATAATTGGAAAAAGGTTATTCCGCTTACGCTATTTAGTGTACCTATGGCTTTTTTAGGTGGTTATTTACGAATAAGTCAAACGTTTTTCTTTATTCTTTTAGGTTTTACACTACTTTTTGCAGCTATTACCATGTGGATTTCTAACAAAGTAGTTACCAACAACAATAAAACTACCGATTTAAACCTAGTAAAAAATGCAGGTTATGGCGGAATTATTGGTTTTATTTCTGGAATGGTTGGAATTGGTGGCGGTATTTTCTTAGCTCCGTTACTTCATTTAACCAATTGGGACACTCCTAAAAAAATAGCTGCTACAGCAAGCTTTTTTATTTTGGTAAATTCTATATCTGGGTTGATAGGTCAGTATACAAACCCTGAGTTTTCTATCGATTGGAATTTAACCTCTGCTCTCCTAATTACAGTTTTTATAGGCGGGCAAATAGGTAGTAGAATGAGTAACCAATTCTTTACACCTAAGCAACTAAAAAAGGCAACCGCTATTTTGATTGCCTTTGTGAGTATTCGTATTTTAATTAAGTACTTATTTTAATTTCGCTTTTTTGCTCCTTTTATTACTCTTTAGCTTTGGTTTGCTGTAAGCATACCCTTTTCTTTTTTTATTCTGTTTTGAAAAATTACTGTTTTCTTTCCTTTTTTTTCTGAAAACTTATACGTGTAAAATCCATCTTCAAAAGAAAACTCATTTGGTGAAGTAGGATACATCTTAAATTTACTTGAACTCCCCTTTCTTTGACTATACAGTTGGTTATTTTCCATCGTAACTAAACGAATTCCTCCATCTTCAAATTTATAAGTACCTACCCATTTTTGTAACTCTTCTTTTGATAAAGAAACAGCATTATTACCTGTAGCAAAAGGTTTGTTAATAGCCAACCCTGCTATTTTTATAGTCAATGCTGTTGGTGATTTACAACCGCAATTAGAAAATACAATTACATACACATCTTCACTTGGCACATATACTCCCATAGATTTATACCCTGGTATTGAGCCACCGTGTTCTATAGTTGGTACTCCATTTATTTCATTCAAGCTCCAACCATACCCATAATCTATTTTCTTACCATTGTTTAATGCGTAATTGGTAAACGCTTTTTCAATTGTTTCTTTTTTTACTAGTGTATTATTACGAATGGCTGTTTGCCATCGCAACATATCATCTACATTCGACATAAGTGATCCTGCCGCATACGGTAACGACATACTTATGTATTGAGCATTCGAATAGTCTCCATTTCTCTTTCGATATCCTATGGCTCGGTTTTTAATCAGTTTTACATGACTTCCATAAGAAGAAGAATTCATATTCAGTTTCTTAAAAATTCGTTCTTCAACAAATTCTGGATAACTTATTCCGCTTACTCTTTCAATAATGTACCCTAAAATAAAGTACCCAGAATTATTGTATTTATATTGCTCCCCCGGTTCAAAATCCATCGGTTCATTTTTAAAGAAATCGATAAATTTTAAAGGTTCTACATCTTGAGTTGTTACTTCTCCAAACTTTTGCATTGAGGTGTAGCTTTTAATCCCAGAAGTATGTGTTAATAGGTGGTGGATTGTAATTTCTTTTCCTTTTGGATAATTAGGTATAAATTTAGCTAACTTATTTTCTAGGTCAAGTTTTCCTTCTTCTAGTAACATTAGTATGGAAACTGCTGTAAACTGTTTAGTAATTGAACCAATTTCGAAAACATTTTTTGGCTTCATGTTTACATCTAACTCTAAGTTAGCCTTTCCATAAGCTTTCTTGTAAATAACATTTCCTTTTTTAGCAACCAAAGCAACAACTCCACTTTCATTATCTTTAAATTGAGCTTTTAAAATTTCATCAATTTCTGACTCTAAATTTTGTGCACTAACCATACTTGTTAGTAAAAAGCACAATACAGAAAGTATCCCTTTTCTAATTTGAACTCTGTTTTTCATTTGGTTTGTTTTCGTGATTATCGTAGGTAAGACGCAGCAAAAAAAAACAGGTTACAAGTTTTACCCCAAAAAAAAAAGCAACGTATATACGTTGCTCTTTCATCCCCAAAACATAGATAACTATTTCTTAGCCTAACCAAGCATTCATCATCCACAATGTTTTTTCCTGTTCAGCTATAAAATCACTCATCATCGAGTTTGTTCCTTCATCTTCTGCATTATCCGACAAATCAAGAATTGTACGCTCTATTTTTAGTAATTCTGATAATGAATTAATGATTAATGTTACAGCTTCTACATCATTTGAAATATTTTTACCTACTGGTACTCTCGACACATTAGTATAATCTTCAAAAGTATGCAATGGTGTTCCTTGTAATGTTAAAATACGCTCTGCAATTAAGTCTACTTTTTCTTGCGCATCGGTATAAAATTCTTCAAATTTCATATGTAACTCAAAGAAATTTTTTCCTTTAATATTCCAGTGCAATCCTCTTGCATTTTGGTAATACACTTGAAAGTTTGCTAATAAGGCATTTAACTCTTTTACTAAATTTTCAGTTTTTTGTTTATCTAATCCTAAAATTGTGGTTGACATATTGTTTTGATTTTAAGTTTTTTACTTTTTCTACTACAAATTTAAGGCAAGTTTTAACAACTTTACTATAAAGGTAATCGATTGTTTTAATATCTTTATCAAAAATTATTATTGAAATGACTATAACACAATTAAAATATACACTAGCGGTTGCTGAATATAAAAACTTCACCATAGCCGCTGAACATTGCTTTGTTACACAACCAACGTTGAGTATGCAAATTCAGAAATTAGAAGAAGAATTAGATGCTAAAATTTTTAATCGTTCAAAAAAACCAATAGAACTTACAGAAGTTGGTAAACGCATTGTAGAGCAAGCCAAAGTTATTGTTGATGAGAGTAATCGCATTATAGACATTGTGCATCAACAAAAAGGCTATGTAGGAGGTGAGTTTAGATTAGGAATCATTCCCACAATTATGCCTACACTACTTCCTATGTTTTTAAAAACATTTAGTAAAAATTACCCCAAAGTACAGTTGGTTATCGAGGAGTTAACTACTGAGGAAATTGTAAGAAAATTAATGGATGGTTATATCGATGCTGCTATTGCAGCTACTCCATTAGAAAATGAAGCGATTAAAGAACGTGTTTTATATTATGAACCTTTTGTTGGATTGGTTCCTAGTGAACATCGTTTATTTAATCAAAAGAAATTAAAAGTTGACGATTTAGAAGTTGATGATATCTTATTGTTAGAAGACGGACATTGCTTTAAAGACAGTGTAATTAATCTTTGTAGAACAAATAAAAGAAGTTCAACACATCACTTTCAATTAGAAAGTGGAAGTTTTGATACATTGATAAAGTTATCTAAAGACGGTTTAGGAATGACCTTACTTCCTTACTTAAACACGTTGGACTTAAATGAGCGAGATAAAACTCATTTAAGAGAGTTTGAAACTCCCTCTCCTGCACGTGAGGTTAGCTTGATTTATCATAAATCTCAATTGAAAATGCAATTGATAGAAGCTCTAAAAAGTACTATTGATAGTGTTATTAGAGGTGCTATTGCTTTTAGTGATGTAGAAATTATAAGTCCACTTCAGAAAAAATAAACTTCATTAAGTTAACATTTTAAAATAACTGACCTAGCTATGGGGTGGAAAATATCATGCGTAATTATTAACTCTAACAAAGAAGTAGAGAAAGAAAAACTCTTAAATAGTATCGGTTTTCATAATCTAAAAAAAATAGTTCCTAAAACGTTTGAAGAGGTTATGTTACCTCCAGATAATACCGTTTATATTACAAAATACAAAGGAAATTGGATAATATGTGAACAAGAATTGCCCATAAAATCATTTGAAGAAAACACTTCCTATGAGGAAAATACACTATCTGATTTTTTTCCTGATACTGAAATATGTTCTATTGCTCTTCAAAGCACTGTTAATTTTTGGGCATATTCTGTTACTATAAATAATCAAAAATTAAGGGTTAAAGGAGGAACATCAGAACTAGGCACCTTTATTGATTTCGGTAAACCTCTTAAAGAGGAAGAAAAACTATTATCTAAGTCAAAAATAGATGAAAATGGAAATAGGTTTTATAATTTCGATGATTTTACTGAAGGAGAATTTACTGAAGATCAAGTAGGTGAAAATTTTGTATTTGAGTTATGTACAAGGTATTTTGGAAAGCAATTGAATTCAGATGATGAGTTATTATTTGATACTAATTTCGAAGGATATAGTTTTTCAAAAACGCCTACTAACATAAAAAAAGTTTCTTCTCCTCTTGATAACTTAAATAAAAACACTCAATTAAACACAAAATTTCTAAAGTATCTATTATTTTTAGTTGCAATAATCATTATACGCCTAATTCTAAAAAACACATAAAAAATCCCGCTATTAGCGGGATTTTTTATTTTTTATCGCTCAGCGATTTAAAAACTATATTCTGATAAAGGTTTTGGAAAATCTTCCGGATTTGCTGCTAAATGATAACGAGGATCATCTACCGCCTCTTCAATAACATCTGCAAAAATAGGGCTTGCTTTATAAAGCAACACCTTACAATCTTCACTTAAATGTTTTAAGGTTACCTTTTTTCCTACCTTTTGATATTTTTCAACTAGTATAAAAATAGCTTCAATAGCTGAGTGATCAGAAATACGCGATTCTACAAAGTCAATTTCCACATTAGCTGGGTCATTCTTAATATCAAACTTTTCGTTAAAAGCAGTAATACTTCCGAAGAATAATGGTCCCCAAATTTCGTAAATCTTAGTTCCATCTTCTTTAAAACGCTTTCTCGCTCTAATTTTTTTGGCATTTTCCCAAGCAAAAACTAATGCTGAAATAATAACTCCAACAAATACAGCTATTGCCAAGTCAAAAATCACGGTTACCGCTGATACTATAATTAACACAATCGCATCTGACTTTGGTATCTTGTTCATAATTCTAAAGCTCGACCATGCAAATGTGTCAATTACCATCATAAACATTACGCCTACTAAAGCTGCAATAGGTACTTGTTCTATATATTTATCTGCAAAAAGAATAAAAATTAATAAAGTAACCGCCATCATAACTCCTGATAAACGTCCTCTACCACCTGCGTTAATATTAATTACTGTTTGACCAATCATACCACAACCACCAGTTCCTCCAAACAAACCACTTACCATATTTCCAGCCCCCTGAGCTATACACTCTTTATTACCATCACCTCTTGAGTCTGTTAATTCATCCACTAAGTTCATCGTCATTAACGTTTCAATCAATCCAACAGAAGCTGCTAAAAAAGCGTACGGTGCTATAAACTTTAACGTATCTAAGTTGAATGGTAAATTGCTCCAAAGTTCTGCTAAATTCATTTTTTTAGAAATCTCATCAAAACCATTTAAACCAGCTCCTCCACCATCTCTAATGAAGTCTCCAACATTTATAGATTCCAATCCTCCAAAAACAGCTACAAACGTAACAATTAAAATAGCTGTTAACGCTGCTGGTACTTTTGTTGTTACTTTTGGCAGCAACCATATAATTAACATTGTTAGTAACACCAACCCTATCATAGTATATAGTTTTATTCCTTGTAAAGTAGATTTTACTACTCCACTATCTTTTATGGAATAGAATCCGCCATTTTCTATATTAAAAACAACCTTTTTTGTTTTAGCATCAAACACTTGTGTATCTGATTTCACAAAAACTTCTTGATTTGTTTGATTGTTAATTACTGAATTTCCTTTGATTGAAAATAATGCAGCATTTGATACTAGATCTTGTACTTCATTATCTGCTATTTTATAAACCAGTTCTTTCGATTCGGTTTTACGCATGTTTTGTCCGAAAATATCTTTCTTGTTTTCTTTAAACATCCCTAATTGGGCGATGAAAATAACAACCGCTAAACCATTTACAAACCCCATCATTACTGGGTGTGGAATTAACCGAACTAATTTCCCTAGTTTAAATACTCCTGCTAATACTTGAATAACCCCCATTAAAACCACAGCTGCCAATAAATAGAAGTACCCCATATTTTCTACAGGCGTATCAAACAGCAGTCCTTTTGCATGTCCTTCTTGTATCATGTTTACAAAAATTACTGCCACGGCTCCTGCTGCTCCAGAGATTAACCCGGGTCTTCCTCCAAAAACGGCAGAAATGATTCCCACAACGAAAGCTCCAAACAGTGCTACAATAGGACTAATTTGAGCCACAAAAGCAAAAGCTACCACTTCTGGTATCATTGCTAACGATACTGTAATACCTGCTAGCGAATCGTCTTTTATGTTAATCTTCTTACTTTTAATGTATTTCATCATAATTTCTAAGAGTCTTTTGTAAAAGTGCGCAAATGTAAAGATAATTTTATAGACCAAGTTTTACCTTTCATTAAGTTTAATTTTGTCAGCGTAAATTTTTGCCTTAATTTTGAACGTTGAACTATCAAACCAATTTGGTAGCAACAAATGAGCAGAAAAACACTACTTACTTCGAAAGAAATTGAAATCATTCTGCATCGATTAGCGTGTCAGTTAATCGAGAATCACAACGATTTTTCTAACACCGTTTTAATAGGATTACAACCTAGAGGTTCGTATTTAGCTAATCGATTGGCTAAATTACTAAGAGAAAAATATCATATTAAAGACCTAAAGTTAGGCTTGTTAGATATTACTTTTTATCGTGATGATTTCCGCAGAAGAGAAGAACCCTTAGAAGCCACTTCTACACAAATTGACTTTTTAATTGAAGGAAAAAAGGTGGTTATTATTGATGATGTCTTATTTTCAGGAAGAAGCGTTCGAAGTGCCTTAACAGCACTACAATCCTACGGAAGACCTGATTATGTTGAATTATTGGTATTAATAGATCGTCGTTTTAGCCGTCATTTACCAATACAACCTAATTACAGAGGAAGACAAGTAGACGCCATCAACGAAGAAAAAGTAGTTGTAAACTGGCAAGAAACTCATAAAGAAGATACAATTTACCTTGAACCCAAGCCCTCAAAGCTTGATTAGTTATGATTAAAAAAACAAACTAAAATGAAGCAGTTAAGTGTTGAACATTTACTAGGAATTAAATACCTTAACAAAAATGACCTTGAGCTTATTTTTGAAACTGCTGCTCATTTTAAAGAAGTCATTAACCGACCTATTAAAAAGGTTCCTTCCTTACGTGATATTACCATTGCTAATTTATTTTTTGAAAACAGTACACGTACAAAACTTTCTTTTGAATTAGCTGAAAAACGTTTGTCTGCAGATGTTATTAATTTTTCTGCTGGACAATCTTCAGTAAAAAAAGGAGAAACTTTAATTGATACTGTGAACAATATTTTATCAATGAAAGTTGATATTGTTGTAATGCGTCATTCAAATGTAGGAGCAGGAATTTTCTTATCAAACCATGTAGATGCTAAAATTATCAATGCTGGTGATGGTACACATGAACATCCAACCCAAGCATTATTAGATAGTTTTTCTATGCGAGAAGCTTTAAATAGTAACTTAAAAGGTAAGAAAATTGTAATTGTAGGTGATGTCTTACACTCTCGTGTAGCTTTGTCAAACATATTCGCTTTACAATTACAAGGAGCTAAAGTAAAAGTTTGTGGACCAAGCACCTTAATTCCTAGATATATTTCTAGTTTAGGGGTTGAGGTAGAAACCAACCTAAAAAAAGCTTTGGAATGGTGTGATGTTGCTAATGTATTACGTGTGCAACACGAACGTATGGATATAAAATATTTTCCATCAACTAGAGAATACACACAACTTTTTGGTATCAACAAAGAAATTTTAGACAATCTTGGTAAAAAAATTGTCATCATGCACCCTGGTCCTATTAACAGAGGAGTAGAATTAACAAGTGATGTTGCCGACAGTGATCAATCAATTATTCTAAATCAAGTAGAAAATGGAGTTGCTGTTCGTATGGCAGTTATTTATTTGTTAGCACAACAAATAAAAAGATAGCAATGAATATAATAAATAAAACTGATTACACTTTAATTACTGCTGAGGAAAATACATTTTCGAACTTCATTGAAAGCTTTGAGAATGAATACCTAAACCTCACAGGAAAAAACCTGATTATTGTAATTTCAGAAGAATTTAATGCTTCTAACAAAAATATTTTGCTATTTTTGAAATACGCAGAACAACATCAAAACAATGGCACATCTTTTGTGGTTGTATCAAAAGATGTAACTATTGATGATTTTCCAGAAACCTTTAACATTGTTCCTACATTAGTAGAAGCAGAAGATGTTATAGAAATGGAAAATATTCAACGTGATTTAGGTTTTTAACCTTATGTTTTTAAGTAATTATCCATCCCCTAAATGATAATTTATGGTAAAAAAAATACTATTTATAACTTTTTTCTTAGCTATTTCCATTGGTTTTTCTCAAGAAAAATCAATTGAGAAGTTAATCGCATCCCCTAACCCTTTTACAAACAATACTACTATTTACTTTAATGCTAAACATAGTCAAACAGTTATTTTAACTGTTAGAAATGTATTAGGTAAAACCGTTTATAACAAAGAGCTTAAAGTGGTTCAAGGCCGTAACTCTTTTCCGTTTCAACGTAACGATTTAAAATCTGGAATGTACATTTACGCAATACAAAGTAATAAAGAAATCATTTCAAAACGCTTTGTAATTAAATAAATGAGTTTACACTTAACTGTTTTAGGTTGTCATTCTGCTACCCCTAGAGTTAATGCCTATCCTACTGCCCAATATTTAGAAATTAACAATCGTCATTTTTTAATTGATTGCGGAGAGGGTACCCAACGACAAATGCGAAAATACAAGGTTGGTTTTTCAAAAATCAACCATATTTTTATTTCTCACTTACACGGGGATCACTTTTTTGGTTTAGTGGGACTTATTGCTACTTTTGGGATTTTAAACAGAGAAAAAGAATTACATATTTACGGCCCAAAAGGTATAAAAGAGGTGACAACACTTCAGTTAAAGGTTTCAAAATCGTGGACTAAGTACCCTATTGTTTTTCACGAATTAGAATCTAAAGAAAGTGAACTTATTTTTGAAGATGATAACGTTACTGTAAGAACTATACCTTTAAACCATAGGGTATATACTAATGGTTTTCTTTTTACTGAAAAACCAAGACTTAGAAAGTTACACATTGACAATATTCAGCAATACAAAGAAATAGAAACCTGTGACTTTCATAACATCAAAGCAGGAAAGGACTTTACTCTTTCTACTGGAGAGGTAATTCCTAACGACGAACTTACTATCAATCCGCCTAAACCTTTAAGTTTTGCTTTTTGTAGTGACACTGCCTACAAACCAGACATTGTTCCTATTATTAAAGAGGTAGACTTGTTATACCATGAAGCTACATTTTTAAAAGACAGAGAGGATTTATGTGATAAAACAAAACACTCAACCGCAGAACAAGCAGCTTCTATTGCCAATCAAGCAAATGCACATAAATTAATTATTGGGCATTATTCTAGCAGGTATAAAAACATTAACGATTTTAAAATTGAGGCTCAAACAGTTTTTAAGAATACTGAATTAGCGGAAGCAGGAAAAAGATATAGCACCAATTCTTTTCCTGTAGAAATTTTAAATTAATATTGCTTTGTTGATAAAAGCACCAAAGTACAAGCTATTTCACTCTCAATCCCTTTTTCTTTTAACAACTTAATAAACTCTACATTTTCGGTTCCAGGATTAAAAATTACTCTACGAGGTTCTAAATTAATTATGTATTCATAATACGATTCCTGACGCTTTGGATTTAAATATAAGGTTACAGTATCTATATTTTCTAAAAAAATATTTTCTGTTTCAATAGTTACATCTGCAACAATTCCTTTTTGTAAACCAATTGCTACAGTTTCTATGGCATTATCTCTTAACCTTTTAATAGCAATATTAGAATATCTATTGGGCTTTAGCGAAGCTCCTAACACCAAAGTACGTTTTTTCATTTTCTGTTAATAATACGTTAAACTCTCTTAAACTAAGTAACAAAGTTAAGTAATAAAGAGTCTATTAAGCGTCAAAACAATTCAAAAACAACAAAAATGAAAAACATATTACTAATACTTTTAGCTGTATTTACTACCAGTATTTATGCGCAAATGCCTAAAAGTAACCTTCCTAAACCAGGAGTAATTTCTGGTAAGGTAGTCGATCAAACAACCAAGCAACCCCTCCCCTATGTAAATATCATAATCAAAGATGCTGCCAAAAAAATTATTACTGGTGGAATTACGGATGATAATGGCTTATTTTCTATAAAGAACATCCCTGAAGGCAACAGCATTGTAGAAGTCCAATTTATTGGATATAAAACATTTTCTAAACCTGTTTCAGTTAGTAATAAATCAAATAAAGTAAACTTAGGGATTATTTCTCTAGAAGAAGACAGTACCACCTTAGACGAAGTAGAAATTCGTGCAGAAACTTCTTCGGTAACCCAAAAAGTAGATAGAAAAGTAATTAATGTAGGTAAAGATTTAACCTCAGCAGGTGCTACTGCTTCTGAGCTACTAAACAATGTACAATCTGTGAGTGTTGACAGCCAATCGGGGAACATCAGCTTACGTGGTAATGAAAATGTACGTGTATTAGTTGACGGAAAACCTACCAACATTCCTGCTTCTGAATTATTAAAACAAATTCCTTCTACATCTATTAAAAGTGTTGAATTAATTACCAACCCTTCTGCAAAATACAATCCTGAAGGAATGAGCGGTATTATTAATATTATTCTTAATAAAAACGCTAATATGGGCTTTAATGGATCTATAAATACAGGAGTTGAAGCTGGACATTATGTTCGTTATAATGCATCTACAAACATGAATTATAAAACAGGAAAAGTTAACTTTTTTGGTAACTACGGATTTAATGGTGGAGATCGTTATAACTTTGGTTATGTTAACAGACCTGGAGTTAACAACCAAGACTTTGTTTTTATTAATGACAATGAGTCTCATTTATTTAAAATTGGAGCTGATATTTATTTAGACGATAAAAACACCTTGTCTCTTTACACTACTCAAAACTGGTTTGATAGTAATGCTAGGGGGCGTGCTATAATTACAGATAATAATGGTGATTTAATAGAACACTCTCCTAACACACAAACAAGTGATAGTCATAATCAAGCCTATAACGTAAATTACAAGCATGAATTTGAAAAAGAAGGACATAATATAGAGTTTGAAGCTAACTTTTCTAAAAATGATACACCTAGCTTTTTAGAAAATCGTTTCTTAGAAAACTCACAACCAGATTATTTCAATGATATTAATAACAACAGAGAAAGTACATTAGTAAACTTAGACTATACTAACCCTGTTTCTAAAAATGGAAAATTAGAATTAGGTTTAGAGTACAGAGTAAATAACACTGATAATACAAACTTAACAACACAGGTTAATTTTAACAATTCATCTTTTAGTTATGATAGAGATATTTACTCTGCTTATGCTAATTACGGTCATAAATTTGGTAAACTTACTATGCAGTTAGGTGCACGTTTTGAGCAGTATAAAATAAAAGGAATATTTAATCAAGAAGGTGAACCTACAGAAACTGTCACAGATGACATCTTTAGTGTATATCCATCAGCTTTTCTTACCTATAATCCTTCTGAAAAAAATCAATTTCAATTAAGTTATAGCAAAAGAGTTGACAGACCAGGAATACAACAAGTAAACCCTATTAGAGAATGGAGTACGCCTTTAATTACGTCAATAGGTAATCCTGACCTTGTTCCTCAGTTCACTAATTCAGTTGAATTTAACTATACACGAAAAATAAAAGGCGGATCTATAACTTTAGGAAGTTTTTACAGAAATATTAACGATGTAATTAACAGAGCTACTTATAAAGATCCAAGCGATGCTAATGACGTAAGACAAATATTAACTTTTGCAAATTTTGATGACACAGATGCGTATGGTTTAGAGTTCTCTGCAAACTATAAAATTGCAAAATGGTGGAGAGCTAATGCTAGTATGGATTATTATTCTCAAAAACAATTTGGAACCACTGATTTAAGCAATCCTAATGCTCCTACTACTGAAGTTAAAACAGATATTTTTAACGCACGTATAAGCAATAGCTTTACAGTATCTAAAAAGTTACGTTTACAATTATTTGCTATGTATAGAGGTCCAAGAGAAGACATTCAATGGGACGTAGACCCTATGAAAATGGTTAATATTGGTGCTAACTATAGCATTCTTAAAGGGAAAGGAAATATCAACCTTAGAGTAAATGATATCTTTAACGATATGAGATTTAAATTTAACTCTGAAAGACCTTTTGTTCAAAATGGACGTTTTAAATGGGAAAGCAGAACAGCTTATATTGGATTTAACTATAGGTTTGGTGGAGGAAAAAACAAAGCCCGTGCTAGAAAACAACGCGACAATAACGAAAAGCAAGGAGGCGGAGGTTTCCTATAAAATTAGTTTTTAATTAATTATTTTAAAAAAAACGAAGCTAAATACTTCGTTTTTTTTATTTTTAGCGCAATTTCATTCCCTTCAACATATGAAAAGATTGCTCATATTAATTTTATTACTAGGTACTTATTTTTGTCAAGCACAAAACCTGCAACTTACAGGAACCATTTTAGATAAAAAAAACAACCATCCACTGCCTTTTGTTACAATTACCTGCAAAAACACTTCCAATAAAATACTAACAGGTAGTATCGCTGATGAAAAAGGGAATTTTAAAGTTGAAAACCTTCCAAAAGAAAATTTACTTTTAACTTTTCAATTTATTGGTTACAAAACTTTTGAAAAGAAAATTGACTTAAAAAAAAATAGTAAAATAGGAATCGTTTTTCTTGAAGAAAATACTACTCAATTAGACGAAGTTGAAATACAAGGAGAAACTTCAACTATTATTCAAAAAATTGATAGAAAAGTTATCAATGTAGGTAATGACTTAACTGCTGCTGGAGCTACCTCCCTAGAAATGCTTGAAAACATTCCTTCAGTAGATATTAATCAACTTTCTGGGACTATAAGTTTACGAGGAAATGAAAATGTTAGAGTTTTAGTGAATGGAAAACCTTCCAACGTAAATACAGCTCAATTATTAAAACAAATACCTTCTAACTCGGTAAAAAGTGTTGAAATAATTACAAACCCTTCAGCAAAACATACTCCAGAAGGCATGAGCGGTATTATCAACCTAATTCTTAAAAAAAATACTAACATTGGATTTAATGGAAGTTTTTCTGCTGGTGCTAAACAAAGTAAAAATTTAAGACCCGATATTTCCTTAAATACTAACTATAAAACGGGGATCACTAACTTTTACCTAAACTACAATACAAGCTGGGGTGATTATGAAACTTTTAATGATTTAGAAAGGACTGACATTAACTTAACTCAAGACATTGACTTTTTGAGTAATTCAAATAATCATACTATTAAGTTTGGTGTAGACATAGACATTAACTCCCAAAGTATATTATCTGCTTACACCTCTCAAAATTTCGATAATAATAGCTTAGCAACCAATACTCTTGTTCATGAAAACAATTCTTTAGTCTTTGATAACAAGAGTTTTTCTGATTATGATCAAAAAGACCAGACTTATAACATTGATTATATTTACAGCTTTGATGATAAAGGACAAGATTTAGAGATTGAATTTAATCACTCTATGACCAAAAATCCTGAAAAAACAACTAACAAAGAATTTATCAATCCTAATTCGAAAGAGTATAATTATACGAATGATATTAAAGATACACGAAAGTTATGGCTATTAAATATTGATTATGTAAAACCTATAAAATCAGGAAAATTGGAGGCTGGATTTGAATTTAGAAAACAAAACTTTTACAATCAAATACTCACAGATAGAGAAGCTGTAAATAGCTCTTCTACTGTAGCCCCCGTAGGTAATACCAATTTAGAATATAATCGATCAATCTTTTCGGGGTACCTTAACTTTAATAAAAAGTTCAACAAGTTTGCCTTTCAGACAGGAATACGATTAGAGCAATTTAATTTAAATGCTCTTTTTTCAAATACAGAACAAGGAAACACTAATTTAAAAGATAATATTTTTAATCTGTATCCTTCAGCATCAATCTCCTATAACTTTTCTAAAAAAGACAACTTACAATTTGCTTACAGCAGAAGGGTTGACAGACCTTCTGCATATCAAGTTACTCCTATTCAGGAATGGTTTTCACCACTAACTATATCTAAAGGAAACCTGAACTTACAACCACAATTTACAAACTCACTAGAGCTTAATTATACTAAAACAATTACCAAAGGCTATATTTCTTTCGGCACATTTTACCGAAGAACGAACGATAAGATTGGCCGGTTACTACAAAAAGACAATCAAAACCCTGATAGAACAATTAGTTCTTTTACCAATTACGACTTTGCAGATAGTTATGGTATTGAACTTTCTGCTAGCTTTAAACCTATAAAATGGTGGACACTGAGACCTGCTTTTGAAACCTACATACAAGATTCTCAAGGAGTACTAAATAATAACTTAGAAACAGTTAAAAACACCTTGGTGAAAGGACGAATAAGCAACTCTTTTAAAGCTTCAAAAAAACTGAGCTTCCAGTTATCAGGTATTTTTAGAGGTAAAAGTGAAAACATTCAATACACTGTACAACCATATACTATGATTAATGCTGGAGCTAGATTAAAAGTATTTGACGGTAAAGGAAGTATCACCTTAAGAGGTACTGATATTTTTAATAATGTAAATTTTGATTACACATCAAATAATCCATTTACACAAAAAGGAAAGTATACACTGGAATACAACTCAATTTACTTAGGTTTTTCCTATAATTTTGGAAGTGAGAAGAACAAGAGTAAAGGTAGAAAATATAGAGACAGTAATGAAGCCCAAGGAGGGATGTTTTAACAAAAAATCCGAAGTATTAACTTCGGAATTTTTGTTTTATGTATAAAGTAAAAATTACCAACGAATCACTACAGATCCCCAAGTAAATCCACTACCAAAGGCAGCCAATACTACCAAATCACCTTCATTTATTTTTCCTTTTTCCCAAGCTTCCGTCAATGCAATAATAACCGAAGCAGCAGTCGTATTACCATACTTCATAATATTGTTATACACTTTATCATCAGATAACTGGAACTTCTTTTGAATAAATTGTGCAATACGTAAATTCGCTTGATGCGGAATTAACATATCAATATCCTCTTTTTGTAATCCGTTTGCTTGTAAACCTTCCATAATAGCTTCAGAAAAACGAACAACTGCATGTTTAAATACAAACTGACCGTTCATGTATGGGTAGTAAGAAGTATCATCTGGATCATTGGCCTCTATGATTTCTGGAACCCAACGCCCTGTTGAAGGCCCTTCTAACATTAATTCTTTCGCAAACTTTCCTTCAGAATGCAAGTGAGAAGATAAAATACCTTTTCCTTCCTCTTCTGAACGAGATAAAACAGCTGCTCCTGCTCCATCCCCAAAAATTACAGTAACTCCACGACCACGTGTAGAACGTTCTAAACCACCTGAGTGATTTTCAGAACCAATTACTAAAACATTTTTATACATTCCTGTTTTAATAAACTGATCAGCCACAGAAAGTGAATAAATAAATCCAGAACATTGGTTACGTACATCTAACGCACCAATTGTAGGCATATCTAATAAATCTTGAATTTGTACTCCACCTCCAGGAAAATATAATTCAGGGCTCAACGTAGCAAAAATGATAAAATCAATATCATCTTTAGTCAATCCCGCACGCTCAATAGCTATTTTAGCAGCTTTTGCCCCCATTACTGATGTAGAATCATCAGAAGTTTTTGGGTCTATCCAACGACGCTCCTTGATACCAGTTCTTTCTTGAATCCATTCATCACTCGTCTCCATAAACTGAGTCAAGTCATCGTTAGTCACTACGTTCTCAGGAACGTAATAACCTAACCCTGTAATTTTTGAACTATACATATTTTTTTATGTTGATTATTTTGTTGTTGTCAATTGCAGCCTGTAAAAATAGTAATTAATTAATACCTTTACAAAAAGACATAAAACTACAAATATTAATTAATTATTTATGAACAGAAAAGATTTCCTCTCATTATCAACCAAAGCTGCTATGTTTTTTGGTTTGTCTACTGCTTTTTCTTGTAAAGAAGAAGCGAGTGACAAAACCACTCCCTTATTAAACAAAACAGCAAAAGGAACTGCTTTTGCTTTAACTGCTTCTAAAATAGACAAAGTCAATGTTGGAATTATTGGCTGTGGAAACAGAGGGCAAGTACTGGTACAAATGTTTGATTGGTTGGTAAAAAATGATAACGCTGAAATTGTAGCTGTTTCTGATTTACGTAAAGAGAAAACAGACAAACTAAACGAACATCTTCAAAAAACACACAATAAAACTGCTGATGCGTATTATGGCAATCCTGAAGAATGGAAAAAAGTTGTTGAACGTGATGATATCGATTTGTTAATAATTGCTACTCCTTGGGAATGGCATACACCGATGGCTTTATATGGAATGGAACAAGGCAAGCATGTAGCCTGCGAGGTTCCTGTAGCTTATACCTTAGAAGATTGTTGGAAGTTGATAGAAACCGCAGAACGTACCCAAAAACATTGTATGATGTTAGAAAACTGTTGTTTTAACAACGAAGAACTATGGGTATTGAATATGGTCAACCAAGGTGTCTTTGGTGATTTAACTCATGCTGAAGGTGCTTATATTCACGATTTACGTAAGCATTTATTAGATGAAAAATACTACGAAGACCAATGGAGAATAAAACACCACTTATATAAAGATGGTAACTTTTACACTACACATGGATTGGGACCAATAAGTCAGTATATGGATATAGGTCGTGGTGACAACTATGACCATGTGGTATCGATGAGTTCTCGTGAAAAAAGTTTAAGCGACGCTGCCAAACATGCAGGAATAAATAAGTTTTCTAATATCAAGTGTGGTGATATGAATACCACCATGATAAAAACTAAATTAGGTAAAACTATTATGCTGCAGTTTGATGTACATACAGGTAGACCATACGATCGTTTAAATACTGTAGTAGGTACAAAAGCTGTACATGAAGGGTACCCTTCTAAACTGTATATTAACGATGAAGAATTGGCTTGGTGGGGACATGAATGGTTGAAACCTGAAAAATATAATGAATACAGAGAAAAATACAACCATCCACTTTGGGACAAACTAAAAACACAAATTTCAGACAATTCTGTAGGTCATGGAGGAATGGATTTTGTGATGATTTATCGCTTAATTAGATGCTTAAACCAAGGATTACCATTAGATATTAATGTATATGATAGTGTTTTATGGAGTGCGATTACCCCTCTTTCAGAGCTATCTGTAGCACAAAACAGTAGCTCTATTAAAGTTCCAGATTTTACAGGAGGAACATGGAAGAACAACAACAAATCAGAAATGTTAAGAGATATTTAATCGCTAATCAAAAAACACTAACCTTTAAGAGGTTAGTGTTTTTTTTTAGTATTTATTTTAATCTGTTTTTATAAAAAATTTACTTTAATCTTTTTCCACAAGCCTAGTAGAATATATACTGTTATGAATGCAATTCCTGTTAATACCATAGCAATTGTATAATTTCCATAAATCCAATTTCCAGTAGCAAACAAACTACTAAAAACTAAAATACAGCCCGTAAAGGCGGCTAGTAAACCATTGCCTAAATTAACCGTTTCTGTTTGCTCATCTATGTGTATATTTTTCTCTTTTGCTTTAGCTAACACACACAACCATCCTGCTTTTTTAGGTTGAATTTTTTTATAAAAGTTAATCAGTACTTCATCATCTTCTGGTTTCGTTAGCAGAGTTACCAACAGCCAAACAATAGTAGTACACAACACTACTAATGGAAACTGCCAATAGCTTTCAAACAGTCCCTCATTTCCAAATAAGTATTCAGCATTAAAATAAAAAATCAGTGAAAAAATCCCTGATGCTATCATTGCCGAAATTTCACTCCACGCATTGATACGCCACCAAAACCAGCGCAACAAAAAAATAAGTCCGGTACCTGCACCAAACATTAAGATAAATTTAAAAATCTCCAACGCATTGGTAAATAGCAAAGCCAACAGTGCGCTAAAAATCATTAAAACAACAGTAGCTAACTTCCCTACATTTACCAATGTTTTTTCATTGGCGTTTGGATTTATATTTTGCTTATAAAAATCATTAACTATATAAGATGCTCCCCAATTTAAATGGGTAGAAATTGTACTCATGTATGCTGCTACTAACGATGTAAGTACAACCCCTGCTAATCCACTAGGTAAGAATGTTAACATGGCTGGATATGCTAAATCATGTCCTAATTTATCATCTGATACATTTGGAAAAGCCTCTTTTATACTAGCCAAATCAGGAAAGACAACTAATGAAGCCAATGCTACAATAATCCATGGCCACGGGCGTAAAGCATAATGTAAAATATTAAAGAAAAAAGTTGCTCCAATAGCATGGTTTTCATTTTTAGATGCCAACATTCTTTGAGCGATATACCCTCCACCCCCTGGTTCTGCTCCAGGATACCATGCACTCCACCATTGCACTGCTAACGGAATAATAAAAATTGAAATTAACAACTCTTTGTTATTAAAATCTGGTAAAATTGATAATTTATCTACGACGTTAGGATGTGTTAATAAATTTTCTAAACTATCTACTTGGGGATGATTTACAGCAACCACAGCAGCACCAACAGCTCCAATCATAGCTACAAAAAACAATAAAAAATCGGTATACACCACTCCTTTAAATCCACCAATAGCACTAAAAATCACAGTAACCACCGAAGCAATCCCAATTGTTTGAATTGGTGTTAAACCTAACATTACCTCTCCTATTTTTATAGCAGCTAAGGTTACCCCAGCCATTGCTAAAACATTAAAAAATATCCCAAGGTATAAGGATCGAAACCCTCTTAAAAACTTAGCTGGTTTTCCTCCATATCTAAGCTCATAAAACTCTAAATCTGTAGTTGATTGACTCTTCCTCCATAATTTTGCATAAATAAAAACGGTTAACATTCCTGTTAGCAAAAAAGCCCACCAAACCCAGTTTCCAGAAACCCCATTGGTTCTAACTATATCTGTCACTAAATTAGGAGTATCTGTCGAAAAAGTTGTGGCAACCATTGAAACTCCCAATAACCACCAAGGCATATTTCTTCCAGACAAAAAATACTCAGAAGTACTTTGTTTTGATTTTTTCGAAACCCAGATTCCTATTCCTAATGTGATACTGAAAAAAATAAAGATAAAAGTATAATCAATCGTAGTTAAGTTCATGAAATAAAATTTAATGTCGACCAAAATAATCAATCGGATTAAATTATATTGGGCTTTTTTAAATAAATGTTATGACTTTAGTAATTCTTGCTGCTGGTATGGGAACTCGATATGGCGGATTAAAGCAATTGGACGCTATTAGTAATAAAAACGAAGCTATAATCGACTTTTCTATATATGATGCTGTAAAATGTGGTTTTAAGAAAGTAGTTTTTGTAGTGCGAAAAGATTTCTTAGAAACTATAAAAGCCTTGTATTTACCCAAACTTCACAATAAAATTAAGGTAGTGTTTGTTTGCCAAGAGGTAACCAATATTCCGGAAGAGTTCAACAACAGCAGCAGAGTAAAACCTTGGGGAACAGCCCACGCTCTTTTAACCGCCAAAAATGCAGTTAATGAAAACTTCTGTGTAATTAATGCCGATGATTTTTATGGAGCTAATGCTTTTTTAAAAATGGCTGAGTTTTTAAACAAAACTGATTCTTCTTCTTGTGAATATGCCATGGTTGGATTTAAAATTCAAAATACACTTTCTGAAAATGGAAGTGTTTCAAGAGGAGAATGTTACCTTGACTCAGGCAAGTATTTAAAAAGAGTTGTTGAACGCACTAATATAAGTTTAATTAACAACCGTATCATTTATTCCGAAAACAATCAGGAGAAGGAAATTCAAAAAAACAGTTTGGTTTCCATGAATTTTTGGGGATTTACTCCCACCATCTTTCGAGAAATGGAGACCCTTTTTCATCAATTTTTAAAGGAGAATTACCGAACAGAAAAAGAAGAATTCTACCTGCCAAGTGTGGTAAATCACTTACTAGATACCCAAAAAGCTACTGTAAAAGTTTTAGAAACCAGCTCTAATTGGTTAGGAGTTACCTATAAAAAAGATAAAGCAGCAGTAATTTCGAAAATAACTGAATTAAAAAAAGACGGTGTGTACCCAGAAAGCTTATGGAATTAAAAAAAAAATTAGCCACTATTTTTCAGCAATTTCAAACCGAACACACTTTCAAAGGTTTTGAAACATTTAATTCTGGCCATATCAACGATACTTTCTTAATTCTTACTCAAGAGGAAGTTAATTATGTATTACAAAGAATAAATACAACTGTTTTTAAAAAAGCAATCGATGTTATTCACAACAAAATAAAAATCACCCAACATTTATCAAAAAAAGGAATACAAACAATTCATTTTATTCCCACCAAAGAAAATAGCTATTCTCTAATAGATAATGATAACCATCTTTGGAACTTATCTGAGTTTATTGAAAACTCTCAAACGTTTTTAAAAGTTAATGCGAACGATATTGCATATCAAGCAGGCTTAATTACCGCTGAATTTTTAGCACAAACATCAGATTTCGAAAACGATTTGGTAGAAACATTACCCAACTTTCATTCCATGTCTTTTCGTTTTCAAGAGTTTCAAAACGCTTTAAATGCAACTTCCAAAATAAGAAAACAAAAAGCTCAAAAGTGGATTGATTTTGCACTAGCAAACAAAAAAGAGATGATGGT
This sequence comes from Tenacibaculum sp. FZY0031, assembly GCF_036350695.1. Taxonomy (NCBI): domain Bacteria; kingdom Pseudomonadati; phylum Bacteroidota; class Flavobacteriia; order Flavobacteriales; family Flavobacteriaceae; genus Tenacibaculum; species Tenacibaculum sp. FZY0031. The sequence goes on from NZ_JAZDVY010000005.1 coordinate 152,652, forward strand.
TCTTGACCGTGCTATCAATCAAAAAGAAATTCGGTTACGAGTCACTCATAATGACACTAAAATTTCTAATATTTTATTCGATACCAACAACAAAGCTATTTGTATGATTGATTTAGACACCGTAATGAAAGGATGCATACATTTTGATTACGGAGATGCTTTACGAACTATTTGTAATACGACCGATGAAGACGAAGTCAATGTATCAGCTATTAACTTTAATCTCAATTATTTTAAAAATTACACAGAAGGTTTTCTTAAAAGTTTAGCAAATAATATTTCTAAACAAGAAGCAAGCTATCTTCCTATTAGTATTCAAGTCATGACCTTTATTATGGGACTTCGCTTTTTAACAGATTATTTAAATAATGATGTTTATTATAAAACCAAGCATTCAAACCACAACCTAGAAAGAGCGAATAATCAATTTAGTTTGGTACAAAAAATTCGCGAGCAACAACATGAAATAAATTCCTTTGTAAAAAGCACTTACATGTCATCTTGTCACTAATATTTCTTTGGTATTTTTTTTGACACTTAAACTCACAGAAAATAATATCAAATAAAATATATACTTATGAGTAAAGGAAACATTAATGTATCGGTAGAAAATATATTTCCACTGATTAAAAAGTTCTTGTATTCTGATCACGAAATCTTTTTACGTGAGTTAATTTCTAACGGAACTGATGCTACTACAAAATTAAAACACCTTATTTCTATTGGTGAAGCTAAAACAGAATTAGGTGACGCTAAAATTGAAATTAGTATTGATAAAGATGCAAAAACCTTAACTGTAAAAGACCAAGGTCTTGGGATGACCGTGGATGAGGTTGAAAAATACATCAACCAAATTGCCTTTTCTGGAGCTGAAGAGTTCTTAGAAAAATACAAAGACGATAAAAACGAAACAGGTGTTATTGGTCACTTTGGTTTAGGGTTCTACTCTGCTTTTATGGTGGCTGATAAAGTAGAAATTTTTACCAAATCATTTAAAGACGAGCCTGCTGCTCACTGGACTTGTGATGGTTCTCCTGAATATACTTTGGTAGAACACGACAAATCTGACAGAGGTACAGAAATCGTATTACACATCGCGGAAGATTCTACTGAGTTTTTAGAAGAAGGAAAAATCCGTGGGCTTTTAACAAAATACAATCGTTTTAACCAAGTCCCAATTAAATTCGGAACCAAGAAAATAAACGATCCTGATTTCACTCCACAAACCACAAAAGACGAAGACGGTAAAGAAGTAACAGAGCCTCACAAACAAATTGAAGTAGACGATATCATCAACAATACGGAACCTGCATGGACTAAAAAACCAGCAGATTTAGAAGATGAAGATTATAAAAACTTCTACCGAGAGTTGTATCCGATGCAATTTGAAGAATCTTTATTCCACATTCACTTAAATGTAGACTATCCATTTAACTTAACAGGAATTTTATACTTCCCTAAGTTAACACAGAACTTGGATATGCAAAAGGATAAAATTCAATTATACCAAAACCAAGTTTTTGTAACAGATAATGTAGAAGGAATTGTTCCTGATTTCTTACAAATGTTAAAAGGGGTCATTGATTCTCCAGACATTCCGTTAAACGTTTCTCGTTCATATTTACAAGCAGACGGAGCTGTGAAGAAAATCTCTGGATACATCACAAAAAAAGTAGCAGATAAACTTTCTTCTTTATTCAAAAACAATCGTGAAGATTTTGAACAAAAATGGAACGACATCAAGGTTATTATTGAATATGGAATGTTATCGGAAGAGAAATTCTTTGACAAAGCGAAGAAGTTTGCCTTATACCCTACTGTTGATGATAAATTCTTTACGTTTGATGAATTAATTGAAAAAACGAAGGATACTCAAACAGATAAAGACGGAAATCATATTGTTTTATACGCGGCGCACAAAGATGCACAACACAGTTATATTGAAGATGCGAAAGCTAAAGGATACGAAGTACTCTTATTAGACTCTCCAATCGTTCCACATTTAATGCAAAAATTAGAAATGGAATCTGGAGATGCTAAAGTACAATTCAAACGTGTAGATGCTGACCATATTGATAACTTAATTAAGAAAGACGATACAGTAATTTCTAAACTTTCTGATGAAGAAAAAGAGAAACTAAAACCTGTTATCGAAGAAGCTGTAAATAACTCTAGCTATACCGTACAATTAGAAGCGATGGATTCTAGTGCTTCTCCTTTTATAATTACGGTACCAGAATTCATGCGTCGTATGAAAGAAATGAACGCTACTGGTGGCGGTGGAATGATGGGAATGGGTAACCTACCAGAAATGTACAACTTGGTAGTAAACACTAACCACGAATTAGTATCAGAAATTTTGTCTGCTGATCAAGACAAGCAAAAACAATTAGTTACACAAGCATTTGATTTAGCCAAATTATCTCAAAACCTATTGCATGGTGAAGAGTTAACCAACTTTATCAAACGTAGCTACGAATTAATAAAATAGTTCGAGTCTACTGAAATAAATTATTCAAATCCTCTTTGTTAATCCAAAGAGGATTTTGTTTTTTTGTAGAAAGTCATCTACCAAAAAACGAACTATGAATAACGATTACAAAAGCTCTAAATTTAAAGCCCTTCTTGATAAACTCCAGCAAGAAAGCTGGCAATTAGAATTACTTATAACTGGTTTTGCTATTTTTGGTCTCATAAATTTAATCGAACCTATTGAAGCTGCTATAAACGAATCTAAAGCACTACAAAACTTTGGTAGATTTTATTACCCTGTAATTAGGGCAGCTTGTTACATATTAATTATTAACTTGGTTATTCATGTTATTTTAAGAGGTTTATGGATTGGTGCAATTGGTTTAAGATATGTCTCTAACGATATAGATTATGACGTACTTGATTATAACAAACGTTTCACTAATTATTTAAAAAACAAAGTTGGTTCTTTTGATGAGTATATCGCAAAATTAGAAAACTATTGTAGTATTTTATTTGCTGTTACTTTTTTAACATTGTTCTACTTAATTTCTTTCTTTACAATACTTTTTATATTCATAATAGCTGGTAATTTTTTTATTGAATCAACTATTTTTTCTCAAACTTTAGGCTTAACTTTATTAGGTCTTTTTTCTATATTCTTACTATTTTTTTCCATTATCATATTTATAGATTTTATTACACTTGGATATTTAAAGAAAAAAGAATGGACATCATTTTTATATATGCCTATTTATAAAGTCTTTAGTATTCTTACTCTTTCTTTCTTATACAGACCTTTACTCTATAATCTTATAGATAATAAGTTCGGAAGAAGAATTGCCTTCATACTTTTTCCTTTATACATGTGTATATTTTATATTAGTAGTTTAAACAATGTAAGGTCAAATTATTTAGAAATTGATTCATATTCTTCAATGAATTATATTAGAAATAACAACTATTTAGATTTACTTCAAAAGAATGAGTTTGTTAAAGATGTAGCTATACCAACTAAGATAATTAACAAACCATACACTACACTATTTATTCCCTTTAAAAAGAAAACTGAAGATTTTATTTTAAATAGGAATACAAGCTTAAAACCAAGTGAAGATCAAAGAGGCTTAAAAAGTAATTTGTACAAAGTTTTCACTAAATCAAAAGGATATTCTGCCAAAAAAGATAGTATATACAGCAAATACCTAGCTGCTTTTAATGAGTCTTACAAAATTGAAATAGATAGCCTACAAATGCCTTCTAACTTTATAATTGTTAAAACAAATAAACAACTCGGGTTTGAAAACATTTTATCTCTAAAAGGTATTACAGAAGGAAAACATTTAATTTCTATTCATAGGAAAGTGTTAAATACAACAACAAAAAAAGAAAAACTTGAGCATGTAGCCCAAATCCCTTTTTGGTACTACAAGAACAATTAGTTTTAACAAAGCTAAGATGTTCTTTTTGGTATATTTGTTCACATTCAAAAATATAACCATGAAGAAAATCCTCTTAACCATAGTAGCTACGGCTACACTTCTTGCTTCTTGCAAACAAGAAAAAAAAGAAACGCTGAACACTCCTACTCCTGAAAACACGGAGTTTAACCAGTTACTAAAAGACTATAACGAAGGAAAACTACAATTAAATCCTGTAAGTGCAACTTTTGCAGGTGACAATCGTTTTAACGATCAATTTCCTAACACATTGTCAGACGAATATCAAGCGAAAAACAATGAATTTTTCAAAAATTACAAAGCTAAACTTAACAATTTTACAGATGCTGACTTAACCGAAAGTCAACAAATGAGTAAAGCGGTATTAGATTGGGACTGTGATATGGCATTGGCGCAAGCTAGCTATAAAAACGACTTATTAATGCCTATTAACCAAATGTGGACAATTAACCTTACCATGGGTCAATTGGCAAGTGGTAGTAGCGCACAACCTTTTAAAACAGTGGAAGATTACGGCAATTGGTTAAGTAGATTAGACCAATACAATACCTGGCTGCAATCGGCTAAAGAACGCATGCAAGAAGGAATGAATGAAGGATATGTATTACCTAAATCATTAATTCAAAAAGTAATTCCTCAATTTGAAAGCTTAACCGTTGTAAAAAAGTCTTCTGAAGGAATTACCGATTTTTCTGAACATTTATTTTATTCTCCAATAAACGCTTTACCTGCTGATTTTTCTGATGCTGATAAAACTAGATTAACAGAAGCGTATACCAACATATTGAATGATAAGTTAATTCCGTCATTCAAAGCCATGTATGAGTTCTTAAAAAACAACTATTTAGCTGCTGGTAGAGAAAGTAGCGGTATTTCTGATATTCCTAACGGAACAGCATACTATCAACACGCTATCAAAAATTATACGACTACCAATATGACTGCTGATGAAATTCATGAATTAGGGCTAAAAGAAGTCGCTCGAATTTTATCGGAAATGGAAAAAGTAAAAGAGCAAGTTGGATTTGAAGGAAGCTTAAAAGAGTTCTTTGATTTTGTCCGTAACAACAAAGAGTTAATGCCATATACAGAGCCGCAACAAATTATTGATAACTTTAACGCGATTCACGAAAAAATGAAGCCACAATTGGAAAAGTTATTTGGGAACAAGCCAAAAACTCCATTTGTGGTAAAGCAAACTGAAAAATTCAGAGAAGCATCAGCAAGTGCTGAATACAACCCGGGTTCGTTAGACGGAACTCGTCCAGGAGTTTTCTATACGCCAATTCCTGATGCTACTAAATACAACGTATTTTCTGATGAAGCGTTGTTTTTACACGAGGCGATTCCGGGGCACCACTATCAAATTTCATTAACACAAGAAAATAAAGACTTACCAGATTTTAGAAAAACGTTATGGTACAGTGCTTATGGTGAAGGTTGGGCCTTATATACTGAAAACCTAGGGAAAGAATTAGGCCTGTATACCGATCCTTATCAATACTTCGGAATGTTAGGTATGGAAATGCACCGAGCAATTCGTTTAGTAGTCGATACAGGAATGCATGCTAAAGGTTGGAGTCGTGAAAAAGCAATTCAATATTCATTAGACAACGAAGCAGAAGGTAAAGCAAGTATTATCTCTGAAATTGAGCGTTATATGGCGAACCCTGGACAAGCATTATCGTATAAAATTGGACAATTAAAAATCCGTGAATTACGAGCTAAGGCTAAAAAGGAATTAGGTGATAAATTCGATATTAAAGAATTCCATAATCAGGTTTTAGAAACTGGATGTATTCCATTGGCACTTTTAGAAAACAAAATTGACAAGTGGATAACTTCTCAAAAGTAACTTTGTAAATCTTCATAAAAAGTCCGTTCTACCTATTAAGAGCGGACTTTTTTAGTATTTTAGACCTCAATTTATGCATTATGAAATGAGCCATCAGGAATATTCATACCTATCAATATCTTTGTTGGTAAATTACATTCCTGTACTGAGCGCAGCCGAAGTGTGACCAATAAAAAACGATAAAAATAAACAGATGAAAAAGCTATTATACTCCCTATTCATTACTTCCTTTACTTTTGCTCAAACAAATACCGAAATTCATTTATTTGATATCAATTCTGAAAACGGAAAATGGAAAGTGACCAATGGAAAAAACATTTCAAATAATGATGGGTACGATAGCCAACCTTATTTTTATGATGACAACACCATTTTGTTTGCTTCCAATAGAAATGGACAAACCGATATTGTAAAATATTCTATGAATAGCGGAACTAAGAGCTTTATGAATCATACGCCCAATGGAGGCGAATATTCTCCGCAACGAATTCCCAACTCAAAAGATGTTTCTGCTGTACGTTTAGATGATAATGGCTTACAACGTTTTTATCAATATAACTTTAAAACAGGTAAAAGTAAAGAACTAATTAAAGACTTGGTAGTAGCATACCCAATGTGGTATACTAAAAACCTTGTAATTTCTTCCGTAATTGTAAATGATACTCTTGAACTTTATATGAGTGACTTAAAAAAGAACACAAACATCTCAGTAGCTAAACAAACTGGACGTTCATTTCATAAAATTCCAAACTCTAACTTAGTTAGTTTCATGAAACAAAATGGTAAAAAATGGGAAGTTTGGTCATTAAATCCTATTTCTAAAGAAACCAAAAAAATCGTTTCTACGGGAACCAGTCAAGATGTTTGTTGGCTTCCTGATGGTAGGTTGTTAATTGCTTATCAGAACATGATTTTTCAATACACCCCTAGAACTAACAAAAAGGTATCTGTTTTTCACCAGTTTAAAAATGAAAACATTAATAATATTTCAAGAATTATGGCAAATTCTGAAGGAACAAAACTAGCAATCGTAGCAGAAGTATCTCCTAGAACTTTAGCGCAAGAACAATTAGAGGCTTATAATAAAAGAGATATAGAAGCTTTTTTAAAACCTTACGCTAAAGATGTAAAAGTGTACAGTTACCCAAATAAATTAGAATATGAAGGTATTGAAGAAATGCGCAAACGATATGCTCCTAAGTTTGAAACCACAAAAGATTTACACTGTAAGATTATTAGTAGAATAGTTAAAGGAAACGTGGTGATAGATGAAGAAGAAGTTACAGCAAACGGAGCTACTTTTCAAGCTATTGCCGTTTATGAAATAGTTAGTGGAAAAATTGCTGTGGTTAGGTTTATTCGCTAACAATATTTTACATTTTTAACCTTTTAGTAAAGTGATTTTTTAAAAAATAAATTTGCACAAAAACCATTAGGGTAAAAAAGAAACATGCACACAGCATTAAATTAGATACTGTAATACCTTCAAATAAATTAGGTATTTGAATAGTTGATAAGTAATCTATTCTCATCTTGGGTATTTTTAACCAACTCAATGAAGTTCCTTTTGACACAAACAACATGCTAATAGCTAACACACTAGCTAACACACCCCATACTTTTTTAGAAATTAATGGTGTCGCTTTATAAATAGAGGATTCCTCTTCTTTTAAAATAGCACCCATAATATTTGCAGTAAAATCAATAGACGGTGCTTCCTCTTCTATTTCGTTGATATACTTTTTGGTAAAAGCATCTAACTCTTTTATGTTTTTATTTTCTTCCATAATGATCAATCAATTCTGGTGCTACTTTTTTTTCTACTATATTCAGTAAACTCTTTCTCGCTCTGTGTAATTTCACTTTAACATTCGCTTCAGAAAAATCAGTTACCGATACGATTTCCTTCAAACTTAGTTCTTCAAAATAAAACATCCATAAAATGGAACGCTCCTCTTCTGGTAAACTTAACAAACAACTATTTATTACTCGTGCTCGTTCTTTTTGTTCAATACCTTCTAAAATACCATCCGTAGATTGGATTCTGTTGATGACAACCTCATCAATTGGGTTGGTTATGTATTTTTCTTTATTCTTTTTCAAACTATCTAAACAAGTTCTATACGTTATTTTATACAGCCAAGTAGAAAACTTTGACTCCCCTTTAAACTTAGGTAAATTTCTATAAGCTTTGATAAAAGTATCTTGTGATATCTCTTCAGCTTCCTCTCTACTCTTTACCATTTTTAACGCTAACGAAAACACCATTACTTTATACTTTTCTACTAAAAAAGCATAAGCGTTCGTATCTCCTTTAAGAATTTTATCTATGTACGTTTGATCGTTAATAATAGTCATTTTATACTATGACTGTACCATCTTAGAAAAGGTTACAAGTATTTTTAAAAAAAAGTAAAAATTTTCTGTAACCTTTTTTAAAGTACAACTGTCATACTTGCAAACACATTAAAAATAATCATTTTAAACTTAAAAATATGGAAGTAGCAATTGTATTTATGTTCTTGTTTGCAGTAATATTCGGAATTTTTTATCTATTCTATTCAACAAGAAATAAAGAACGTTTAGCTTTAATTGAAAAAGGTGTAGATGCCAAAATTTTTATGCAAGGCGAAAAAAAACGTTCTACACTAACAGGAAGAGTTATTATCTTAAACTTGGCCTTATTAGCTATGGGAATAGGTGTTGGCGTTTTATTAGGAGCTATTTTAAGTTCTTTCTTTGGTTATAATGGTCCATGGGAAACACGCCCAGTAGATGCTATTGATGCTGAGGTTTTCTTTGTAGCTTCTATTTTTCTGTGTGCTGGCGGCGCTTTATTAATCGGTTTCAATCAAACTAAAAAATTAGACAACGAATAAAGTTTGTTTAAATAAACACGTACTTGAATAAATATGTTAAAAGAGAATAAAGCTAATTTTATTCTCTTTTTTGTTTTGTAATTTAGTAAACTAAATTCCTTAACATGAGAAAATTCACCATACTATTCTTACTTATTTCTACCAATATATTAGCGCAAACCGATACAAAAATATACGATATTATCAATGCTATTTCTAGTGACAGAATTAAAGCTGATATTACGACACTAGCTAACTTTGGTACCCGTCATACATTAAGCGATACCATTTCTAATACGCGTGGAATTGGTGCAGCACGTCGTTGGATTAAGTCTGAATTCGATAAAATTTCTTCCGATTGTAATCATTGTCTAGAGGTATTTTATCAAAAAGACTTGGTAAAAAAAGGAACCAATGCTAGAATTACTAAAAATGTTTGGGTGGTAAATGTAGTGGCTATTCAAAAAGGTACTAAATATCCAAACAATTACATTGTAATGAGTGGCGATATTGATTCAAGAATTTCCGATCCTAATAATTTTACCGATGATGCACCTGGGGCTAACGACAACGCGTCTGGAATGGCGGGTACTATTGAAGCTGCTCGTGTATTAAGTAACTATACCTTTGAAAATAGTATTATTTACGTAGGACTGTCTGGTGAAGAACAAGGTTTGTTTGGTGGAAAAGGATTGGCTGCCTACGCCAAGGAAAAAAACTGGAATATTGTGGGGGTTATGAATAATGATATGATTGGAAATATTAAAGGTGTTGACGGCGTAATTGATAATCGTACGTTTAGAATCTTTTCTGAACCTGTGCCTCCTACCGAAACTGAACGTCAACGAAAAGCGCGTCGCTTTTACGGTGGTGAGGTAGACGGAATTTCACGTCAGCTAGCACGTTATATATACAAAACTACCAAAACGTATATGCCTGAAATGAATCCGAAAATGATTTATCGCCTAGATAGGTTTGGTCGTGGCGGGCATCACCGACCTTTTAACGATGCTGGTTTTGCGGGTATTCGAATTATGGAAGCACATGAAAACTATACGCAACAACACCAAGACATTAGAACTGAGAATGGTATTGAATACGGAGATCGTTTACAATTTGTAAATTTTGAATATGCTAAAAAATTAACAGCTGTAAATGCTATCAATTTAGCTAGCATTGCTGCTGCTCCACCTTCGCCTAAAAATGTAGGAATTGGCGGTATTGTTGAAGCATCTGCCAAACTTAAATGGGATAAGGTAAATGATGCCAAAGGCTATAAAATTTACTGGAGAGATACCACTTCTCCTACTTGGGATAACTTTAAATATGTAGAAAATATTACTGAGTTTACCTTAGAGGGAATTGTCTTAGATAACTATTTCTTTGGAGTAAGTGCTGTAGGTAAAAACGGACATGAAAGCATCGTTTCGTTCCCTTCAAAAATTATACGTTAAATGGACAATAAACCTCATCTATATTTTAAAACACATATGGAGTGGAGAGCTTGGTTATTCGATAATCATAATGAAAGTGATGGAGTCCATTTAATTTTATACAAAGTTGACTTAGCCATACCTAGTATGCGTTGGGAAGAAGCTGTGAAAGTAGCTTTGTGCTTTGGTTGGATAGATAGTACTGTGAAAAGTTTAGGCGATGGTAAAAGACGGCAATACTTCTGCCCCAGAAAACCTAAAAGTGTTTGGAGTGCTTTAAATAAAAAATACATCAAAGAGCTGACTGCCTCCAATTTAATGCATGCTTCGGGAATTACTTCTGTTAAAATTGCTAAAGAAAATGGCTCTTGGAATGCTTTAGACACTGTAGAAAATTTAATTATTCCTAATGATTTACAGGTTCAATTTGATAAAAACCCAACTGCTTTTAACAACTATCAAAACTTTGCTCCATCCTATCGTAAGAGCTACTTATACTGGGTACACCAAGCCAAAAGAGAAACTACGAGAACTAAACGAATTCACGAAGTAATTCGTTTGTGCAAAGCCAACATAAAGTCTAAATAAACTGTTAAATTTTATAATATAATTAACAATATTAAACAATAATAAAAGTAAATTGCTACTCTTATTATTTATCAACTCAAACAAATTATTATGTTTACCAAAAAACTACAGTTAGTTTGTTTATTTTTTTTAACCATTTCAATAATGGGCATACAAGACATGAATGCTCAAAAAAGGAAAAAGAAAAAGAACAAAGCTAAAACAGAAGTTTCTTCTGCATCAAAAAAGAAACCCCAAAAAACAATTAAAAGCTTAACAAAAAGCAGTAAAAAATTAGACGGTCTATTTACTATTTACCAAGACTCTGTTACTGGAGATGTTAAATTATTACTGAAGAAAGAACAGTTAAATAAAGACTTTATTTACTTCTCGCAAATTGCTGACGGTGTTACAGAAGCAGGTGCTTTTAGAGGGGCTTATAGAGGTTCAAGTATTTTCAACATAAAAAAACACTTCAATAAAATTGAATTTGTTGCTCCTAATACTTCATTTTATTTTGATGAAAACAATGCGATTTCTAAGTCGGCGAAGGCAAATATTAGTGATGCGATTATAGCCAGCACTAAAATTTTAGCCTCTGATGAGAAAAAAGGAGAATATTTAATCGACGCTAATCCTTTATTTATTTCTGAAGCATTTACTCGAATTAAAGCTCCAAACTTCCCTAAAAGTTCACCTTTTGCATTTAAATTAGGTAGATTCGATAAAAACAAGTCGAAAATAAACACCATAAAAAACTATCCTGAAAACACCAATCTTAAAACTGAATATGTGTATAACAACCCTACAGTTTTAAACCAAGGATCTACAGCCATTAAAGATGGTAGATATATTTCTATAAAGGTTTTTCATACGTTTATGAACCTTCCTGAAAACAACTACCAAGCGAGAATGGATGACCCTAGAGTAGGTTATTTTTTAACCAATACTAACGATATGACCTCTACACAAACAGTGAATTATAGAGATTTTATACACCGTTGGAAACTTGTTAAGAAAAATCCTGAGCTAGCTATTTCAGAACCTGTAAAACCAATTACTTGGTGGATTGAGAACTCAACACCTAAAGAGTTTATTGAAACTATAAAGGAAGGTGTTTTAGCGTGGAACGAGGCTTTTGAAAAAGCGGGATTCAAAAATGCTATGGTTGTAAAAGTTCAACCAGAGGATGCTACATGGGATGCTGGCGATGTTCGCTACAATGTGTTGCGATGGACTTCTTCTCCTAACCCTCCATTTGGTGGTTACGGACCAAGTTTTGTAAACCCAAAAACAGGTGAGATTTTAGGAGCTGACATCATGCTTGAATACGTTCATTTTACCAATCGCGTGAAATACAATAAAATATTTGGAGAGGTGTCTAAAGCTTCTTCGGAAGAAGAGGCACGTGCTATTTTTACAAGTGAAAACAACCACATGTACTGTTCAGCAGGTCATTTAATGCATGAAAACACCATGTTTGGTAAGACGGTTTTAGCAGCGACAGGTGCATCTGATTTAGCAATGGAAGGTATGAAAAGAGAAGCTATGAAATCATTAATCATGCACGAAGTTGGTCATACATTAGGTTTAAACCACAATATGAAAGCAAGTCAGTTGTTTTCTCCTGAGCAACTAGCCGATGCTGATTTTATAAAAGGAAAATGCTTAACTGGTTCTGTTATGGACTATGCCGCTATCAATTTAACACTTGATAGAAGTAAACAAGGACAATATTACGATACTGCGGTAGGACCTTATGATATTTGGGCTATCCAATACGGTTATACTCCTTTTAAGAACAGAGCTGAAATGGATGCGTTATTAGCGCAATCAACAAAACCAGAATTAATTTTTGGTAATGATGCAGACGATATGCGTTCTCCTGGTAAAGCGATAGATCCTCGTGTAATGACAGGTGATTTATCAAACGATCAAATCAAATATTCAATTGACCGCATTAAGCTGGCTAATAACATGATGTTTACTATTAAACAGCGTTTTGCTAAAGAAGGACAAACTTATGAAGAGCTTAGAAATGCTTATTATATCTTAAATGGTCAAGCTGCTAGAGCAGGTGATGTAATTTCTAGGTTTATAGGTGGTGTTTATGTAGACAGAGCTGTGTCGGGTCAGGAAAATGCTAGTCAACCATACACACCTGTTAGTTTAGCAGATCAAAAAAGAGCTATGGACGCTTTAAAAACTTACATTTTTGCTCCAGATGCCTTTAATGCTCCTAAAGATTTATACAATTATTTAGCAAAACAAAGACGTGGTTTTAACTTCTTTGCAAGGTCTGAAGATCCTAAAATTCATGCAGAAGTATTAAGCTATCAAAAAAGAGTGCTAAACCATATTTTACACAGAAACACTTTGCAAAGAATTTCTGATTCAGAATTGTATGGAAATCAGTATAAACTGGCTACTTTTATGACAGACCTTAACAATGCGATTTTTAAGGTGGATGTAAATACCAATATCAACTCTTTCCGCCAAAACTTACAAACAGAGTATACTAAGATGTTATTAAAAATGGTTAATGAAAAAAGTAAATATACAAATGCTTCTAAAGCCATGGCCTTATATAACTTAAATAGAATTAAGTCATGGGTAAGTAATGGTGTTGGAAATATTGCCACAAAAGCTCATAAAAATCAATTAAAACTGTTAATTAATAATACTCTTAAAGACGTAAAATAATAGTATTAATAACCATCATACAACCCCATCATTACAAAATGATGGGGTTTCTTTTTTACCACACACTTATAACTAACTTTTAATTACCATGTAATAAACCTAATAGAAAGGATATTTAGGTAGATTCTAAATGATTTTTTAGTATTTTGTACTCCAATCAATAAACTATATGCAACTAGAATCCCTCGTTAAAAATTTTAAAAACAAAGATGTAAAAGCTTTTGAAAGCCTCTACGAAATGTACAAACAAAGCGTTACTGGTGTAATTTTCAATATTGTTAGAGATCAGACGGTAGCTGAAGAAATAACACAAGATGTTTTTATAAAAGCTTGGAATAATGCAAATACTTATTCTGAGAAAAAAGGACGTTTTTTTACATGGATTATCAATATTGCCCGAAATGCTGCTATTGATAAAACAAGATCTAAAAACTTTAAGAACAATTCAAAAAACCTTGATGCCGAAATTTTCGTAGATATATTAGAGAACCACGATAGTTTGGACTCTAAAACAGATGCAATTGGTATAAAAAACTTTGTAAACAAGTTAAAAGATACTTGTATTAAGGTTATAGAGCTTCTTTATTTTAAAGGCTTTACACAAAAGGAAGTTTCTGAAAGTTTAAAAATACCCCTTGGTACTGTAAAAACAAGAAGCCGAAATTGTATTAACGAATTAAGACTTATGCTTAAATAATGGCTACAAACAAACACATAGAATCTGGAATATTAGAACTCTATATAGCTGGGGCTCTTTCTGATAAAGAAAATGAGCAAGTATATGGGTTAATGATGGAACATCCTGAGGTTTTAGAAGAGGTAAAAGAAATTGAAAAGTCTATTTCTATACTTACTTCTCATGTTGCTCCTAAAAATGCTAAAAATTCTTTTAAAGACGTTTTAATAAAAATGTTACAAGAAAAAGAAAATTCAGCCAACACAATTCCTTTACGAACATCAAAAAATAATTGGGTAACTTATACTGGGTGGGCTGCTGCCTTAGTAGTTGGGAGTACTTTAATTTTATCGTTAAATAAGAGTGCTAATTTACAAGGTCAAATAGACACGATTAATGAATCAAAAGAGCAGTATGAAATTCAATTAGATAAAACTAATGCTGATTTAGCTGAAAACAAAAAACTTTTAGCAGTAATAAGAAGCAAAGAAATAGTTACGGTTCCATTACAGGGGCAAAAAGTGTATCCTGAAGCCTATGCTAAAGTATACTGGAACAAAAGCTCAAAAAATATATATTTAGATGTTCAAGGTTTACCCAATCCTCCAGAAGGAAAGGTGTACCAAGTATGGTCTTTAAAACTTGATCCTTTGGCTCCTACTAGCTTAGGAACTATAGATCAATTTACAGCTAGTGATACTAAAATATTCACTATTGAAAACCCAAATGATTCACAAGCTTTTGGTATAACTTTAGAGCCAGCCGGTGGAAGTGAAACACCTACTTTAGAACAATTATACACTCTGGGTGCAGTATAAACAACAATCTATTCATAAATTAATATAGCCGCTTAAAGCGGCTATATTTTTGTTGCCATTAATCCTTCTAAAAAAATGACAACTCATGAAGTCCCCCCGGACTATCATTTTTTTTTAAAAAGAATATCGTATGGTGGCTTTAGCAGAAAACGGTGTTCCTGGTGTAAAGTGAATTTCTTCTACAGGGTTGGGTTCATTTTGTAGCCTTGATTCTGTAGCAAATTGTGTTTCGTTCCAAGCTACGTCAAAAATATTTTCCAAAGCAACCCCAAATGTTATGTTATTTACTTTATAGCTAACATTGGCATCGGTAACAAAATAACCTTCTGCTACAATTGAATTATCTTCATTTGCTGGTCTGTCTCCTATATATCGGTAATTCATTCCTCCTGAAAAATTCTTAAAATTAGTTACAGATAAGCCTCCTGTTACAGTTACTTTAGGAGCTAAAGGAACATTGTTTTCTCCAGATGGGGCTTCAATACTTTTGGCTTTTGTATAAGTAGCATCGCTGTCAAAATATAACCAATTTGTTAATTGATATCTAAGACCTAAATCGATACCATACCGTTGTGTTTCTCCTGAAGGCTCTACAATACCTACATCTCCAACATATACCAATTCATCTTCTGAAAGCAAATACCATACTGCTGAATTTATAGCTATTTTTGAAGTAGGTTTCCAAACTGTTCCTAAATCAACACCGTAGGCTCTAGGCAAAGTTTTTTTATTAGGTTGTGTTGCCACTACCCTAGTATCATTTGAGTGAAACCCTATTCCTGATTTTAAAAACCATTGAATTTTTTGGTTTGGAGTATAGGTTAGATTAATTTTAGGATTGACAACCACTTGCGATTCCGAAAATGTTTTATACTCTTGTAATAAATAATCATTGTAGTTAAATTTTAGATAGTCTAAGCGTAACGCTGGTGCCACCATAAATTTCCCAAACTCAAATTCACTATTTACAAAAGCGTAATAGTTGGTTTGGTTTACCTTTCCTAATTGAATTTGGTCTAATACTTCTTTTCTTTGTAGCGTATGTGATAGCTCTAAATTATCTACGATATCAGCGCGTAACCCTGTTCCAAAAGTTAGTTCTACAGGTGTATTTGACACGTATGTCTTCTTTTTAAACTGTGTATTGAACCCAAAAATATCTCTATTTTCAGTTTGCTTTATTTGATCTCCGTTTACAGGATCGTCTAAAAAGAAAGTAAAGTTTGAAAATAAATTGAAATTATAGTTCGAATAAAAAACATTTGACGTTACGCTAATATCATTCTTTAAAACTTTTGAGTGTTCTAAATTTATGTTTGTTCTCGAGGTTGTTCCTCCTTCAGTATCATCTATTGAACCAAAACGAGTAATATTTCCATTATCAACTTCTCTTTGTGGTATTTGTCCAGAAGCGTCCCATTTACTCGTAAAATGTGAAGCTGATAATGATAAACTACTATTGTCTTTTAAAAAAGTTCTATATTTCGTAAAAATATTAATTCGGCTAAAATTCTGAGGAGACTCTACAAAACCATCTGTTGCTAAATATTCAATAGCTACATAGGCATTATCAGTACTATTTTTGTCTAATAAATTAAACATTCCTAAAGTTCTAAAAGTATTGAACTGCCCTATACCAACTTCAATTTCGCTATTTTCTAAATATGTTTTTGTTTTAAAATCTACATATCCAGCGGTATTAAAATCACCTTTACTAGCGTAGTAAGGCCCTTTTCCGAAGTTTATTTTTTCAATCGTTTCAGGAATAATAAAGTGTAAATCACTATACCCTTGTCCATGTGCATGAGAAACCATATTTACTGGTGTTCCATCTACCGACAATGCTATATCAGTACCATGATCGATATCAAAACCTCTTAAAAATATTTGTTCTGCTTTTCCTCCACCCGCATGTTGACCTATAAAAAGCCCTGGTACTCGTTGTAATATTTGTTGAGATGAACTTACTGGTTTTTTATCTAAATCAACTCTAACAATTGTTTGTAATGGATCTCTTTTATTAGACAGTACCATTTCATCTAATAAAAAACTTTTCATTTCTAAGACAATTACTTTAGATGATCTTAAATCATCACGATCTAATTGTAGCTTGATTTTTTTATATCCTAGAATTCCAAATTCAATAATATCTCCTACTTTTGAATTATCTAAGATAAAATCTCCATTAACTTTCGTATGTGTATGACTATTACTGGTAGTGTTGTATACGTACACATTTTCTAAAGGCTTTTTATTAGTATTAAATACCTTTCCTTTAAATTGTTGCGAAAATACATGACAACTACCTAGCAATAATGCTAAAAATAAAATATTTGCTTTCAAAATACTGGGGTTTAACTATATACTTAAAATTTTTTCTGTCATCAACGGACCTAATTCAAAAGAGCTTTCTAGCAACTCATCTTTTAAAGCCATAGCTTTATCATTAATTCCATTTGCTTTGTAAATTTCAGCTATATGATATTGTATTTCGGGCTCGAAAGTTTTATCTACTACATGTGTATTAATTACTTCTAAAGCTTTTTTAAACTCTTTATTTTTGTAATAATACCAAGCTAGTAAATCGTATGATTGTGGCGTAGGCCTGCTCTCAATTTCTTTTTCTATGTACGATAATGCGTTAGCTGTATCGTTAAATTCTTCTAGATATAACTTCGCTAAATGCTGATGATACATCACACCATACAAGCTATTTTTCACAGCCGATAAATATACCTCTATATTACTTTCTTTCATTGTTAAATTATTCTTAAACTCAGCTATTTCTGCCTTTAACAAATAGTAATCTGGTGAGGAATGTTCGTCACTTATGATATCTAAAATTCGGAGTGCTTCGTCTGCATTTTTATCATGAGAATATACAATCCAAGCAATGCCTTTTTTGGCATACGCATTACTGTTATCTAATTCTAGTGCTTTTAAGTATAAATTATAAGCATCTTTTACTTGTCCGTTATGACCGTAGAAATCAGCTAAATTAGTATAGCTCCAAGCTTTTAATTCCTTGTTATTTGCTTCTTCAGCTTTTTTCATCGCCTTTTCCATAAAACGAATTGCTGAAGACAAATCTCCTTTATAATCATGCCATTTAGAAACTCTAATTAAGTAGTCAAAGTCGGCATAATCCTCAATTTTGGCTAAATATTCTGAAGCTTTGTTAGGTTCTCCTAACTCTAAATAAACATCAAATAGCATTTTTTGAGTCGCTTTTAAATTCTCTCCATTTATTGCTGCTTTTTTTAGCAATTCTAACGATTCTTTAAATCGGTGTTGAGAAATATAGTTTCTTGCTAATGATCGTAAATATGAAGCTTTGTTATAATTTGTTTTTTGATTAATTTGTAACAGCTTTTTCTCCGCTTCTATCAAGTAAGAAATAGTTCCTTTTTCTGAGAAAAGTAACGTATTAGCCTTTGCTATTTTGCTTAAATACGGATATTGTGTTGGCTGATTATTAAGTTTTTTCTGCCAAAAGTTTAGTTCTTTTTGCGCTAACGACTCTGAAGCAGTCATCGTATTCTCTAAGTACTTATTATACTCTTCTTGGTTAGCTACCTTTGTTGTTTTTGAAGAGGTACAACTCACCATGGCGCTACTTAAAATAGCACATATAATTAGGTTAATAGTTTTCATTTTAGAAGGATTTTTAGTTTGTAATTTGTTTAAAAATTGGTTGCTAAAAAGCAACCAATTTCACCCCTAGGAGGGTTAGTCATCCCGTTCTACCAAGGACTTGCCAAATATGGAAAAGAACTTAAGAAGTCTTTATCATTTCCATCTACATGATCATCTGACAATGTTGGGTTTTCGGAAAAATCTTCCCCTCCAAAAATCAATAATAATTCAACTGTAATTACGTCGTCTGCTAAAGCTCTCCCTGTTAACACATTAGTACCGTCATAAAAAGTTGTTGTACCATCTAATGAAACAGTTAGCACGTCAGTTGCTAAAACGCTGGCAAAAGTGGCAGCATCTAAACCTAATGCATTTGCATCACCATCATTTGCGTAGGCTGGACTTAATGCTTTTAAATTCGCTTCAAACATGGCAGCGAAGTTTGCTCCTTGTTCAGACGGTATTGTAACGTTAAACGCATCTTTCATATCACTATTTACAAAAACTGTGTTCACTGCTGGTCTACCCATTTGGTCTTTTTGCATATAACTTCCTGAAAAATCAATAGAAGCCATTGGAGGTACATTGTTATCGTCGTCACTACAACTTGCTAAAGCAAAAGTTGATAGGATTAAAATTGCTAAAATTTTTATATTGTTAAGTTTCATGTCTTTTATTTTTAAAGTTGATTGATTTTTACTGCTTCATTTTAGTTTCTACCCAAGTATTGATGGTTCCTGAACCTCCAATCATAGATTTTGGTACCTCTACTACTACCGATAATACATTTGTACCAGCAAAAGTATCCGCCCCAGGATCGTTAAAACCGCCTGCATTTCCTGCGATGATTTCACCGTATTGAGCAAAATCCATAAAGAAAGGATCGTCTCTAGGTCCTGCAAAAAATTGCATTCCTCCTTTACTTCCAATAATAGCGCTAGATCCGTAAGGTGTTATAGACACCCCGTATTCTGAACCATCTTGTGGTAACGTACTACTTAAACCTGTTGTTGATGGACTATAGGGACCAAAAAAGTACATTTTCCCATCTCTTGGAATTGCCTGAATTACCAAGTCTTCAACTTTATCGTCATTGTTGTCAATATTGAACTCTATCAATACATTTTCATCAAAGCTCGCTGATGCTGTAGCAGATGGACTTAACAATCCTTGGATATTTGCTACAAATACAAGATTGCTTGTATTTTCTCCTTGGAAGGCGTAATAGTCTGTAATATCACTTGAACCTCCTGTTACGTTTGGAGCGTCAATGTGATCGGCTGCCAATAAAACTAGTCCTATTAATGCTAAAGCACTAGCTCCAATAATTAATTTCATTTTTTTCATGGTTGTAAATTTTAAAGTTAATTACTCATTCAACCTTACTTACGAGAAAATGATAATAGTGGTTTTCTTTTTTTTAAACTTTTTTTCACGAAAGACTGATAAGCCTTAATTTTACTAGGGTGTATGATGAATATTTTTTTATAATCTTTCTTCTACTCGCCTCATTTTTTTAAAAATGAATGTTTATTTTTGAGTACTATGGCGACTATATTAATTACAGGAGGAACTGGTTTTATTGGAAAAGAGTTAACTAAAAAGTTAACTAGCAAAGGACATGTCGTTAACATTCTTACCAGAACCCCAAAAAAGAATAACGAATTTCGTTGGAATGTTAAAGAAGGGTTTATCGATAAAGATGCTTTTAATAATGTGAGTCATATTGTTCATTTGGCTGGAGCTGGAATTGCTGATAAACGTTGGACCAATGAAAGAAAAAAAGAATTAATTGATAGCCGTGTAAAAACAGCTACTTTACTATTTAATAAAGTACAAGAATATCAAATACCTCTTAAAAAGTTTATTTCTGCTTCTGGTATTGGGTATTATGGAGCAATTACTTCTGATAAGATCTATACAGAAAAAGATAAGCCCGAAAATGATTTTATCTCTAAAATTTGTGTAAAATGGGAAGCGGCTACTCATCAATTTAAACATATTGACATTCCAGTAACAATTTTACGAACTGGTGTCGTGCTTTCAAAAAATGGTGGTGCATTGCAAAAAATGAATACCCCTTTGTTTTTATCTGCCTTAGGAAATGGTAAACAATACATGCCTTGGATTCATATTGTTGATTTATGTGAACTGTATACAAAAGCAATAGAAGACAACAGTTTTACTGGAGTTTATAACGCTGTTGCTCCTGAACATCAAACCAATGAAAATTTCACGAAGGTATTAAGTAAGGTTATCAATAAACCCGTACTTCCTATGAATGCTCCTTCGTTTATTTTAAAAGCCGCTTTAGGTGAAATGGCTTATATTTTATTAAAAGGAAGCAGGGTTTCTTCTAAGAAAACAAATAGCAGCTATAATTTTATTTTTTCAGACTTAGTAACAGCTTTAACCAATATTTATAATGGATAACAAACTTGAAAACCCTGTTTGGCATTCGTTGTGTGAAACACATGAAAAATTTGCTATTAATTATGATAACGTAAAGTTTTATAATCCTACTATTTGTCCTTTCGGTGCTTTTACAGAGGCTTCAAAAACTGCAAATGCCCTGAATGAATATGCAACGCTTACAGATAAATTCTTTTTAGTTTCTGAAACAAAAACCCCTACCTACGACAAAGACAAAATTCTTCTATATAAAAAGATTGATGGCTGCCAAATGGTACTTGAAAACTTAACAGATTTTGATATTACAGAAGAAATAATACCATTAACTGAAAAACACGTTGATGACATTTTTAATCTAGTATGGTTAGTAATGCCAGGTTATTACAGGAAAAGAACTTTTGATATGGGGAAGTATTTTGGAATTTTTAAAGACCAAAAGCTTGTTGCTGTAACCGGACAACGGATGCAAACCAATGATTTTATTGAAGTTAGCGCTGTAGTTACCCATCCTAAATACACCAGAAAAGGATTTGCTAAACAACTTTCTCAACATGTTACTAAAGAAATTTTAACCGCTGGAAAACATCCTATTTTGCATACCAACAAAGGAAACCCTGCAATACAACTTTATGAAAAATTAGGGTACAAACTCTCAAGAGATATGAATTGGTGGTTTTTCCATAAAAAATAAGAGCCCAGAAATTCCTGAGCTCTTTCTGTATATATTTATTTAGTCAATTCTGGTACTGATGTGTAAATGTAATCTCCGTGTTTCCCTGTAAAATATTTTCCAATTTGTTTTCCATACTCTTTTCTTTTAGCTTGGTCTGACCAATGCTCCTTAAAAAGTTCATCACTCTTTTTTCTCATTTTATCTAAATCTGCCATTGACTCTACTACATAAGCTCTGGTATATTCTGTTCTATCTGATCCCCAAGCATGTGTATGCTGGTAAAATCCTTTTATAAATTCATTTTTTTGAATAACATTATCTAAATATTGTTTAGATAATGCATCGTATTCTTCCATAGAGCCATCTTCTGGAAAAGCAAAATGTCCTTTTACTACTAACCAAATCATCTCTTTATTTGTTGGTTGCAAGATTTTTGCTCCACCTATAGGTACATAAATCTCATCTGAATGGTTAGGTGTGTAATACGCCTCTTTTTTCTTAAAGTACGCTTCTCTTTTATCTTTATCTGGCCAAGCTTTATTTATTAGTTCTCCACTTTTTTTATAAGCTTTATCAATAGCATCCCAAGAAGAGTATGTAGTTACAAAAACTATTTCTGTATTATCTGGTGTAAAGCGATGTAAAAACACAAATGATCTTAAGATAAATTCATTCTTCTTTACCACATTGTCTAAAAACTCTTTTTCTACAGCAATCCATTCCTCTTTATCAAAATTTTCATAGTTAAGGTTCCAGTGTCCTGTCGTGACAGTTATATACTCTGGACGTTGATTCTCTTCTTGTGAAAAGGCAGATATTGGGATAAGCATAAATAATAAAAACCCCATTAATGGCATAAGTTTAACAGTTTTCATAATAGTTAGTTTTAGTTATGATTGAAAAAATGTAATTATGGGTTTGCTTGAATAGTGTATTCTAAACTACCCCATTGCGAGAAGTATAATGAGGGTTTTACAAAATTAACAAATTACAACATATTAAAAACAAGTATTTTAACTGTTTTTAGCATACCAAAAAGCTCAGAATAAATTCTGAGCTTTTCAAATAACTTTATGAGGTATGTTTTTAACCTTTCGTAAACTTGGCTGTCATATTAGTTGTTGCGTCTTGTCCTTGAACCTTCATCGTCATATTAATTTTTGATTCTAAAGGCATGCCAGTACTTCTATCGATATCCATAGCACCGGTAATATCACCATCTGCTGCTCCTGTTATTTTTCCAGAAATATCTATTAAAACATTTTTAGAAGTAATTGATTTTACTTTATAGATAAAACTAAAATTCATTGTTCCATCATTTTTAGTTTTTGTCCAAGTATCACCTACTGCAACAGCTTCTTTAGGGTAAATTACACTCCCTGATTGTTTTGCAAAATCTTTAGCTCCTTGAATAGTACTAGGTTCAACTTTAGTTTCTATAATGTTCCCTAAATTGTCTCCTTTTGTTATAATTGTAGCAGACAACATTGGTTGCATTTTAGCCTTCATCATTTTTCCAGCTTCGTCTAATTCCTCATCTTTTTTGGTCGAATCATAGGATAAGTTCATTCCTCCTTGCTTCATATCCATCGCCATCTTAGTAATTTGTGCACTACTTTCATAGGTGTTATCAGAAACACCAGTAATATTATAC
The DNA here is from genome assembly GCF_036350695.1 of Tenacibaculum sp. FZY0031. NCBI lineage: Bacteria > Pseudomonadati > Bacteroidota > Flavobacteriia > Flavobacteriales > Flavobacteriaceae > Tenacibaculum > Tenacibaculum sp. FZY0031. The sequence continues at coordinate 175,869 of NZ_JAZDVY010000005.1, forward strand.
TTCATTTGAATATGCATATCGTTGGTCATCATACCTATGCCTATCACTTGGCTCATATTCATATCCATAGTATATGACTGTCCTTTTTCATAGTTTAAACGAAGTAACACTTTTTCTTGTGCTGCACTTATTATGGTTACCCCTAACAAAAGTGCTATTAAAATTTTTTTCATCTTTTTTAATTTCTATTATACTTTTAAGTAGCTAATATAGGTAAAAATTAAAAGGCTTAGGTAAATACCTAAGCCTTTTAAATATTAATATTTATTTTTTAAAAATCTTGATTTATATCCCAAGATTCTAAAATTTCTTTTAATGTTTTTATAAACATACCTCCTAAGGCTCCGTTTACCACTCTATGATCGTAAGAATGCGAAACAATCATTTTATGGCGAATTCCTATAAAATCTCCTTCAGGAGTTTCAATTACTGCAGGTTTCTTAACAATAGCTCCTAAAGCTAAAATTGCAACCTGAGGTTGATTAATAATTGGAGTACCTGTAATGCTTCCAAAACTACCAACATTGGTTACAGTATAAGTTCCTCCTTGAATTTCGTCTGGTTTTAACTTATTAGCACGTGCTCTGGTTGCCAAATCGTTTACTTGTTTTGTCATCCCCACTAAATTTAACATATCAGCATTTTTAATTACTGGTACTATTAAATTTCCATCAGGTAAAGCAGCTGCCATTCCTAAATTTACATTCCCTCTCTTAATGATTTTATCACCATCAACAGAAATGTTTATCATTGGATGCTTCTTAATTGTAGAAGCTACAGCTTGCATAAATATTGGTGTAAATGTTAACTTTTCTCCCTCTCTTTGTTGGTAGGCATTTTTAACTTTATTTCTCCAATTAACTATATTCGTTACATCAATTTCAATAAACGACTGTACGTGTGCCGATGTTTGAATAGAATCAACCATATGTTTAGAGATTAATTTCCCCATACGACTCATTTCTATAATTTCATCTTGACCGCTTAATGAAACTGGCGTTGGTGTAGGTTGAGCTGCTGGCTTCTTTTCTGTTGAAGCCGGTGTTGCAACTTTAGGTTGACTTCCTCTATTTTCTAAATATGATAACATATCATTTTTAGTAACTCTTCCTTCTTTACCCGTTCCTTTTATAATTTCTAACTCTTCTACAGATATTCCTTCTGTTTGCGCAATACTCTTTACTAATGGTGAGTAAAAACGATCACTTGAGGATGTATCGATTGTAGTAGCTACCGTTTCTTTAGCTACTTCGACTGTTTTTTCTACTGCTGCAACAGTTTCTGATTTTACCTCTTCTTTCTTAGATGCATCAGTTATTGCCGCTTCTTCTCCTTCTGTTTCTATAATTGCAATAGTTTCTCCTACTTGCACAACAGCATCTTTTTCAAATAAGATTTCAACTAAGGTCCCTTCTACTTCACTAGGTACTTCACTATCTACTTTATCGGTAGCTACTTCAACAACGGTGTCATCTATATCAATAGTTTCTCCAACTTCTTTTACCCAAGAAGTTATTGTTGCTTCTGCAACACTTTCGCCCATTTTAGGCAACTTCAATTCGTATCTAGCCATAGTGTATAATTTTAAACGCTTGCGAAGTTACTAAAAAGCAACGATTTTTTCATGATTTTATCCGTTAAATATTTCTGATTTCTTCTTTTGCAATTAAATTATCCTCAATTCAACTCTGAAAAATCACAGTTAGATTATTGTTATCTCTATAATAAACAGATATTGTTACGAATAATCTAATATTAAATTAAAGTTTTGTTTGTTAACTCAAAATTCTATTTTTGAACTCTTTAACCTAATTAAAAATTGTTGAACGAAGCTATTACCAAACTTAACTTCTTATTTGACTGGAGACCTTATCAAGCAAAAGTGCTTCAAAATTTTTCAGTTCATATACAGGATGATCATTTTCATATAGTTGCACCACCTGGCTCGGGAAAAACCATTTTAGGAATAGAAATTATTAAACGAATCGGAAAAAAAACACTGATTTTAGCTCCCACTTTAACCATTAGAAATCAGTGGGAAGATCGTTTGCAAAACTTTTTTACTAGCGATTGTAATTTCACACAGCTTTCATTTGATATTAAACAACCTTCTGATATTACCTTTTCTACTTACCAGGCTTTACACAGTTTTTATAAGTCTTTTGAAACAAAAGAAACTTATTATAATTTCTTTAAAAAACATCAAATAGAAGTTTTGTTATTAGATGAAGCTCACCATTTAAAAAATGCTTGGTGGAAATGTTTATTTGACTTAAAAGAGCAACACATGCAAACGGTTGTTGCTTTAACTGCCACTCCACCCTACGATAGTGAAAACTCAGAAATTCAAAAATATTTTAAGCTTTGCGGAGAAATTGACGATGAAATTGTAGTTCCTGATTTAGTAAAAGAACACAATCTTTGTCCGCATCAAGATTTAGTTTTTCTATCCAAGCCAGAAGATCAAGAAATCAACTTTATTACCGATTTCCGATTAAAAATTGCTCAGTTTGTTACTGACATTTTAAAAGATGAAGCATTTATTTCTTTTCTAAAGCAGCATCGATTTTATGCGAAAACAAAGGAAAACTTAGAAGAGCTCTACAAGTATTCTAATTTCTTTTCTTCTATGTTAATCTTTTTACACGAAGCAGGAGAAAGGATTCCTTTTGAAAAACTGCGTGTATTAGGTTTTGATAAAGATGAAGAGATTGATTTTCCTTCAATTACAAATGAATGGGTTCAAATTTTGTTTCAACACTTATTGGTAACTGATCGTGAAAATCTTATTGAAGATGAAGTTTATTTAGATGTTTTAGAAAAAAAGCTTCGAAAACTAGCTGTTTTTAGTAACAACAAAGTTAATTTAATAGGGAGTGAACTTTTGTATAAATCACTCAGTAATAGTCCGAGTAAATTAAAAAGTATTACCGCAATTGTTCAACAAGAACAACAAAATTTACAAGACGAATTACGTTGTGTTATTTTATCGGATTATATTAGAAAAGAATACCTAAACGCTACTTTACCTGAAATAAAAGAAATAAAAAAACTAGGGGTTATTCCTATTTTTCATCATGTTAGAATAACTACTAAAAACAAAAATAGTTTAGCTGTTCTTACAGGTAGTTTGGTAATTATTCATAGTAGTAATATTGCAAAGCTTGGTTTAATTGATGCTATTGATAACTACAATTACACTCCTTTAAAATCGGATACTGAGTTTGTAATTCTTACCACTAAAAATTCATCTAAACATAGTATTGTTGAAGTCATTACTCAGCTTTTTGAACTCGGACATATCAAAGTTTTAGTGGGTACAAAATCGTTATTAGGAGAAGGTTGGGATGCTCCATCCATCAACAGTTTAATTTTGGCTTCAGTAGTGGGGTCGTTTGTTACTTCAAACCAAATGCGTGGTCGTGCAATTAGAGTAGATAGTAAAAGCCCTGATAAAGTGGGCTTGATTTGGCATTTGGCTTGTATTGATACTTCGGATGAGTTTGGAGGACGAGATTTTGAAATTCTTGCTCGTCGTTTTAACGCTTTCTTAGGCATTTCTAACAATGAAAAAGCTGTTATAACCAGCGGAATAGGACGTTTACAGCTTCCTATTAATTTTATTGATAATGATATTCAACAACAAAACAAAAAGACTTTAGAACTATCTACAAACAGAAGTTTAATTGCTCAACGATGGAAAAAAGCCACTAGTCATGGAACAGGAGTTAGTAAAGAACTTACCTTTTTTAATGAAAAGAATAAACAATATCCTAAACAGAAAAAGTTGTATTATCAAGATATTGTAAAGTATACTGTGGGTGAAATTATTGTTGGTTTATCCTTTTTTCTTCCAGAGTTTATCATTAAAAACTTTAATGTTTTATTACAAAAGGGAATTGTTTACTTCCTATTTGCTTTGTCCTCTGCCTTAGGACTAACTTTTGGTTATAAAATTTATAAGTCTGTTCAATTGTATGTATACTTCGGTTTGATTCATAAAAAGATAGCTAAAATGGCAACTGCAATTTTGGAATCTCTTCATGAGCTAAATCATTTAACAACGCTTATCAACGAAATACAAATTAATACTGAATTATTAGCTAAAGGAAATGTTTCTTGTACCATTCTCGGAGCAAACAGGTATGAAAGCACATTATTCATAAAGGCTTTGGATGAGTTGTTACAACCTATCGATAACCCTAAATATTTACTGATAAAAACGAGTTGGTTCCGCAGAAAATTAAAACTACATCATTTTTTTCCTGTTCCAGAAATTTTTGGTGTTCGTAAAAAAGAATGTCAAGTTTTTCTATCTCACTGGAACAAACATATGGGTAAATCTAAGTTGGTATATACTCGAACTATGGAGGGAAGAAAACTGTTATTAAAGGCGCGTCTTTTCCATATTCATAACGTGAATAATGAACTTACTAAGAAAAATGTTGTTTGGAAATAATAGTAAACTTACACCCAGTTTTTAGGTTTAGCCAATACCTCTAATAATTTTGCTTCTTCAGAACCTTCTTCTGGATGGTGATTGTATTTCCACTGCACTGTTGGTGGTAAACTCATTAAAATACTTTCAATACGTCCGTTCGTTTTTAAACCAAATAAGGTTCCTCTATCGTGTACCAAATTGAATTCTACATAACGACCACGACGCACTTCTTGCCAGTCTTTATGTTCTTGAGTGTACGCTATATCTTTTCTTTTTTCAACAATTGGTACATAAGAGTTTAAAAAGCTATTTCCTACTTCGGTCACAAAATCATATCGATCTTGCATCGAGAATTCTTCTGTTTCTTTTAAATAATCGAAGAACAAACCTCCTAAACCACGTGCTTCATTTCTGTGTGCATTCCAGAAATAGTTATCACAGGTTTCTTTAAATTTTGGATAAAAGTCTGGGTGATGCTTATCACAAGCTTCTTTACATACCGTGTGAAAATGTTTTGCATCTTCTTCAAATAAGTAATACGGAGTTAAATCTTGTCCACCACCAAACCATTGGGTAACAATGTTTCCATCACCATCATACATTTCAAAATAACGCCAGTTAGCGTGTACTGTAGGTACAAATGGATTCTTTGGATGGATTACTAAACTTAATCCACAAGCGAAAAAGTCTCCACTTTCCACTCCAAATTGCTTTCTTAATGCTTCAGGTAACTCGCCAAAAACTTTAGATATATTTACGCCACCCTTTTCAAAAATATTTCCATTTTCAATCACACGAGTTCTACCTCCTCCACCTTCAGCACGTTTCCACAAATCTTCTTGAAACTTAGCTTTACCGTCTATCACTTCTAATGTAGATGTTATGGTATCTTGTAATTCTTGAATGTAGGCGTAAAATTGTTCTTTCATATGTTTCTTTCTGTTGAAATGCAAAAGTACTTATTCTGGTAATTTTTTAAGCTGTATTTTCTTAATAGTTTCTGTAGTAGCTGCGGTTACTGATAATGGTAATACGAGAATTACTCCGATAACAGGGATTAATAAAAACAACATAAATACTACTCCATTTCCTATAGCTAATCCTTTATTTTCTTTTACGAAATTAATACTTTCTCTGTATTTAAAATGACGTTCAAGAGTATAGTCCATATTTCCAAAACCGGCATAATATGCTTGCATTAAAAACAATAACACAGTTGAAACAATACCAATCACAGGAATGAATCCTAATAATAAGATAGGGATTGTAAATAAAAGCTCTCTAGTTAAATTTCTAAGGTTTATTCGTATACCTCTAATTAATTGCTCTTGAAAGGAAGTTATTCTATGCGTATGGTCTTCTCCTCTAAGATGATCTTCAATTTTTTCTGAAACTGGACTCATAAAAGGCGCAGATAAAGCCATTACAATATGTTTATACAATACCAAACCTATTACCACAATAAGTAATCCGCTTATAAAAGTACTGATAACCTCAAAGGTTTCTTTTCCAAACTCCCATTTCCAGAAATTGGCTACATAATGACCAATATTATCTGAAAATGTATAGGCCATAAAACCAATAAACGTTGCTGTTAATAGGCTTATAAACATTGGAATAATAAAATACTTCCATAGCTTTAATTTTGAAATCATTCCGAAAGCACCAAAATAGGCTTGAATTCCTTTTACAATATTTTGTATCATATCTTTTTTTGTGTGAAAATAAAAAACCTCTTTCAATAAAGAAAGAGGTTACGAGTAATATTGTCTCAAATGATTTATTTTAATATTGGTGCTAAAAAATCTTCAAAATTTTTGGTATTGATTTCATTAACTTTATCCCAACCTACTTCTTTTGTTGGTGTTGCAGCTCCTCTTTTAACATTAACAAATTGTTTGTCTTTACCAATTAAATATGCTGTTGGATAGTCTAATTTGTGCACAAAACCACTGATATCTAAAAATCCTTTTTGAACTTTATCGATATCTCTTGCAGGAACTAGCTTAATTCTTTTATCCAACTTTTCAGACATTCTTTTAACCTTAGCTTCCTTATCCCAGAAAATCATAATAAACTCTAATTGATCATTATATTTTTCTACCATTTTGTTTAAGGCTGGTACATCTCCCCAACAAGGAGCCGACCAAGTAGCATTAGCTATCAACACTATTGGCTTGTTAATTTTGTCTGTACTTACCGTTTTACTGTCTATTGTCGTAAAATTATAATTTAACAAATAAGAGCCTTTAATGCACTTATCAATCAAACCTTCGGCACTTTCTTCTACACAATTGTTTACTGCAAAATTGTAATACGTTTTATTTTGTGCGAAAATAACAGTTGTTAAAAAACACATCAAAACAAAAGATAATTTCTTCATTTTTAATTATTTAAGAGGGGTTATCTGTCGGCTTTATACTCTTTTACCGCATCTATAAATGCTTTTGCATTCTCTAGCGGGATGTTTGGTAAAATTCCGTGCCCCAAGTTAACAATATATTTGTCTTTACCAAACTCATTTATCATTTGGTGTACCATCTTTTTTATTTCAGCCGGTGGAGACAACAATCTTGAAGGATCAAAATTACCTTGTAATGTAATATTTCCTCCTGTTAAATAACGTGCATTTCTAGCTGAGCATGTCCAGTCCACTCCTAAAGCTGAGGCGTTTGATTGTGCCATTTCATGTAAGGCAAACCAACACCCTTTACCAAAAGCAATTACTGGTGCATCATCTTTTAATGCTTCTATTATCTGATTGATGTACTGCCATGAAAACTCTTGATAGTCTGTTGGAGATAACATTCCTCCCCAAGAATCAAAAACTTGTACAGCATTCACACCTGCTTTTACCTTTTCTTTTAAATAAGCAATTGTGGTATCTGTAATCTTCTGAAGCAATTCGTGTGCCAAAACTGGTTGAGTGAAGCAAAATTCTTTTGCCTTATCAAAATTCTTAGACCCTTGCCCTTGTACAACATAACATAAAATTGTCCATGGAGACCCCGCAAAACCTATTAATGGTATTTCATCATTCAGTTTTTCTTTGGTTGCTTTGATAGCCTCCATTACATAGCCTAATTCTTCATGAATATCAGGTACAATTACACTATCTAATCCTTTTTTATCTCTAACAGGATTTGGCAAATAAGGTCCAAAGTTAGGTTTCATTTCCACTTCAATATTCATGGCTTGTGGAATCACTAAAATATCTGAGAATAATATAGCTGCGTCCATTCCGTACCTACGAATTGGCTGTACTGTAATTTCTGAAGCTAATTCTGGAATTCTACAACGCGTAAAGAAATCGTACTTTTCACGAATTTCCATAAACTCTGGCAAATACCTACCTGCTTGACGCATCATCCAAACTGGTGGACGGTCAACTGTTTCTCCTTTTAACGCTCTTAAAAATAAATCGTTTTTTATCATATTATAGCTGTTGCTATTAGCTATTAGCTATTAGCTTTTATTTTGTTTATTAATGATTTTTTCTTCTGAAGGTAATTTTTCTGAAAGATTACAAACTTGTTTCACAATCTCAATTCCTTCCAAATATCTAAACCTCTAAAATTTCTTATCTTTTTTACACTCTTTGTTATAACGTATTATAAGGCTAACAGCCAAAAACTAACAACTAAGAGTAACTTTTTCCATCGACTTATCAATGGCATTAGCTATCTTTTGAATATCCTTCTCTGTTAATGCTGAAGACAAGAACCAAGCTTCGAACTGACTTGGAGGTAAAAACACACCATTTCTAGTCATTTCCCAAAAGAAAGTAGCATATTTCTTCGTATCTGAAGTTTGTGCTTCTTCAAAGTTGGTTACTTTTTTATTGGTAAAGAATGGATTAATCATCGAACCAAATCGGTTAACTGTAATTTCAACTCCATGCTTTTTTGCTGACTCTAACAAGAATACTTCAATGATCTGAGCAATCTCGTTAAACTTTTCGTACGGATTTTGTTTCTTTAATTCTGTTAAAGTTGAAATTCCTGCTGCCATGGCAATTGGGTTCCCTGACAAAGTTCCTGCTTGATACATTCCTCCTAATGGTGCTACTGTTTCCATGATTTCATTACGTGCTCCATAGGCTCCTACTGGAAAACCTCCTCCAATTACTTTTCCTAAACAAGTAATGTCAGCTTCAACACCTAATACTTCTTGAGCTCCTCCAAACTTAGAACGGAAACCTGTCATTACCTCATCAATAATTAATAAAGCTCCTTTTGAGTTTACGTACTCTTTTAATTCTTTTAAGAAGTCATCTTGTGGAGTTACTACCCCCATATTTCCTGCAATAGGTTCTAAAATAACTCCTGCAATATCATCGTGCGCTTCAAAATGTGCTTTTACACTTTCTAAGTCATTATAATTTGCAATCAACGTATTTTTCACAGCTCCTTCTGGCACTCCTTTACTTCCTGGTAAACTCAAGGTAGCTAAACCTGAACCTGCAGCTACTAATAAAGCATCTTGATGACCGTGGTAGCAACCAGCAAACTTTATTATTTTATCTTTTCCTGTATACGCTCTCGCTAAACGGATTCCACTTAATACCGCCTCTGTACCAGAATTTACAAAACGAACCTTGTCCATTCCAGGGAAAGCATCACAAACAATTTTTGCTAATTTAATTTCACCTTTTGTTGATGCTCCAAAAGAATACCCATTTTTCAACGCTTTTCTAATAGCTTTTTCTACTTTTTTATGACGGTGTCCTAAAATCATTGGACCATAAGACAATACTAAATCGATGTATGAATTATTATCTACATCAGTAATCTTACTTCCTTTCGCTTTTTTTATGAATAAAGGGTTTCCTCCTACGGATGCGAATGCACGTACTGGTGAATTTACCGCTCCAACTAAGTTCTCTAATCCTTTGTTATATAATTCTTGTGATTTTTTGAATTCCATTTATTTTTCATTCATTTTAAGAAAGTCGATATAATTATCAATTACATCATCACTAACTCTCCAGTTCTTACCTTTATTTTCTCTCAAGTATATAATACCTGCCAATTCTATTATATTATCAGCTATAGCTTCGAAGTATTTATTTTTAGCAACCCAATACTCTCCTTGTATAGATATTTTAAACCCTTTATTTAGTAATAATTTATATATCGGGGCTTCTATATTTCCTGCCACAGCTGTTCTTTCCATTTTATCTATTTAAAACTCTAGCTGCTTCTTTCGCAAAATAGGTAATAATGATATCTGCTCCTGCTCTTTTCATAGAAAGCAAGCTCTCCATCATTACTTTTTCACCATCAATCCATCCTTTTTCAGCGGCTGCTTTTACCATTGAATATTCTCCACTTACATTATAACAAGCGATTGGTCTATCGAAATTATTTTTTAAATCTCTAATGATATCTAAGTATGATAAAGCTGGTTTTACCATTAAAATATCTGCTCCTTCTTCATCATCAAAAGTTGCTTCACGTAATCCTTCATCTCTATTAGAAGGATCCATTTGATAGGTTCTTCTATCTCCAAACGACGGTGCTGAATCTACTGCTTCTCTAAAAGGCCCGTAAAACCCTGATGCGTATTTTACAGAATACCCCATGATTGGTAAGTTCGCAAAGCCTGTATTATCTAACGACTCACGCATCATCGTTATAGCACCGTCCATCATTCCTGATGGTGCTACCATGTCTGCTCCAGCCTTCGCATGTGATACGGTTTGCTTTGCTAAGTTTACTAAAGTAGCATCGTTATCTACATCATTATCGTGTATTACTCCGCAGTGGCCATGTGAGGTATATTCACAAAAACACACATCGGTAATTACATATAAACTTGGATAGTTCTTTTTTATGAATCGGATAGCTTGTTGCATGATTCCGTTATCGTTCCAAGTTTCAGTACCTTCATCATCTTTTTTAGATGGGATACCGAATAACAGTACTGCTGGAATTTTTAAGACTACAACTTCGTCTAATTCTTTAGAAATGGTATCTAATGAGTAACGGTTGATTCCTGGCATGGAAGGAATTTCTGTTTCAATACCTGTTCCTTCTTCTATAAATAATGGATATATAAAATCATCTACCGATAGCTTGTTTTCTCTAACTAAACGACGGATGTTTTCTGTTTTTCTTAGTCTGCGTGTTCTAAACATAGTTTATTCTTTTACAAAGTGAAGGTTTACCAACTCTAGTACACTTTCTACAGTTGGCATCTTTGCTATTTGTACTTCTTTAAAATGTTTTTTTGCTTCATTAGCAGTACTATCTCCAATACAAAAAGCTATTTTATCAGCAGTGTTTTTTTCCATATAGCTCTCAACTGTTGATGGGCTGTAAAACAGTACTCCGTTTACTTTTTCATCAACTTTTGCTGGACTGTACATGGTTTTATAAGCTTCTACTTCATTTACAATAATTTCGTTTGCTTTTAAAATAAGTGGTAAAGTTTCTAAACGTAAATTACTACAGAAGTAAGTTACCTCTTGTCCTTTCAACTCTTTTGATAAATATTCTGATAGTTTTTTAGCGTTTCTTTCTGAATGCGTTACTTTTCCGATACGTTGTTCGATTAACTTTTTGGTTCTTCTTCCAACACAGTAAATATTTTTAAATTGTAATTCATCTGAAGTAAATGAGTTTAGCAATGCTTCTACTCCATTTTTACTGGTAATAATTACATGTTCAATTTCTTCTTTAACTACTTTAGGAGCAATTCTGTTAAAGCGAATTTTAATAAAATCACTATCCTGAACACTCATGTGTATAGGTAATAATTTCTTTTGCGCTTCAGATAGTTTTTTAGTCGAATAAATTGAAAATTGTTTTTCAATTCCTTCGTCTTCCATCATAATTAACTTCCCTCCTTTATCAATCACATAATTAGCGCAATCTTTTGCAATATATTTATGCTTTCCTACTTTTACTTTTTTACTAACTTCAATTTTCTTTTTACCATCTCTACTCAATAAAATTCCTTTAAAGTTAATTTCTTCTTCTTTTTCATTTATAAAAGCTAATGCCCCAATAGGTGCTGTACATCCACCTTCTAAACGATTTAAGAACTCACGTTCTATACCTGTACAAATCTCAGTGTCTTTGTCATTTAATTCAGCACAAATCTCTTTGATTTCTTCATTCTCCTCTAAAGCAGTAATCATAATTGCACCTTGAGCTGGTGCTGGAATCATCCACGTTAAATTAACTGCTCCTTTAGGTCGTAAACCAACTCTTTCTAGTCCCGCCGCCGCAAAAATAGCACCGTTCCAATCGTTATCTTCTAACTTTTGTAAACGCGTATTTACATTTCCACGTAAACCTTCTACGGTATGTGTTGGGTAACGGTTTAACCATTGTGCTTTTCTACGTAAACTACCTGTAGCAATTACTCCGTTAGGTTGTGCCATAAACTCTTCATTGTCTTTTAACAACAAAATATCGTTATAATTCGCACGTTTTAAAACCGCTGCTTGTACAATTCCTTCTGGCAATACTGTAGGAACATCTTTCATAGAATGTACTGCAATATCAATATCGTCATTCAACATGGCGATATCTAAATTTTTAGTAAAAATTCCTGTGATTCCTAATTCGTAAAGGGGTTTATCTAAAACTAAATCACCCGTTGCTTTAACGGGGATTAATTGAGTTTGATGACCTAATTCTTCTAAAAGTTTTTGAACTTTTTTTGCTTGCCACATAGCCAATTGGCTATCGCGTGTACCTATTCTAATTATCTTCTGCATGGATGGATTCTAAATTTGCTCCGAACACTTTAGCCATTACTTCAATACTTGTATTTACCGAAGTCTCTTCGTCTTTTAAGTGTTTTACAAATTGTGTGGTTATTTTTTGAATAAATCTTGATGTTAATATTTCTGCCTGTTCTTCATCAAAATTTTTAATTTTCTTCTTATGGAAAGCTATTTCTCCTTGTTGAATGCTTTGTAACGATTCTTTTAAAGCAGTAATAGCTGGGGTAAATCTTCTGTGATTTAACCATTCTTGAAATTCTTGATTATGAGTTTCAATAATTGCCTCTGCAAGGGGTACTTCTTGTTGACGAATAGCTAACGTTTCGTCTGTTATTTTTGAAAGATCATCTACATTCACCATCGTTACATTATCTAAATCAGCAACTTCTTTTGATACATTCGCTGGCATTGATAAATCTAAAATCAATAATTCTTTATCTGTTGGAACATGTTCTTTTGTAATTGTAGGAAAACTAGCTCCTGTAGAAACGATTAATACATCGCTATTAGAAACTTCTTCTGCTAAATTTGCATACGACGCTTTTCTAATAGAATTGTGTTCTTTTACAAATTCTGTTGTTTTTTCTTCCGTTCTATTAAGTAAGCTTACCGATGTATTTTGTGTATACTCTGCTAGGTTTTTACAGGTATGCTTCCCCATCTTCCCCAAACCAAATACTAAAATATTTTTCGAGTTATAATCTGACAAATTATTAATCAAGTACTGAACAGCTGCATACGACACCGAAGTAGTCCCTGAACTTAATTTTGTTTCATTTTTAACTCGCTTGCTTGCTTGCATTACATGGTTTAATAAACGCTCAAAGTATGCATTTGTAGTTCCTACTTCTTTAGCTTGTTTAAATGCCTGACGCAACTGACCAACTATTTCGTAGTCACCTAAAATTTGACTATCCAACCCTGTCCCCATTCTAAACAAGTGACTGATAGCTTCTTTATTTTTATAGACATTTGATACGTTTGCAAACTCTTCTACCGAACCATTTGAGTATTTACACAACATGCTTATTAACTGAAAGGGGTGCTCTGCAAAACCACAAATTTCAGTTCTGTTACAAGTTGACAATACAAAAATTCCGTCTACTCCTTTTTGTTTGGCTTCTTCTAAAAGTTGTATTTGATTTTCTTTAGAAATACTAAACTTCCCCCTAATCGCAGCATCAGCTTTTTTATAACTAACGCCTATATTGTATAAATTACTATGATGTTTATTTTCTACTGTCATTGAGTCTTCTTCAAAAAAGTCGGTCAAAAATATAAATATTGAACAAAAAAAAGTATCGCTAAAAGAACTTTTAATGTCGCTATTTGTTTTTTCACTTAAAAACGCCTTAAAAACTTGCACAAAAGTGTATTTTTGCAGTAAAATAGACTAGGAGAAACATTTTACTTTAGAATCGTTCTAAATAGTAAGCTTTCTAAAAACCACAGAATCCATGTCAAAAAACATCGCAGAAAGTACATTCAGAGAAGTACCTATAGAACAAGGTTTTTTCGTGCTAAAATTCCAAAACAACTCTGACAAAATAGAGTTTTTTAAAAGAGATATCGACAACTCTTATATACAACTACATTACTGTGTTAAAGGGAATTGCAAGTTTCATTTCAACAACAACAGCTATACTTTTAACGTTTTAGACAAGCATTCTATTTTCTTATACAACCCACAGCAAGATCTACCAATTAACTTAGAAATATTACCAAAAACCTCTTTGGTATCCGTGCTCATTTCTATTGAAAAATTTCATACATTTTTTTCAAAAGAAGCTAGCTATATCCCTTTTTTAAGTGAAAACAATAAAAACAAAAAGTATTACGACAATGCAGAAATAAACGCTAATGTTTTACTAGTACTTCAACAAATTTTAACGGCAAAAAACCAAAGTTCAATGCGAGACCTTTATATTAAAGGTAAATCATATGAATTGTTGAGTTTACATTTTGACAGTGGTGAAAACACCAATGAAGAATACTGCCCTTTCTTAGTGGATGACCGTGAGGTTTTAAAAATCAGAAAAGCGAAAGACGTTATCATAGCTAGGATGAGTGAGCCGCCAAGTTTACAAGACTTGGCAAATGAAGTGGGGTTAAATCTTAAAAAGTTAAAAGAAGGGTTCAAACAAATTTATGGAGATACAGTGTACAGTTTCTTATTTGACTATAAAATGGATCATGCTAGAAAACTATTAGAAAGCAATCAATACAATGTTAACGAAGTAGGCTTACAGGTTGGCTACAGTACATCTAGTCATTTTATTGCTGCTTTTAAAAAGAAGTTTGGCACGACCCCTAAACAATACGTAATGAGTTTGCAGTAGACAGTAGACAGTAGACAGTAGACAGTAGACAGTAGACAAAATTAAAAACTTACAAAATGAAACAACTCACTCATTATGATATAGAGAACAACCAACAAAACTTTCCAGTAACTATTGTTTGTGACGCTATCCGTACTCCTGAAAATATAGGAATGTGCTTTCGTATTTCTGAAAGTTTCGGAGTATCCAAAATCTATTTACATAAAAGTTCTCCTTCTATAGATAACAGAATTGTTAAGAAAACTGCTCGAAATACGATTCAGCAAATATCACATGATACCTATGGAAATTTTGAACAACTTATACAACAATTAAAAGAAGAAGGAAACACTATTATTGGTATTGAAATTACCGATGAAAGTATAAATATTAGCGATTACGATTTTACTTCACATTCTAAAATTGTGTTACTTTTGGGTAGCGAAAGAAACGGTATAGAAAACGTTAGTTTAGTTGATGCAACAGTAGCTATACCAATGTATGGGCGTAATTCTAGCATGAATGTAATTCATAGTTTAGCTATTGCTCTATACGAAACAACAAACCAATTAAAAGAAAAGATTCTGAAATAAATTCAGCCAAAATATGAAAGGAGTTTTATTAGTAAACCTTGGATCACCAGAAAGTACAAACCCGAAAGATGTAAAAAAATACTTAGGAGAGTTTTTAATGGACGAACGCGTTATTGACGTTCCTTATTGGTTAAGAACTTTTATTGTGAAGGGCATCATCTTAAATACTCGTCCTAAAAAATCGGCAGAAGCCTATCAAAAAATTTGGTGGAAAGAAGGCTCTCCTTTAATCGTTTTATCTGAACGTTTACAAAACAAAGTACAAACAAAAACAGAACTTCCTGTTGCTTTAGCAATGCGCTATGGAAACCCTTCCATTAAAAGTGGATTACAGGAATTACATGATAAAGGAGTTACAGATGTTTTATTGGTTCCGTTATATCCTCAGTTTGCTATGGCAACTACTGAAACTATTTTGGTATTAACTGAAGAGTTACGAAAAGAATTCTTTCCGAACATGAAAATTACAGATGTTCCTGCTTTTTATAATAAACCAGAATATATCAAGGCACTATCCAACAGCATAAAAGATTATTTGGCTGACAAAGATTACGACCATATTTTATTCTCGTACCATGGAGTTCCAGAGCGCCACATTAGAAAATCTGACATTACAAAATCGCACTGTACCCCTCTCCCAGGGAACTTAAGTTGCTGCAATACATCTTCTGAAGCTCATAAGTATTGCTACCGCCACCAATGTTATCAAACTACTAAAAATGTGATTTCTGAATTAGGTTTAGACGAAAATAAAGTATCAACGTCATTCCAATCACGCTTAGGAGTAGACCCTTGGTTACAACCGTATACCGACAGAACGATTGTAAATAAAGCTGAGAAAGACGGTATTAAAAAATTAGCTATTGTAACTCCTGCCTTTGTTTCTGATTGTTTAGAAACATTAGAGGAAATAGCTATGGAAGGTAAACACGAGTTCTTAGAAGCTGGTGGTGAAGAGTTTCATACAGTTCCTTGTATTAACGATAATGATGAATGGGTAGATGTTTTAGTAGGATGGATTAACGATTTCAATAAGAATTAATTATGGACTTTTTATACGTAAAAGCATTACATATCATATTTGTAGTAACTTGGTTTTCCGGGTTATTTTACATAGGTCGCTTATTTATTTACCATGTAGAGGCAGAAAAAAAAGACGAGCCAGCCAAGTCTATATTACAAACCCAATACAAGCTAATGTCTAAACGTTTATGGTACATTATTACTTGGCCTTCTTTATTTTTAGCTAGTTTTTTTGCTTTTTGGATGCTATATAAAAATCCTTTTTATTTAAAAATGCCTTGGATGCATGTAAAATTAGCCTTTGTATTAGCGCTGTATTTTTACCACGGATTTTGTCATAAAATCTACAAAGAACTACAACGTGATGAGATTAAATACACTCCTAATAAACTTCGCATGTTTAATGAAATTCCAACAGTAATTTTATTTGCTGTTGTATTTTTAGTCGTTTTAAAAAGTGCTATTAACTGGATTTGGGGTGTGGTAGGAATTATATTATTTGGAGTATTATTGATGATTGGTATTCGTTACTATAAAAAAGTAAGAGCTAAAAAATCATGGGATAAATACGAGCAAGAGTTGATTGATGAGGATAAAAAAACTAGCAATTAATTTCTTTTTTTCTAACGAGTAACTTTACTATTTTCGCGAAAAATTTTAAATCTTAAACTATGAAAAAAAATTTAATTTTAACAATTGCTATGTTTAGCTTACTAGCTTGTTCTTCCGACGATGAAAACAATTTAGATCCTATTGTAGGAACTTGGTATTTCTTTTCTGATAGTGGAGTAGAAGTCGATGAATGTAATAAAAGATCTACTATACTTTTTAATGATAATGGTACTTTTTCGAGTACCAATTATGGAAATCAAGACGACCCAAATAATTGTGTTATAGAAAACAAAGACAGTGGCACATGGATAAATAATAGTAATAACAAATATCAAATAACTGACATTAAAACTAATACAAAACAAATTTACACTATAACTTTTAGTGACAATGGAAATAGTTTTATGTCAGAAACTAATGGATTTGGAGACACCATAAATATTCAAGTTTTTAAAAGGAAGTAACACAAAAAGCGAAGTTTTAAAACTTCGTTTTTTTTACCCTTTTATCGACTGTTCAAAAGGTATCCTATTTACAATACTTCGTCCAAGCGTCACCTCATCTGCATATTCTAACTCATCTCCTACCGAGATTCCTCTGGCAATCGTTGAAGTTGTAATTCCGTATTGTTCTATCTGTTTGTAAATATAAAAGTTGGTCGTATCACCTTCCATCGTAGAACTTAAGGCAAAAATCAACTCTTTAATTTCGCCTTCTTTTACTTTTTCTACTAAGGATTCAATTTGTAGATTCTGAGGACCAATTCCTTCAATAGGTGAAATTTTTCCTCCTAACACATGATACAGACCTCTGTATTGTGCTGTATTTTCAATCGCCATCACATCACGAATATCTTCTACCACACATACAATCTCTGCATTTCGCTTCGGATTACTACAAATATCACACAACACTGTATCAGAAATATTATGACATTTTTTACACGATTTCACATCGTTACGTAAGTGCGTTAAAGCCTCTGCCAAATACTTCGTGTTCTCTTTCGGTTGTTTTAATAAATGTAACACCAAACGAAGTGCTGTTCGCTTACCAATTCCTGGTAATCGACTTACTTCATTTACTGCATTTTCTAATAATTTCGACGAAAAATCCATGCTGCGAATTTACAATTTTTCAATAAGGATTAAGTATCTTCGTAACTTTAAAATTAAAACTTCAATTCACATGAATTCAGAGATAAGAAACCTAGAACCAAAAGCTGTTTGGAAAAATTTTGCCGACTTAAATGCTGTACCTCGTCCTTCAAAAAAAGAGGAAAGAGTAATACAGTTCATGGTAGATTTTGGTAAAAAACTAAATCTTGAAACCATGGTTGACAAGGTAGGAAACGTAATTATTCGCAAACCTGCTTCAACTGGAATGGAAGACAGAAAAACAGTCGTTATGCAAAGCCATTTAGATATGGTACACCAGAAAAACGCAGATACAGTTTTTGATTTTGATACCGAAGGAATTAAAATGTTTGTAGATGGTGATTGGGTTAAAGCTGATGGAACTACCTTAGGAGCAGACAACGGTTTAGGTGTTGCCGCTATCATGGGAGTTTTAGAATCTACTGATATTCCTCATCCTGCTATCGAAGCTTTATTTACAATTGATGAAGAAACAGGTATGACAGGTGCAATGGGACTTGAAGGTGGATTGTTAGAAGGTGAAATTTTGTTAAATCTTGATACCGAAGAAGACGATGAAATAGGCATGGGATGTGCTGGTGGTGTAGATGTTACTGCTACAAGAAGTTATAATGAAGAAGCTACTCCTGAAAATACTATCGCTTATGAAATTTCTGTCACTGGATTAAATGGTGGTCACTCAGGAATGGACATCATCAAAGGCTTAGGAAACGCTAATAAAATTATGAACCGTTTGTTATTTGACGGTTTTACGAATTTCGGATTACGTGTTTCGGAAATTAACGGAGGTAGTTTACGTAACGCTATTCCTCGTGAAAGTTTTTCAACTGTAGTTATTGATGCTGTTTCTAAAGAACCTTTCTTATTTGAAATACATGAGCTTATTAACAATATTAAAGCTGAGTTCTCAACATTAGAGCCTAAGCTTACTATTGAATTAAAAGAAGTTAACACTCCTGATACTGTAATGGACTTAGGTGTTCAAGAAGGATTAATTAAAGCGGTTTACGCTGCGTTGAATGGTGTATACCGTATGAGTCCTGATATCGAAGGATTGGTAGAAACTTCAAACAATATTGCTCGTATTATTGTAAAAGACGGAGCTATTAAAGTTGGATGTTTAACGCGTTCTTCTTCTGAAACTAATAAATGGGATTTAGCTAATTCATTACGTTCATCTTTTGAATTAGCAGGTTTTGACGTAGAGTTTTCTGGTTCGTATCCAGGATGGTTACCAAATGTAAATTCTGAAATTTTAAAAACTGTAACTGATTTATATGAAGATTTACACGATGAGAAACCTATTGTAGCTGCATGTCATGCAGGATTAGAATGCGGTATTTTAGGTCAAAACTATCCAGAAATGGACATGGTTTCATTTGGTCCAAATATTAAAGGAGCTCACTCACCTGATGAACGTGCACAAATATCATCAACACAAAAATTCTGGAAATTTTTATTAGAGATTTTAAAGAATACTCCAGTTAAGAGTTAAAGACTTACACATAAACTTTAAAACCACAGCTTTTCAGTTGTGGTTTTTTGTTTACATTTATAAAATGAATTTTTTAGCGCACTTATACCTTTCTGAAAGCAATACAAATGTTATGATTGGTAATTTTATAGCAGATCACGTGAAAGGGAATAAATTTTCCCACTTTCATGAAGATATTCAAAAAGGGATTTTACTACATCGCGAAATTGACACCTATACAGATGCGCATGAAATTGTTAGAATAAGTAAACGACGTTTACATGAACGTTACCGACACTACGATGGAGTTATTATTGACATTTTCTACGATCATTATCTAGCAAAAAACTGGAGAATCTACTCAGAAATCCCACTAAACATTTATGTAAGCTCCGTATATCAATTACTCCAAGATAATATGGAGATTCTTCCTGATAAAACACAAAAAATGCTACCCTACATGGTACAGTTTAATTGGTTGTACAATTATCAATTTGCCAAAGGAATTCAAGAAGTATTGAGTGGAATGAACAGACGTACTAACGGAAAATCAAAAATGAACTTAGCTACAGAAGACTTGTTGGAGCATTATCAAACTTTTGAAAACGATTTCACTACTTTTTTTGAAGATCTTCGTTCGTTTTCCCATCAAAAACTAAAAGACCTAAGTTAATAATACATGAAAAAAGCATTCTTATTTTTTTTAACACTCACAGCATTATACAGCTGTAAAAAAGAAAAAGCTGTAGGTACAATTACCGAAAAAGCCATGGTGGTTTCTGCCCGTAAAGAAGCTTCACAAATTGGTTCGGATATCTTACAAAAAGGAGGAAATGCTTTCGACGCTATGGTAGCCACAGAGTTAGCCTTAGCAGTAGCCTACCCTTATGCTGGGAATCTTGGTGGTGGTGGTTTTATGGTTTATCGGAAAAATACAGGCGAAATCGGTGCATTAGATTATCGCGAAAAAGCCCCACTTGCTGCTCACAAAAACATGTATGTAGATAGTTTAGGAAATGTGATTGAAAACAAAAGTACGTTGGGAGCCTTGGCAGTAGGAATCCCAGGAACAGTAGCGGGAGTTTTTGCAACCCATGAAAAATTCGGTTCATTGCCTATTCAAGAAATTTTAAAACCAGTTATAGCTTTAGCAAAAAAAGGCGTTGTAGTTACTCAAAAACAAGAGAATCGTATAAAAAAGTACCAACATTATTTTTTAGAAGTAAACAAAGACTCTATTCTTTTTGACAAACCTTGGAAAAAAGGTGATACTATTAAATACCCTGCTTTAGCAGCAACTTTAGAACGTATTGCAAAAAACGGTCGTGATGAGTTTTACAATGGAGAAACCGCTAAACGCTTGGTTGCTTTTATGCAAAACAATGGAGGAATTATAACCGAAGAAGATTTGACTAAGTACGAAGCTAAATGGAGAACTCCGATTACCTTTACCTACGACGATTTACGAATTATTTCTATGTCTCCACCAGCCAGTGGAGGGATTTGTTTAGCCCAAATAATGAATGGAATTGAACCTTTTGATTTAGATAAATACGGACATAATTCAACAAAAACCATACAGGTAATTACTGAAGCAGAACGCAGAGCTTATGCTGATAGAAGTTTTTATTTAGGAGATCCTGATTTTGTAAAAATCCCTATTAAAACACTTATAAGTAAAGAGTACACAAAAAATCGAATGGCTAATTTTTCTTTTAAAAAAGCTACTTCTTCTGCTGATGTTTCTCACGGAAATATTACCATGGTTGAAAGCGATGAAACCACCCACTACTCTATTGTTGATCAATTTGGAAATGCAATTTCTGCCACTACAACAATTAACGGAGCTTATGGTTCTAAGTTGTACTGCGCTGATTTAGGGTTCTTCCTAAACAATGAAATGGACGATTTTTCAAGCAAGCCCGGTGTACCAAACATGTTTGGTTTAATAGGAGCTGAAGCTAATAAAATTGAACCCGAAAAACGTATGTTAAGCTCTATGACTCCTACCATTGTAGAGAAAAATGGTCAACTACATATGGTTGTAGGAACTCCAGGAGGCTCAACCATCATCACATCTGTATTACAAACCATTTTAAATGTGCATGAATTTGACATGGGAATGCAAGAAGCCGTAAATCAACCACGTTTTCACCATCAATGGTTACCCGATGTAATTAAAATGGAACCCAAAGGTTTTGACAAACAAGTAAAAAAAGACTTACAACAGTTAGGGTATAAATTAGACGAAACCAACTCTCCAGTAATTGGTAAAGTAGATGCTATCTTAGTGCTCCCAAATGGGAAATTAGAAGGTGGTGCCGATCCCAGAGGGGATGATACAGCTCTAGGATTTTAGTTTTTTAACTCAAGCTTTTTATTGCTTAAGGTTTTAACAATTTTTTCACTCCCTTTAACAGTTAATTAAGTAGTTTTAAGGTTTAAAATTTCAACAAAGCATGAAAAAAATACTAACCTTACTTACTTTAGCTATTTGCTATACTGGTTTTTCCCAAGGAACACGCCTTTTAAGGCAACCTACAATATCGAATTCTGAAGTCGTTTTTGTATATGCGAACGACTTATGGAAAGCTCCTATTCAAGGAGGTGATGCTATACGACTTACGAGCGATGAGGGCTATGAATCGAACCCGCATTTTTCTAATGATGGTACTATGATTGCCTTTACTGCACAGTACGATGGGAATACTGATGTATATGTAATTCCAGCTACCGGAGGTGAACCTAAGCGATTAACCTACCACCCAAGTGGTGATTTTGTACAAGGCTGGACTTCTGATAACAAAATTTTATTTCGTTCATCTAGAGAAGGCAGGCCAACTCAAACAAATAAATTTTATACTGTTTCACTAAAAGGAGGATTACCTGAAGTTGTAAATGTTCCAAGAGCCGCTTATGGAGAATTTTCAAAAGACGGCAAATATCTTGCCTATACTCCTATTACAAGTTGGGATGCGGAATGGAGAAATTATCGCGGTGGTCAGGCAATGCCTATTTGGATTTTGAATATGCAAAATCAAAAACTAGTAAAAACCCCTCAAAAAGATAAAGAAAGGCATTTAGAGCCTGTTTGGTACAACGGTAATATTTACTATATTTCTGAAAGAGACTATACCAGTAACATTTGGTCGTACAATCTAGCTACCAAACAAGAAAAGCAACTTACATTTCATAAAAGATTTGACGTAAAAAGCTTAGATGCTAATTCAAACGGAATTGTTTACGAACAAGGAGGATATATTCATTTTTTAACTCCTGAAACTTCTATTACCAAACAAATACCAATAACAGTTCATGGTGATTTAAATTATGCGAGAACTCGTTGGATGGATGTAAAAGGAAGAAATTTAACCAACCCGAATATTTCTCCTAAAGGAAAAAGAGCCATTTTTGAATACCGAGGCGAAATTTTTACCGTTCCAAAAGAAAACGGTACTTGGAGAAACTTAACTAACTCTTCTGGTGTTGCTGATAGATTTCCTGTTTGGTCTCCAAAAGGAGATAAAATTGCTTGGTTTTCTGATAAAAACGGAGAATACGAGTTGGTAATTTCCGACCAAAATGGAGATAATAAATCATATATTAAAATTCCTAATCCTACATTTTATTTCAAACCTGATTGGTCTCCAGATGGAAAGTATGTATCATTTACTGATACACATTTTAATATTTGGGTTTTGAATTTAGAAACTAAAAAAGCTGAAAAAGTAGCGACTGATAATTTTGCACACCCTAATAGAACTATGAACCCGAAATGGTCACCTGATAGTGATTGGATTGCTTATGCTAAACAAAACGAAAATCATTTTAAGTCTATTTATGCATACCAAATCAGTACCCAAAAAACAATTCAAATCACAGATCCTTTAGCAGATGCTATTTCACCTGTTTGGGATGCTTCAGGAAAATATATGTATACCTTGGCTAGTACCAACTATGGGTTAGCTTCTGGGTGGCTAGACATGAGTTCTTACGACCCTTCAGTAACACGTAGTTTATATGCAATTGTTCTGAACAGCAAAGACAAAGCTCCTAACCTACCGAAAACTGACGAAGAGAAAGCTGAGAAAAAAGATTCAGAAGAAAAGAATAAAAAAGAAGAAAAAGACAATAAAAAAACATCAAAAGAAGCTGATAAAATAAAAGTTGTAATTGACGAGAAAGGCATTTTCAATAGAGCCATTGCCTTACAATTGCCTGCTAAAAACTACACTGCTTTATACAAAGCCCCCAAAAATCATGTTTTCATAGCTGAAGCTATTCAAAACACTCCTAGTGTAATTATCCATGACTATGATGTTTCTAAAGAAAAAGCTACTGAATTTACTAAAGGAATCAGTTCTATAACTGTTTCAGAAGATAGAGAATCTGTATTGTTATCAAATAAAGGAAACTGGAGCATTGTAAGCAGTAAATCTCCAGCAAAACCTGGCAAAGGATCTATAAAAACCAATTTAAAAATTAAGGTAGACCCTAAAGCTGAAGCGCATCAAATCTTTAAAGAAGGTTGGCGCTATATGAGAGATTTTTTATATGTTGACAATGTACACGGTGCACCATGGGATAAAATCTACCAATGGTACGCTCCTTGGATTGATCATGTAAAGCACAGAACTGATTTAAACTATGTGGTAGACATTATGAGCGGTGAAGTTGCTATTGGTCATTCATACGTTTACGGAGGCGATACTCCCAAAACCAACTACGTTCCTGTTGGATTATTAGGTTGTGATTTTGAAAAAGCAAATGGTTTGTACAAGTTTTCTAAAATATACAAAGGAGAACGTTGGAATCCTTCTATTAAAGCCCCATTAGGGCTTCCGGGAATTGATGTTAAAGAAGGAGATTACCTACTGGAAGTTAATGGCGTTCCTGTAACTTCAAAAGACAATCCGTATAAGTTCTTAGAGCAAACCGCTGGTAGGGAAATTTATATCAAAGTAAACTCTAAACCTACTTCTAAAGGAGCTAAAACTATTTTAATAAAACCAGTAGCTAACGAAAGAAATTTGCGCTCTATAGACTGGGTAGAAGAAAACAGAAGAAAGGTAGATAAACTATCTAACGGAAAATTAGCGTATGTATATGTTCCAAACACATCAAACAACGGATTTACCTCTTTTAATCGCTATTACTTTTCTCAGCAAGATAAAAAAGGAGTTATTATAGATGAAAGAAATAATGGTGGTGGTAGTGCAGCTGACTATATGATTGATATCTTATCAAGAAAACCTTTTGGTTATTTTAATAGTAAGGCTAACAAAAGAAAACCATGGACAACGCCTATTGCTGGTATTTGGGGGCCAAAAGTGATGATTATTAACGAACGTGCCGGATCAGGAGGTGATTTGTTTCCATATATGTTTAAAGAAAGAAAAATAGGCCCTTTAGTAGGAACTCGTACGTGGGGAGGTTTAGTAGGAACTTGGGATACACCTGCTTTTATTGATGGTGGTAGAATGGTTGCTCCTCGTGGTGGATTTTTTGATTTAGATGGTAATTGGGCTGTTGAAGGTGAAGGTGTGGCTCCTGATATTGAAGTACACCAAGAGCCAAGTAAGGTTTTAAAAGGAAAAGATCCTCAACTCGAAAAGGCTGTTGATGAAGCTTTACGCTTGCTAAAAACTAATGAATTTATTCCTAAACCTGAGCCTGCTCCACCTGTTCGATGGAAAAGACCTAATGGGTATTAAAAATAAAAAAAAGGATAGTTAATTAATTATCCTTTTTTTTATATCATACAACTCGTTACCATGCTAAACTATACTTAGCTTCATACTTTTTACTTTGAGAATTATATCCATAAACTCCCCAATGTTGCTCAAAAAGACCGGCATCAGTTAGCTTCTTATCTTCATCATACATTTCAAAAATAAAACAAGGAATTTTAACATTAAGGTTACGTGGTGTTCCATTTCCACTTTTACAATGATTAATTAAATGTTGATTAAATGTTCGTGCATTTGCTTTTGTTGCTGTAGAGTAAGTAGCAGTAGGTTCTGTAGGCCATCCTGCTTCACCAATAACAATAGGTAAGCTTCCATATCCATTATTTCCTAATGCCACATATAACGCATCATACATTGCGTCAAAAATATTTTTATATGTGTAACTTCCATCATGAACCCAATGCTTTTCACCTGCAGTAAACAAACAATAATCTAAATGAACATTTTTCGGTTGATTTTTTTGAGTAATAAATGGATATACATTAACCATAAATACTGAATTATCTTCTTTTAAAATAGCACAAACATCTAAAATTGTATTCTTAAGACTACCATTGAAAGTTCCTGCTGAAGGAGGATATGAATTTCCCATAATAGCATAGTTAAAAGGTACCGTTACTTTGGTGGCTAGTCCTTTCGCTATAATGGCATTTTTAATGTTTTTTAAAGCATTTACAAGATCTCCAGTAAACTTTTTTCCCCACCAACTTCCTAGAGGTTCATTTCCTACACATATCATTGGAATAGTAGTTGAGTAATCTGATAATACTTTTATGATGGCACTTATAGTAGCTGTATCATAACTAGCACAAACTTTTAAATCTCCATTAGGAATATCGACTAAAACTTGTAATCCTTCCTTAGCAAAAGCACTAATACAATCTGTCTGATTGTAGGTAAACATCTTAACCGCTTTAACGCCTGTTGCTTTTATTTGCGTTGCTGCAGTTGTTGCACTTACTTGTTTTCCAGCACTTTGAAAGGTATTGCTAAAGTTAACACCTATAGTAGAGCTAAAAATTGAAGCATTCATAATAGTTAGTTTTTATGGTTGTTTGGTTATTAAAGTTATACTATAACTAGGCACTATTTTTTTAAGTTACTTTAAGCGTATGAAAAGAGGGTAGGAGTGTTGTTTATATTAATTTTTGAAAATATAAACTTTTATTATATTTCTTCGTCGGAACTCTCTTCCCAGTCTGAGGCTTCTCCATCACTATAAATAATACGAGGATCATCAGTATCTGATTCATATCCGTCTTCTTCAGGAATAAATGAAAAACGCGTGTTAAATGGTTTTAAACCTTTTTCTGCTCTTTCTTCATCTCCGTCAATTGTGTCTGGGTTTCCTCCTTTTAATACGTTTCTTGGCTGTTTAGCCCTTTTTACTCTGACTTTATAACCTGTAGATTTAGCTAAATCATGTAATTCATCAGGAGCAATTGTTAAATAAGGATTTGCATTTGAGCCTTCATATTTTTCTTTAGCTTTAAGAACTTGTTGTACTTCTTCCTTTGTTCTTCTTCCTTTTTTTCCTGTACTAGGAATATTAGCAACGGCGGCATCTCTTAACATATTACTTCTACCATATAACTCTACTGAACCACCTGGTCTTAATAAAGGTTTGGCACTTTTTAAGAACCTATTATCGGGTAAATATCTCTGTTTACCACTACCTCCAGGGTTCTCTTTACTTAAACCATAACTAGCACCTCCAACTCCTTTAACTCCAAATGGATTTGCCCCAACGATGCGATCTATAGTACCTTTATGAAATTTTTCACTTATTTCGTTGGCATTAACCCCAAACTTTGTTTGTACTCCAATTTTTTTTGAAAAGCTTAAAAACCCATTTGGACCTTCTTCATTTGCGATATCTGTTGCCACATAGTTTTTTCCAAATTTTTTACGAAAAGATTTAGAAAAACGTCCTTCACCTGCACCCGTTTCTATTACAGAAGGAGGTGCAAACCTTTTTTCACGTGCTGTTAGACTTTCATACCCTTCTTTTTTTAGTTTTTCACGAACCCTAGCTCTTAAACTCTTTTTTTTTACCATTTGAATTGGAGTTTTTTGAGTTCTAAAAAGTTTTTTTTGAGCAATATTATTGGGTCTATTATCTTTAAAATAAAAACCTTCGGTATTTCTTTTTTGTTTGATGTTACTGTTTATTTGTGCATCTTTTTTTTCTTCGTGTATTTTATTTATATGAGTTTGCATCTGGTTTAATTTTTGTCTACATAGAGTATTAGTGGTTTGTATATTTTTGTGTAATTGATTTTTCTAGTTTTACCGTTTTTCATTTAGGAGTAATAGAATAAATATATTTAAAGGATTAAAAATGTAAATTTGTTTTAAATTAAACTCAATTACATTGCTTCAGTTATCTCTTTAGCACTGGCGGTATTTGGATTTAAGCCTAAAGCATTAATTATCTTTAATTCATCTTGAACACCAGAAGTAGAGTCGCTTAATTTTCCTCCTGCACTGCTTCTTACTAAGTCATGAGCTAAAATCTTTTCGTAGAACTTAGGGTGATACCACTTTTTACTCGATTTTATTCCTTGATTTAATTCACCTTGATCCATTATATTATTATATTCGCCAGACATTGCTCTTTTACCGTGTTTGTATTTCCTCCACGTTTGATAACCTTTAACACCTAACCCTGCAAGTGCAGCAACTCCTAAAAGTCCCCAACCTATAGGACCAGTTCCGGCTAAAAGAGCAGCACCACCAGCTAAGCCTAATCCTCCTTTTACGACATTTGCTATACTGCTTTTCTTTTTGGTTTCTTGACTATCTTCTGCAAATGAAGCTATTTCTCGTGTTAATGCACTACCGGCATTTTGAGTACCGATCTCTCCCAACATTCTTTCTCTATCACTAGCTACTTTAGCCCCAACTCCACCTCTTATCATTTCAAAGAGACCTCCTGCCGCTGCAAATGGACCAGCTGCTAAAGCAGAACTAGTAACAGTAGCTGTATTTCCAACTGCTGATGCAAAACCTCCTACAGAACTGGCAATACTAGTTCCAACATTAGTTAAATTAGATGCAATGTCTAATTTAAGTAAGTTTTTATCTCCAGATAATTGATTTCCCGTTTGATGTTTATGTAAATTTACACCAGCATCAATTAATGAACCTGTAGCACCAATAATACCTCCAATTCCTCCGGCAGTTCCACTTATTTTTAAAGCTTCAGCTCCTGTTCCTGACTGAGATAATTTACCAACTAGATCAGCAGGTTTACCAATAGCGGTAGCTAATCCACTACCAATAGAACTTGCCATAGATGCTTTAACCCCGACATTACTTTCTAAACGTTGTTGTGCATCTTCTAAATCAACTTCCATGTTTAAAGGAGACATTTGAGGATCTTGCAATAACCTTTGCCCTTCATTTTTTTCATGTTGGGTTATTCCAAAAGCGCGTCGAAATCTGTTCATAAAACTTCTTTGAACTATTTCTTTATGATTAGCTTTATAGTTGTTTTTTTTTTGTATTGTAGAACCTTGTTTTTTTTTCATTTGAAGTGCTTTTGCACCCATTATATCTGCTTCATTTTCCAATCCTACGTTATCATTTATTTGAGTTCCGTCTATAGACATTGTTGGTTGAACCCTTCCTTGTTTTTGCTGTACCACATGCCATGTTTCATGTGGTAAATGTTTCTCTTGCCCGCTTGCTATATGAATATCCGTTCCTTGAGCATAGGCATGGGCATTGAGCTGCGCCGGTTTGTCGGAGTTGTAATGTACGTTGACATCATCCATAGAATAGCCGGATATCTCTTCTATTCCTGATTTTAAAGTATCAGGAAGCCCTGTGTTATTTTCTTTTTTTTGAACAGTAAAATTAGATCGGTTATCCGTCAAAATACATCCCTTAGAAGTAGCTTCTTTTCTTTGACCTACATATTCACTAGATGACTGCTTAATAGAGTTGTTTGTTTTATTCTTTGAAATATGAGATTGTTCTTTCATGAAATTATTCTCTTTTAATTAATACTTTGAAAGTTTCAATGATTTCATCTAACTTTCATTCTTGAATTCTCATTTATACGAATCTAAACTTCTTTAAAATTTGACTTACTTTTAGCAAAATAAGGCTCGGCAGAATCATAATCGGTCGTTATTTCTTCTCCTTGATGAATAGTTCTCTCCGTCTTTAGAAAAAAATCGCTGCCTTTTTTATTTATTTTAGCATTTGCTTTCTTCATTGATTGATGATTAATTAAAGAACCAAAATTAGAGGTGATATTAATATTCTTTTCATTTAAGGTTGCTACCTTTCCTAACTCTTTCTCTTTATTTAATTTTTTGCCTGCTATTACACCTTTACCATGTATTGATGACTCACCTATAAGCCATGATTCATTTCCTACAGGTTCTTTCGATACAGTTTCATTAAAAGATTTTTTTTGAATATCTTTTCTACTCAAAAAAGAATTATTTTCTATCCTTATAACTGACCTATTGTCTGTATAACAAACACCTTTACTTCTTTTTTGTGCAACAAAATCTATGTTTTTATTGTTTTCAAACTTTTTACTATTTGTATACATAACAAACTTTTTTTTTACAGTTATTCCCCGAAATTAAATAAGTTTTTAACCCTATTGTAAATACGGTGTGCTTTAATTCCAGTATCTCCAAGCTTACTTTTTGATCCTTCATAAGGAAACCTTGCGGCATAATCATTTTCTTGGTGAAATGTTTTTACAGGACATTGATCCTCCGGTATATCATCTAATAACTTTTTATGTTGCGGATCTCTATAAGCTCCATCAAACTGTGCTCCCATAAATGGTATAAAACCTTTTCCTGGTCCCGGAACCCAAAAAGGCTTGGAAGTTTCTTCTACTAACTGAGTTACATTGGTTGGTGTTTTTTCTTTTAATTGTGTTATATTGGTAGACTGTGAATCACTAAATCTTGAGCGATTATCTTTTAATTGCATTGCATTTTTGCCTACTCTTTCCCAGTCATTATTCTTTTGCTGAATTATTTTTTCTTTCTTGTATTCCATAAGTTGATGTTGTTATTTAAAAGATTTTTCTAAGCTAAGATGCCTCCTCCTCCTCCAGCACTATCATCATCATCTTTCTTATATCTGAAAGGAGCGTAAAATCCTGAATTTTCTGGCTCCTCACTATCTGTCATATATCCTTCTTCATCATCGTCACTCTCATAATCTATATGCTTTGTACTTTCGTATTTATGACTTTCATTGCATTTTTTACATAAAGCTCTTAGTCTATCTTCATCATTATAATCATCTTTCATTTCTTGATCCGTAGCATTTCTGCTTTCTAATTTACGTAGTCTTCCTGCCCAAGGCGGGGAATGATCTAATGTTAATGCCCTTTGACTTTTTAAATTATTATTCTTACTTGTATAAGAAAACTTAGTCAAATTCATTTTTTGAGACCCTTTATTTATATATCCTAGAGGTCTCCTACAGGCTGGACATGTATAAACTGCATCATATTTTTCTTTGTCATAATGTTTTCTTTTATGAGCTGTTTTTTTGATCAGTTTAGTAGGTTTATCTGCTGTAAATGCAAATCTTTTTTGTTTTTTCGCCCATGGTGGTTGATAATCATCTTCACTATCGTCACCTTTATTTTTTTTGCCTCTTTGAATGGGTGGTAAATTTTGACCTCTATTATCTTCTAGAAAACTTCCTTTACCTTCTCTTCTTTGAAAAATGTTTGATTCTTTTTCTTTCTTATGTTTTATATATTCTCCCATCTTAGAAAATAGTTATTGTCTTATTCTCTTTTTTAAACTCTTTTCGAATTCCTTCTAAAAGTTCTTCTTTTGTAACTACTGTATCATTACGAGTAATAGCCGATAAAGCACAAAAACGGAGTACATTAATTATTGCTCCCCCCGCCAATTCATATGCTTCTGCTATTTTCCACACATCTATATTTGGATGCAGTGTACATTTTCCTGAAAAAGCATTTTTCCATAATTGATAGCGCTCATTAACTTCTGGCATGCTAAAATGAATCATGGATTGAAACCTTCTGGTAAAAGCAGCATCCATGTTTCCTTTTAAATTGGAAGCCAAAATAACTACTCCAGGGAAGTCTTCTATTCGCTGTAACAAATAAGATGTTTGTTGATTGGCATGCCGATCATTAGAGCTATTAGCTTCTGTACGTTTTCCAAACAGTGCATCTGCTTCATCAAAAAAGAGTATCCAATCTTTGTACTGAGCGATATCGAAAATTTTTGATAAGTTTTTCTCAGTTTCTCCAATATATTTTGAAACAATCATCGATAAATCTACCCGATATACTTCTCGTTTTGATACTTTTCCTAACAGAGAAACCGTTAAGGTTTTTCCTGTTCCAGGTGGACCATAAAAAAGCGCCCTATAGCCTGGTTTAATTTTTTTAAACAATTCCCATTCCTTCATCAAAGTGTTTCCATGTTGCAACCATGATTTTAATTCTAATACCTGATCCATTACCACATCGTTCAAAACCACATCTTCCCATTCTAAATGGGTTGTAATTTTTTGAGCAGGAAAACTACTACTATGCTCTAGTTTTGTTTTTTCTCCAGTAACAAAAAAGTGAAACCATCGTTTGCTAAAAGCTAATATTCCATTATACTCAGGTATAAAACTTTCTGTTTCTTCAATACATATTACTTGTTCTTTTATGAGGATGTTTTCCTTGCTAAAAATTTCTATAACCTTATTTCTTAAATGTGGTTCTGTTGCAGTAATTAAAAATAGTAATGTTTGCCCTGTAGGTAAAAAACCGCTATGATTCTTTTCTATTACTCCGCCAAATTCTGTAAAACCACGATCATAAATTTTATTCCTCCCAAAGAAAACATCTAAAATTTCTGGTTTTAATTGCGGAGCTAGCGCCAATGCTAATGCTAATCTCTGATAGCTATTTAGTTCCCATGCTTGTACACATTCAGCGTAAGTGGATTCTTCTTTTCTTATATTGGGTTGTGGTATTTGTGTCCAATGAGGTCTTTCCCCTTCATGCTCTAAATAAGTACTTATAACATTATGTATGACTTCTTGTAACCACAAAACTTCATTATATAACGCTTGTATGTTATTTTTAATCTCCATAAGAAATAAATAATTTTTCTACATCATCTAAACTCGCATTTTCCCATGTAAAATATTGTAATGCTGTGTTCGGATTTAACTGATTTGCTTGTAGCATATCTAATACAGATATCGGTTTATTTTTAGGAATAGCAACAGTAAATGTTTCATTATGAAAGCTATTTTTAAACATACGATTTGCCCAATCTATTACACCAGTTCTTTCTCTTATTAAATTACTTATAAAAACTTCTAGCTTTTCTGGTTGTACTATGAGTTTCTTTGCTTTAAAAAAAGACGGAATTCTTTTGTTTTCCCTGTTATAGTATTCTATGTCTCTTGCTTGAATTGTTTTTGAACTTGCTTTTCCAAATAGTTCAATTAATCCTGAACTCTCTGCTTCTGAAGCTATTTCTAACTCTCCTTTATCAGATCCTGAAACTGCCAATGCCCAAGCGTTGGTAGTTACACTCTCTGTAACGACATACAGTTCTCTAAAAGAATACAAAACTTGTGTAAGTTTGATGATTAATTCTGAAGCTATTTCGTTCCAATTTAAAATTCTAACCGCCTCTGGTTGTTCGCTTGTAAAAAAAAAGCTTCCAAACTCTTGAAAAGCTAGTATTTGCTTACTGTAACCAAAGTTTCCTTCAATAGGATTTTTACCGCTATCTCTACCAGAGTATGGTTTTGTAACTCCATTACTAAAATTCCAATTATATGAGCTGAGCTCTATTCCATATTCTAACTCTACTTCATCAATAGCTACAATGTTGTTTTTAAAAATATTACCCAATACAATCACTTCTCCTTTGTGTATTTGAAAAAAATCACCCGGGTATATGTGTTGATTTAATGGTTTTGAAGGAATAAAACCATTAGTTCTATTATAAAAATCGATGTAAAACTTTTTGGTGATATTTTTCATGGTTATAATGTTTTTATAAAGTTATGTGTACTGTAATGGTTTTACTTTTTGACTAGCTTTTTTTTTGACTTTTTACGTCTACCTTTTAATCTTTTTTGAGCTTTAACATCTGTTTTAAAATTTTTCCTTTGTTCTTTTACAAGTTCTCTAGCTTCATTACTTATTTTTTTTGTTACTGTTTCTCGTGTATACCTTCTTTTAGATTTGTGAGCACTTTTTGATAAAATCTCTAAATTACCTTCAAAATTATATAAGTAGTTTTTAAACTCTTCTGTTTCATCTGATGAAAGATCACTATCATCGTATTTATTAACTTCATCATCAATAGCCACAAAATCTATGATATGATCTATATCTGGCTGTTTGTTCTTTGTTGATTTCTTATTATGTTCTCTTATCTCTCTTCCTTTACTATCTAATTTTATCACAGGGCCATCGCCATAAAATCCTGAATGTAATTCTCCATCAGAACCTGTTTGACGCTCAATAAGATTCTTTCTAGTGTCTTGATCTTTGCTTGTGTAAAAAAAACGAGAGCCTCTATATGGTTTATCATAAAAAATTTCTTCTGAATCAATCCTTTCATCCTCTGATTCTGGTTCATACTCATTTTCAGAATCATCTTCAAAATCACCTTCATAACCATCTTCAGAATCGCTATGCATTTTCTGAATTATATTCTCTGATTCTAAGCCTTTTCTATTGTCTACCAACTGAAACGCCTTAGTCCCGGCTCTATCTAGCACATTTGTCGAATCCCTACCTACTTTAAGGTTCTTTTTATTGAGATACATTCTAACTAGTTATCTATTAAAAAGAGGTTGCCTTTATAATAAAATTATCATAAAGACAATCTCTTACCTTTTTCATTTAACATTAAGAAGCTAAAGCCGCTGCATTTGCTGCTGCTAATCCTGATTGCAATGAGTTTAAAACCCCCATTTCTTTGCTTAAAGCCGTTTCTGCTTCACTAAGCTGTTTCGCAGCATCATTACTAGCTGTTAATACTTGCTTGTATCTTAAAGATGCTCTATTATAGGCTTTGTATATCAACTCTTTAATACTTGCCTTTTCTGGCTCATTCACAATAGTTTCTTCTTCGATGATGATAATTTTTCTCTTATTAAGCCTAATTTTATCTAATATGTTAAGTATCTTTTTTGAAGTTTCATCAGCAGGATCATCTGATAGGTCTTCTCCTGTAATAAACTCGTACAACTTAATTGCATATAAATACTCTAACGACATAGTTCCTTCTGATTCTACTGTAGTTGCCTGTGAAGCAAACACTGAGTTTAATGCTGTTAGTGTTAATGCTACTGCATTATTAGCATCTTTTCCTGCATTGGTAACCATCGTTATTAATTCATCAGAAATCAATGGGTTTTGTGCTTTTTTTCTGATTACTAAATTTGATAATTTATTAACTACTTCCGCGGAGTAAATCAACTTATCTGTAACGTTTTTGATACTATTAGAAACTTCCTTAATTTTTGAATCTGAATACACCACTTTATCAAAAGCACCATGAGAGGCTGTTAGCAAATCAATTACATTATCTACTACTTGATCTAACAACTCTTTATTGCTTAACGCTAAACCTTTATTTGCTTTCTCAGTAGCTAACTGCGTCTGCAATAATTGTGATTTTTCTGTTAGTGAATTTACAATAGCTTGTAATTGTTCAACTCTGTCTTGTGCATACAAAACTTGATTGGTTAATGCATCTAATTCTGATTTCTTTTTTTCTGTAATTCCGTATTTATTAGGAATCGTATTAATTATATTTAATGTTGCCATGGTTCGTTTTATTTTTTAGGTGTATAAGTAAAGTCTTTGGTTTTTTGAAAGTCTGATAACGCTCCAACAATCTGTTTATTCACTACTTCTCCTTCATCAGGCATTGCTAATACTACTGGAATATACTTATCATCTTCATGCAATCGATTCCCAAAATTATCTGTGGTACTTGTTGTTATTTCAACCTCCCATTCATTTTCTTTATCCGTTTTCTGAGCAAGCGAATAGGTTTCTATATTCAACCCAGAAGCAACTGTGTAATTAAAAAAGAATCCTGGTTGAATATGTTTTGGTGTTTCAATACTATTGATTGCTTGTTGCTTTCTGCGTTCAACTATTTTTAACTCTTTTTCTAACTTTGCTATTTGCGAAGTAGTTTTATCCTGATCTGATTTTAGCTTTTTACGCTCGTCTTTTAACTTTTTAAGTTCTTTTGTTTCTAAATCATCTGATGACAGCTCTTCTTGATTTGTTAGCAACAAATCTTCAACCCCTCCTTTTTCTGAAGTAAGGTTGTTTATTTCCGATTCTAACTTCGCTATAATTGGATCATACTTATCGGCTATTCTTTCTAACTTCCTTGTTTCACTTTCAATTGTTTTTAACCCTTCTACAGTTAATAATCCTTTTACAAACTTCTTATTATTTGGTAAAAACATACAACGGTATTCTACTTCATTACCATCATTTTCATCAATGTGAAATATCATTTTATTTTCTATCACCTTAATTGTTTCTGAAGCTGGAGCAGCCAATTGTTTTGTTAAGCTAAACACAGCTGACGGTGCCGATAAATAATCATCAAAAGTGTTTAGTAGTTTCTTGTATTCATTATTTAGCAATGCAAAAACAAATACTACATAGTTTTCTCCTAACTCCATAGATGCACCATCGACATCTTTTAACTGTGATTGGTAAATATCTATTTCATTTTTTGCACTTCTTTCACTTGGCATTTCTACATACCTCTTAGAAGTTGGTTCCGTTAAAATTAATGCTTCTGCATCTGAAATTGAAAAAGTATCTTTCCTGTCATTTTTTACTAAAAAGATATAATAACCTTTTACGGGGTATCCTCCTTTTCTTTTGTTCGTAAATGGACTTTGGTAGCTGTTAAAACTCACTTTATAATTACTTCGTTCCCCAACCACATCAGGTACTTTCACTAACAAGTTTAAGTTCAACTCTTTATTGTACAAACCGTAGGCCTGTACCTCAGAATTATAAACTGTATTTGTGTTTTCTAAAGTTCCTTCTGCTACTTTTTCTTTTGAGTTTGTACCTGCAAGTGATGCTGATGAGGCTGCTACGTTAGCTGAAGCTGTATTAAAGTTAGTTGTAACTGCTTCTAACAAACTTTTAATAGAAGCGTCTGTTGTTTGCGCTTTTTTAGATAGTGTGTTGGAAGGTACTTCTGCTATTAAAGTTGAAGCTTCCATGCTATATTGTGAAGTTTGCTCTGCTA
This sequence comes from Tenacibaculum sp. FZY0031, assembly GCF_036350695.1. Classification (NCBI taxonomy): domain Bacteria; kingdom Pseudomonadati; phylum Bacteroidota; class Flavobacteriia; order Flavobacteriales; family Flavobacteriaceae; genus Tenacibaculum; species Tenacibaculum sp. FZY0031. Next base: position 212,257 of record NZ_JAZDVY010000005.1, read on the forward strand.
AATACGCTGTTTTGTTCATCAACTCATAGGCTTCCTTGCTTTGATCGTAAATTTCTGTACCGTAATCGGCCGCATTAACCATACTAAAAATACTTCCTGTATCACTTGCTAGTTTTAAAATAGCATTGGACGCTATTTGTACATTGGCCGCAGCAACAGAAGTATTTGTTACCGACTTTGCTACTAATTCATTTCCTAAATTAGCAGATGCTAATACATTGGTAGCTAAATCGCTATCAATAACTGCTTGTTCTTTTACTAATTGTTGAAAGTTGAATTGCTCATTAGCTTTATGTAAGTTTTCAGCTGCGGTTATTCGAGCTCCTTCAGCATAGTATAGTGAAAACATCGAAGCGTCAAGAGTGGCTTTTGTTTTCTGAAGTTTTAATTCCTGCTCATTCAATGCCGAAACGACACTAGAATGCAGATTTTCATTGTAAGAATTCATAAAATTTGGTTTAGGTTATTATTTATTTTATCGCTCTACCGAGCATTTAGCTCCTCTTTTTTTTCTTTAAAAAGGCCACGTTACATGAAGTGGCTTTGGCATCCATGGTAATTTTATAATAGAAAAAGAAAAAGGAGATTTTAACATCAAAATATCATACGGCCTTTTTTCAACTATCAAACTCCAACGATCTTCCTCTTCTCTTAAAACGCCATTACGCACCAACCAGTTTCCTCTAAAGCCTTGTATTGAAGTTGCTCCAATAGCACTCCAATACCCAATACCCGCTTCAATAAGCCCTTCTATTAAATGCTTATGTTCACTTAACATTTGTATTTCTTCACGTATCGGTTGAGACAACGAAACACCACATAGTACTTTATTCAGTGCTAAAAAAGATTCTTCAGTCTTGGTCATTCCTGTTACTATATATTGTAAATAATGAATGGCATCTAAACGAGCTTCATCTGAAACAAAGCTGTTATCTTCTACCAGTTTGAGTCGCTCAAATAGTATTAAAAAGTAACTGTTCAACAATACTACTCCTGCATTTGGAACGGCTATACCAACAGCTAACCTAGCTTCACTTTGTTGGTTTGTATTTTCTTGTTTATCCACTTTTTTTTGAGTTGTTTTTTTAATTTTTTCCGATTTTCCCAATTCATTATAACTCATTTGTAACTGCATTGGTAATTGTATTTTCACACTCTCTAAGGCCTCTAAAAAAAGAGATTCCTCTACATCTTTCTTAGTACACACTTCCCATAACAATTCTTTCCATATTGAAGCTGCTCCTATAAGCTTCCAATTAGAAGTTACCCAGCTTTTTAGTACTTTTTTTAGAAGTATTTGCTGAATTTCTTCTGCCTTAATATTTTTTATTGAAATAGCTCTTATTGCCTTGTGCAATTTCTCTATAGCTGTTAACTGGATTTGTTGATTAGGATATAATTCTTTTAATATTTTAATTAGAGTTAAAGCCTCTATTTTTTCAGCCAGTTTATACAGTTGAGTATCGGTTATTGCTTTTCTTCTTAATACTGATACTATTGTTAACGGGCTATTTCTTAAAATGTCATTCAATACTTCCTCAAATGTGATTGGTGTTGTGTGTAAAAACCAAGACGGTATTTTCCTTTCTACACATAAAGATGTTACCAGTTTTTCTAAACTAGCGGCTTTGTATTTTGATGTTATAATTTCAAACTCATACTTTTCTTTAATTGGTTTCTCTAACAACTCAAATGCGAAGCTATCTTCCTCCAATAGTTCTCGTAAAACACTGGATATTTCCATACTTTTATCTTTTATAACATGTACTACTTCCAAAGCTTTTATTTCTTTCTTTGAAAACTCTTCCAGAACTACCCTAACTAACTTTTTTAATTCTTTTCTTTCCTTACTTCCTCTAATTAGTTGTATAATGCTATTCCAAAATTTGGCTTCTATTTCTTTTGTCACTTCAGCTAACTCCTCCAGCAAACAGTATAATATTAAACCATCTTTCATGACACTACTAAGGCTATTATTTACTACATTTCGTACAATTAATGCGGTAAACTGTTTGAAAGAAATAATTAATTGTAGCTTTTCAAGTTGGTTGACTCTTATAGATTTATCCTTTAATAGCTCAAATACCAATACTGGACATTCTTCTAGAAGTAAAAGCAGTACTTCTTCTAATTGCAGTTTTTTCTTTTTTATAACGATTTCCAGAACTCCTTTTTGAATCGCTTCTTTTACATGAAATACTACTTCTTTTACTAAAAAGCTTTCTCTTTTTAGCTTTACACGATTCATTACTGTTTTTTCTTCTATAAACCGTTTTTTGTTTTTTCGTATTTGCTTTTTTTCTCTCTTATAAGCACCTAAAAACTGTAAAACGGACCTCTTAAAGAGTGTTTCAAATTTTGCTTTATCTCCTTTATAACTTTGATAGTCTGCGATACTTAACCAATAAATTTCTGTAATGATTTTCTCGAGTTCTAAAGTTGTGTAGCTCTTATAAAGTAAATTTCTTTTTTCTTGGTACTCTTTTATTAAGTTTTCTTGCAATATCCCTCCCTCTCTTAATAAGTATTGACTTATTATAGTTTCATGTTTTTTAAAGTCATTCGTATTTATCTTTTTCTCGCGAATCAAAAGAGTTAAGATTCCTGCTACCTCTATTTGTTTGTTATGATGCTCTTTTATATACCTAGTTAACTCCTCTAGTTTAGACGATACCTTCATTGTACGAACAAGTATTTTCAACTCTCTCTTTTGAGCATTTGAAAACTCTTGACGCTCTTCTAAAAATGAGGATACAGCACTGACAATTAACTCTTCATACAATTTATTATTTAATTGTTCTTTTTGAATACTCACTCGTACTAAAACTAGTTTTATAAAAGAAGTGGTATCTAGTTTTTGTTTGGTTATTAAGATTTTTATTCCTTCAAATAATACTAGCTTTTTTACGGTTTGTAGATTTTGAGATAACATCGAGTTTCTACGAACAACCTCATCAATACTAAGTTCTAGTTTGGTTAGTATCTCATACTGTTTGGGAAATACTTTTTTAAATAGCGGAATAACTGTTGTGATATCGTCTAGTAATTCAAGTAGTAATTCTTTAACAAATTTTTGCTTTTCATAAGCTTTCAATATTTTCCATAAAGATTTTGGATCTTCTTTAAGCCATACACGAAGAATTTTATAATATTTTTCTTTAACGTTTCCTTCTTTTCTTTTTTTCGAACCAGTTTCTAATTCATTAAGAATTTCCATTAGTTTTTCTTCAGAAAAAACAGGGATCTCTTTGGTTAGCTCTAACCTGTATAGCTGTTTTAACTCTTTAAAAACACTCAACGTTTCAGTGCTTTTATCTGTTGTTAAAATTGGAGTATTTAATATCTTTTCAAAAATTTTTATTTTTGATGTTCTTTGAATTCTATTCAGTTCTGTTATGATATAGTTCGAAAATTCTTTACTTGAAAATACTCCATTTTTCTTTTTCAAATACTGAATTCCTTTCGAAAGCAACCATCTTTTTGACGTCTTAAAATGTTTTTCTAATTCTAATTTCTCCAAAAATGCTATCTGATTTATTATTTTTTCCGCACAGGTAGGAGACAGTGTTTCAAATAGTATTTGCAAAGACTCTTTTGATATATTGTTACTAAGTGCTACTTCATTTAATGAATTCTTATTCAATGAGGTAATTATTTCTTTAAACCGAACTGGATTTTTGATTGATAAATGATGTATGAGTTCTTCGAGTTGCTTTTTTTGATGCGGTGTATTACGATTGTTAGCTAATTGTAATAAATGCTCTAACAACTGCCATTGCTTTTCTATTTGCTTTTTAGTTGAAGGATTTTTATAAAAAGTATTTTGCTGCTTTTGAGAAAGAATAGAAAGAATTAAAATAAAATTGTTTTTAACATACGAATGCTCGTGTACTTTATCAACAGCCTCCTCAATCAGCGCAAAGAGTTCGAGGTATTCCATGTTAAAATGCTTTGCCATTTGCTCAATATTGCTTTGTACAAATTCTATTTTATTAAACATGGTTCCTCTTTCTACAAATAGGTAATTGAGAATCCAAAACAGTAAATTCTTTTTAAAATCATGAAGTCCTGTTTTAACCATGGCTTCTCGTTCTTGGACTTTCACAAACTCTTCAGAAAACTCTATAATATAATTGTCATTACTTCTTTCTAAGCTCTTAATAATCTCTTTAACATTTTCTTCTTTTAACTGCCACGCTATTCTTTTTCTCACATATTCATGAATCCCAACTACCTTTATCATGTGCATCATTTCATACTTGTTATGCAACAACTGATGTTCAAAAATTTCATTAATCGATCCTTTTATTTTTTGATAGTTCCAAGGCATGACACCTTTTAATAAAAAGTATTTTAACGTTGCTAAATGGGTGCTTTCTTTTGTCACAACTTCAATACTTTGGGCATATTTGTTTGGATGCATTAAAATATCGCTAAGTTTTAATAGCAGTTGCTCTTTTAATTTCAGATGTAAATCTTCTTGTAAATTTTTATACCTTATAACTCCTAAATCGAGTTCTAAACTTTTAATTTTAAGAGTTTGCTCTTCTGGACATACAACATCAAAAACACTCTTTATTTTTCTAGGCATGTGATGCTCACTCCAGTTACTAATCGCATTTTGAAGTTCTACCCCCTTGTCTTTATCATTGAAAGAAGTACTCCAATAGCAACGTGCTATGATATGATTGTTGTTTTTAATCACGATCTAATCCATTTAATTTAACTAGTATTTTAATCAACTTTCTTGCACTAATTGTTAAATCGGCACCATGTAATTCACCATTTTCTTGATTAAAACGTAAATTATTATACCATTTTGCATACGCAACTATTAACTCTTTGAGTAAATTGTTTTTCACAAAAAAGTTCTTTGTCGTTACTTGTACTGGCAGTTCACTTTCTAAAAAACAAGACAGCCTATTTTTAAAATCTGAAATTTTAAAACTCGAAGTCCCTTCAAAAAATTCAGGAAAAATTAACAGAAGTTCATTATCAAAAAACGAAGCTGTTATTGGTAATGAATATTCTTCTAAAGGTATTTTAACTAGCCATTTGTACACAGAATGTTCTATGTTTATAAAAGCACTTTTCTTACAGTAGCTTTTTTCCACTTTTACGAGGGGATATATTTTTTTTAATTCTGCAAAGCCAATTTGCTTTTTTAGTAAAAGCTCTAATTTTAAAAGTTCATTATACGTTAGTTTTTGACCTAGTTTCCAGTATAATTCTCCTGTAAAATCTTCCGTAATTATTATTTCATAATCTGCCGACTCTTTTAGCAAATTAGTTTCTATACATAAAAAACCTTTTCGTTGTGTAATCAACCAATACGCATAGGCATCGTTATAGTTTATCAAGTAATCTTGATAATAAATATTCAAAGCAAATAGTAGATTTAATTTTAGCTCTATTGCCGAAAAATCTGTAAAATCTATTTGGGTTATTTTTTGCTCTTTTTCTACGTTAAGAGTATCAAAAATGAAGTTTTTTTGATTTCCCTGAATTAGCTTTTTTTGCAGCTCTTTATATTCTTTCTCTGGTAACTCATAAGAGTGTTCTATATAATTTATTGTTAATGGTGAGGCCCCTATGAAATTATATGCTTTGGTTCTGTAATACGATAAAAGCCCTAAATTTTGCAAATACAAGCTTTTGATAATGACTTTATCTTTTTGCGAATTTCCCGAATACACCGTGCCTTCAATAATAGTATCTATTAATATTGGCGACTCACCATGTCTTGCCAATAAATGATTTAGTATTTTGTTTCTTCTTTCTAAATTTACCTCTTCATCTTCCATAAAAGACATCAATCCCCACATATAAGAGTTATAAGGATCATTTTGATACTTTTCCCAACTATTATTTACTGTTTGTGTAATAGGTTGAATTTCATAACCGAACTCATGCTTTTTAAAATTGCGTAGTAAAGGACGTATATGAGGAACCTCCTTATACAATGATTGATAATAGTAGGTTGGTGAAAAACAAACAAAAGGTGATGGATACTCAGGATGTTCATTTTCAAAAGCTGTTTGAACACTATAAAATTGTTCTTCATCAGCGGGTGCTCCTGTTACAGCGTTTTCAAAAGAAAAGAGCTTATTAATACTAGCCAGTTGCATAAACTGATTAGTTAATACTTGATCGAACAATGTTAAATATCCTTTTAGCTGTCTAGATTGTGCTATTTGAAAAGCAGTTGCATTAGCACTTACTCCTTCATTACCCACAGTGTAGATGCTTGGAAATGTATTTTGAATAGAATAATAACTATTAATATCTCTATAGGTTCCTTTGGGTAACGCTGGAGCCATTTTAACCGTAGACACTTTACTAATTTGACTATTAGCATCGTCTAATCCTGATAATTCTTTTACAACGGAAGCTTTTATACTAGCACTGATATCTTTTCCTTTTGTAAAAACCTGCAAACTGTTGCTTTTATTCTCTGATGAATCAATAAAACCAAACACCAATATTTCATCCTCAGAAGAACATACTTCATACATTGTCTCAGTACCTCCAAATGACACATTTGAAATGGACAACACTCCTTTTATCGATTGAATAACTTTTGTTAATTCATAAGCTTGAACTCTGTTTTTCTTTGGAAGCATGTTACTTTCTGCAATCCATCCATTAGTTAATTTTGGTCCATTAAAAATAGTATTTGTCGTTTCTTCTTCCTTTAACTCATTATATCCTGCTTGAATTAACTTTGGAAATACATAGTTGTTTATTGCTGTTTCTATTTCTATTAAAATACTATTTACATCATGTCCGTTTTCTATTTCTAGCTCTCCATATACCTGATGCTTTTTAGTGCTAAGAGAAGTTGGATACAAAAACAATTCTCCTAGGTTTCTACAAGAATTCAGAACAAAAAAAGTATGTTCTAAAATAATGGCTTCTTGACTCTTTTTAGTTCCTTCTTTTTCTTCATTATTGGGAAAAAGTATTTCAACCTGTTTGTTTTTATCAATTCTTCGATTTATCAGTACTTCTACCTTGTAAACATTATGCTGACTTTGCAGAGGGCTTATTTGTAAGTTTACTAGTTCTTTTACTTGATCAACCACATATTTTCTAAAATCATTAATTGTAACTGGCGATGTTGTTAGTATATTTTCTGGTAGATAAAATTGATTTTTTACTATTAACTCTCCGTTCTTATCGGTTAAAATATCTTTGATTGAAAAATTAGTACAGTATCCCAATTCCGTTAAAGCAAAGCACAACTGATCTAAAATTGTAACTCCTGGATCACTTGGATTAAGATTCGTCCAAGTATTATTGTTGTTTTTTTGAATATAAGCAAGTCCCAATGCTTTGAGCTCTTCAAAGTTAAGTTCTATAGGTAATCTGGTATTTTCTATACAATTCAATGCTTCCATTACATGTAAATTATTTCTGTGTTATTTAATGATGGGACTAGTAAGTTTGATAATTTTATATCTAAAACACTTACCGCATGATAGGGCATGCTTTTGTATATAATTTTTCCAGAGTCGTGCTCTTTTTTTCCTAGATAAAATTCTAAAAATGTAATATTCTCAACTTCTTTAAAGCTCTTTATAAACTCGGAAAGCTGGGCAACACTCACTCCTTTATTGATGGTTATTTGTTTTTGTGAAGTCGTTATCCAAGGTGATAAAAAAACATTAATACCTGTATTTATTTTCTGAGCCACTCCTTTAGGTTCGTATCCAGCAACAACTTTAACTTCTCCTTTTATTTTGACATAAATCAATTCAAAATTACTTACCTGAATATTAGCAAACCCAGAAGCTCTATGTTCTAAATATGTGTGTATTTTTTCTTGATAACATTGATTTACGAGAGGTCTGAACGCCATTGAATCGGTACTTTTTTGACTTTTTTTAACTACATATACCATCGTTTTCTTTAGCTGGTTTTCATAGCTCGTTTTTACGTAGTATACTTCGGAAAACACTTCCTTGACTTCTCTGTAATAATCTTGACTTGTTACTACCCTAGCTTTCGTTTTTAACCGTACACTTACTCGTTTGTTCATTTGCTTTTCTGTTTCAGCCATCTTTCCTCCAAAAGAAGGAAATGGTTGCACAACGGTAGCAATTTCGGGGATGGATGTATACGGACTTTCAATTACATCTGCCTTTATTTCTGGTCTTTCCAAAGTACTTTTATACGTTTCTCCTGTTCGTTGTAATTCAAAACCGTTTGTCTTTAAAAAAGTAGTTTCACAATATGCATCTGGATTGTTTTTCACTCCAATACATATCCAATACTTATCATTGGGCATTGTGGTATGTGTAGTTGCGATACTTGACGGAATGTTACAGGTAACAATACCTGAACAACCAAATCCACCAGTTGTGTCTGAAAGTAAAGGCAATGCTTCCCAACTATATTGTGCTAAATATTTATAGTTAATTTCTTGTTTACCGTGATTTGGGACTGTATAACTTTGTGCCAGCTCAAAATAAAAACTCACTGCTGCGGGGGCTTTTACTTTTTCTAATGCTAAAAACAAGTTTCCTTTATTTTCAACTTTTGGTAACAATGCAGGGAAACCATTTCGTATCTCAGCATTTCTTTTCTTCGTTAAACTAGTATCATATACTTTATAGTTTTTAAAAACATCGTAATAAAAACATTGTAATGGATATTCATTTTCTTTATGTAAAAAGTTATACGTTACGCTACTTGTATACTCTCCTTTAAATACGCCTACAACAGGTGTATAGGGTTCATTTGCCGGTTTAGCTAATGGGTACTTAATCTTTCCATCTTTAAAGTTCAACGCTATACCGTCGGCATTATATAAGGCTATAGCACTAACTATTTTTGAATACAATGCTGATCCAAACCCGTATTTTGGACCTATCAATTGCATACGTATAAATCCTGTTGACGTTTGTTCAGTAAATTCTATAGGTACATTTTGAATCGTAGGATTTATATCTTTTTGAACTTTTGAAATTTTTGTAGATCCAAAAACACTATCACTATTAAGTTTACTTATTCGAACTGTGGCATTTTTTTCAATTCGCTGAATGTTTATATTAACAACTTCTTGAAAAGAAAATCTTTCTTGGATCTTTATGGTATGTTCTATACCCACATCTCCTTCAAACTGCAACTTTCCATGAATATCAAAATCAGTAGTACCTTTTAGTTCATCTTCAAGAACTAAGTTTCCTACACAATTTATGTGAGTACTTGAGTTTTCTGGATGTAGTATTAATAAATCGTTTAAATTTATGTCTTTTTTTAACCTAACAATTTCTTTTCCTCTAGCTGTTAGCAAATCGCTTACTGTCAAATTCTTATTAACTTCAAAAACGTCTTCAATTTTTAAGTGAGCATTGATAGATAGTTGGTTTTTAACTTCTAAATCTAATGAGGCTACTTTATGATTTTTATAAAACACTATTTTCGAACTCTTTAAGTGGTTTTGAATTTCTAATGTATTATCCACGCTTACTTTTTCATTTAATAGAAAAACATCAGCTGCCTTTAAGTCTTGATTAAACTCAAAAAGTTCGGTTACCTTTACTTTTTCTTGATTTTTTGTTAAGTAATTAATACTTAAATCTTCTTTTATTTTTAAAATATCACTTACAACTAATCGTTCTTCTATTTTTAAAAATCCTTTTATTTTTAGAGCAACTTCTATCGATAATTTGTCATTTATATTTAGGTTCGCCCTCACCTTTAAAACCTCTTTAATCGTAAATAACTCATCAACTTCTAGTTGCTTTTTTATGGTTAACACATCTCTAACTTTTATACTGGCATTGACATAGTGTATCTTTTGAAACAATTCTCTTTTGTAGGTATCGGACTTCTTTTTTAGAAGTAAACTATCTAAAAAAGAGCTACTTGTATTCATTTCAAACGGAATCCATTCTTTATTTTGAAGTAATTGAAATACTACTTCAAAGCACTCATCATTAAATGGCGTATCGTAAATGGGGGTTGTTATTACTCTCTTCTTTTTATTAAAAGGCCATATTCTGCTAAAAAATGGTGTTTCCTTTTTTTCTTTAGCTTCAATAATACTAGGTAAGTCATTATAATAACCTGCCAAATATTTGTTGTACTGTTGGTAGTAACTTGTAAAAGCAGTGGGTAAATTATTCCAGTTTAATTGTATTGAAAAATTTTTTACTGGCTTGCTAAAAATTTCAGAACTGCCAATCATAAAACTTTGGTCTTTTTCGGGCGTGGGACCTAAAGGTTGAAAAGGTTTTTCCGTTGCTAACAATCCATAATCGTTATACAATTGAAAAGAGTTTATTTCTTTTACAGCTACTTTTATTTCTAACGATTTAATTTGGGGAGGGTTTGTGATATCCACAAATTCATCATAACTCATTTTAAACATAGGCCACGAACTTACTATGCCATCTGGATTTTCTTGAAAAGAGACTATTGCAGGACTAGTTTTTCCAAGAGTAATTTTAAAATGAACTTGGTATTTGTTGTTACTATTGCTAGTTATTTCAATATTCTCTTTAGATAGCGCATACCACGCTTCTTCTGTGCTTAAATAATATTTTCCTCTTTTAAAAAAACTCAGACTATTTACTTTAGTTAAAAAAGTAAAGCTTAGATGTACCTCTCTATCTCCTTCTTTTAGTTGTAATACAGGAGATGCTATTGCAAAACCTAATCGTACGTCTTTTCCTTCGGGAGTATTTTGTGAACCAAACGTTTTCCAGCCTTCAATGTTTCCTCCTTCATTTCTTTGTACTGTTCCTACGTCTTCAACTTGCTTTTTATAGAGTTTAGATAAACCGTTCTCTTTGTTTTTTTGAGTAAGTGTATATGCTTCTGAAATACTAGCTGGATTCAAGGAAACATTATTTATAGCTTTAAATAAAATTGTTGATTCATCAGCATACTGTCCAGCTGTAAATAATGTATCTTTTTTTAACTGAAAAGGAATCTTTACTTCAGACAAATCTGCACATACAAAAACTGAATCGGCTTTAGCTAACTGTTTTTTTTGACGTAAAATGTCTTTATAATAAAATCTTAAATGTTTTTCTGTGAGTCCATTCAATTGATTTTTATAAATTTTCATCAATTCTGTGAATGTATGAAGTAACAAAGTATCAGGAAATAAACTTTTCTCTTTTTTTATGTTTTTAAATTCTACAAATGAATATTCTATAATACTATTGAAGAATGAAAAAATAATTTCTCCTGTTGTTTTTAACGAATTGTAAAAATCATATGCTGTATTTTCTTTTAATGGATAGGCAAGTGCTAGCAATTCCGAATACGGAATTTTCACATCAGCTTGTTTCCAAATTTTTGGATTGAATATGGTATAAAAATATTTGTTTACTGAAGTTATGCCTTGTATTTGTTTGCTTATGTGTAGTTGCTCTTTTAACCAAATAAGTGCCCACAAAAACTGACTATACTTTTCTTTTACTTGGTTAATCGTATAGTTTTTTAAATTATAGGTAAGGGGTGATTCTAACATATAATGAATCCATCTTTCAACGAGATGAAAAACACTTAGTAGTTGATTAAATAACTGGTTAAAACAATTTGCGATGCTTTTGTGCTGTTTGTTGGCTTCTGAAGTAGTTTTTTTACACACCAGTAACTCTTCTAAATTTATACAAGTTTGTACGAACAAAGAATGTATTTTTTGATAAGGTGTCTTTGCTATTGAAGCAATTAAAAACACTGGATCTTTGAGTAAAAAAGGACTCCAATCTCCATTTACTGAATTTGTTTTATCATAAAAATTAAGTAACGATGCGAAGTTGGCCAAAAAATTCAAATCATCTTTCTCTGTTCGACTATCAATCAAACGAGTGTGATTCTCTAGCGCTAATTCTAGCGAGTTAAGTATTTTATTTTGGTCAATTACATTCATTTATTACAAGTTGGTTCCTTCTTTTAAATAGAAAGGATATACATAGTTATGTCGTGTATTTGTTTGGTTGTATTCATAATCTATCGTAACCTCTACTAGGCCCTCTAAAACATCAATATACTCTACTTCAACATTTAAAACACTTATTCTAGGTTCATTATTTAGTAAGCTATTTGTTACTGTGTCTTTTATTTCAGCTTTAAGAGTTTCATTCATTTCTTGAAAAAAATACTGCTGAAGACCAGAACCAAATTGTGGATTCATAGGTCGTTCACCAAAATTGGTTTGCATAATTACCTCTATAGAATCTTTAATATTATTCTCATATCTAGTAATTTCAAGTTGGTAATTTCCTACTGAAAATGTTACTGGGAAAGCCCAACCTGCCCCTAAAAATTCCTTCTTTCTATTTACATTAATATTACCCACCTATCATTACATTAAAAGCTCCTAGCATTATTTTTCCACCATGTGCTGTTGGGTCTCCCATTCTGGCTGCTGGCATTCCCCCTATTTTTACAGTTGCAGAGCCTTTTACAATTGTATCTGGAGGCCCTACACATACTAACATATCCCCTACTTTTGCTGCAGGTAATTTTCCTATTAATACATTTGGTTGCCCTGGGCCAACAATCGGACCTCCAACATGTGGTATGGGTGAAGGTACCGCTGGTGTTTGCATAGGACATTCATGAAAATCTGTTAATCTTGCTGCTGGTGGCATATTTTTGTTTTTATTAATTAATCATTACCATTGCTCCTTTGATGGTCGTTTGAGCTCCTGCTTGTAATTCTGCTTGAGCGTTTCCTTTGGCTGAAAACTTAACATTGGCTGTTTGTTTAATATTGGTTCCTTTTACAGTAACATCTCCTGGAGAACTGTCTACAACAACCCCTTGTTTTCCTTTTATTGTTACTTTTTGAGTGGCTTCTATTGAAATATTTTTTGCACTTTTAATAGCTATCCCGCTAGAAGACATTACAATACTGTTACTATGTTGATCTTTTATGGTTACCTCTTTTGTTTTGTCATTAAAAATGGCTGTGTTTTTACTAGGGGTTTCTATGGTAAACACTTTATTTTCATCATCAAACTCAATAAAAACTCCCTGTTTAGATACAATTGCTTTCTTTGTGTTTTTTTGGTTTGGTGCTAAGCTCTTAAAGGGTTTGTTTTTTGTGCTACTGTATAAGCTTCCTAAGATTATAGGGTATCTTGGGTCTTCATTTAAAAAACCTACCACCACCTCATCCCCCACTTCAGGTAAAAAAAAGGCTCCTGCTCCTGATGTTGCATAAAAATTGGCTAAACGAGCCCAAACTCCCTGTCCTTTCGAATCAAATAATGGGATATCTATTAGTATCCTATATTGATTATCCGGGTCTTCATACAGCTTCTTAACCGTGGCATTAAAGAGTCCTTGAACACCAGGTAACAATCCTGAAGCAGGAGGCGCCATTACATCTGGTTCTTCCGTAAACCAACTAGGAGATAATCCTACGGTTACTTCAGTTATCCAATTTCCTTCTGCGATAGTGTGTATAATATTAGACATTAAATGATCTCCATTAAATCGATCTCCCAAGCCAGTTAACGTTATATATTTTCCCGGATTTACATTATTACTTCCTTGAAACTTAACCTCTCCTCTTATTTTTGAAAACTCACTTTTAAGGAGTGTTGCTTTTGACCAATTGGTCAAATCTGCTGCTGCTAAAGGTGCAGTGGTTTGTACTTTAAATTCTTTTAACCCTACTACTTCTGATAATTTTTTACTAGATAAGTTTCCTGCTCCTGCATAATTATTACTGGCGGAACTTGCTGTTATTTTTTGAGAAGGAAATCCCCATGACTCCCCTTTTACTGAAGCTAACTGAGTTATGGCATCTAAATCGGCATTGAACTCTAACAAGTTGTTTCCATACTCAATTTCAAGCACAGATTTTTTATCTTTATCAGGTGGAAAAACAGCTACTTTACCATTAAGTGTTGTTACCACCATCCCATTTATTTCTGCTCTAGCCATAATAAAATCCCAATCAGTTGTGTAGTATTGTACTTGTTCTGCCCACTTGGTTTTTGTAGCTGTTACATCGGCTGATAAACCTGAATATGTGCCTATAATTGAAGAAATTATTTCACTATCTTTTTTCTTGGAGAAAGTAAGGCTTTTACGTCCTACAATCATACGAATGGCCTCATCTCTGCATTCAACTTCTAATGTAGGGCCAGTGGTTCCGTGTACTCGTATATTTTGTTTGGTTATTATTCCTTCAAAAACAGGTTCATTTACAGAGTCATAACCTACTGCTATTTGTACTTTATTCCCTGGAACAAAAGTTGTAGAGGAGCTTACAGAAAATCCTTCAGTAGCAGCATTTCCATCGAGAATTACTAGAGTCGCTCTTGCTATTCTGTTTATAGATTTTTCAACAATAATACGTTCTACCTCAACAGTATCTGGAATTATCTTACCGTCAACTTTTATATCAAAAGTTACCAATCCTCCACTTTTTATGTCTGTTGTTCCACTCATGATACTATAGGTTTAATAATTGGAGGAAAAATTAATTCTTGTCCTCCTTTTAATTTTCTAAACTTATTTAACCCGTTATATTTTGCTACCTGTATATAATGATTGGGCGAATTCCACACCTTATTGCATAATTGAGGTAAACTTTCACCTTCAACTACTTCTACTAAATGTGTAACATCTGGTGACTCTTTTTTTTCTTTCTTTTTTTTCTTTTTTTCTGATACGTATTCTCCAAAACTCAATGAAATTTTTGCTCTTAGCGGACTTCCATCTGGTCTAAACAATGTATAGGTAGTATTAAACGTTTTTAAAACACTATTAAACGATAAGTTGGCTCCCCATTGAATTTTCACATAATTAGGACGATGAATTTTACCATTGTATGTATATACAATATCTTCTAAGGCTTTAATTTCTTTAGCCATATCAATTCTTTTTGAGAAGACTACCCCTGTACAATCAATTACAATTTCAAAACTTAATTCATCACTAGGTGTGTTTTTATACTTCTGAGAAGGTTTGCTAGAATCTATCGGTTGTTGCTCGTTGTAACAAATCTTTCTATTCCACTTTATAGAATTTGGATTGATCATTACTTTGTAAGGTTCTCCCGGAAGAGCTGTGCTAAAATTTTCATCAGTATATCCTGTTATTTTCAAAAATTCTAGTCCCATAATTTATCGTCTATAATTTGTTTTTCTCACTCCTTCAGTAAGCATGCGTTTACACATTTCCATCAATTCTTCTTTCAAGACATTAAAATCTTGCTCTTCAAAAGATGTAGATTGCTCTTTTTCGGTAATGATTTGAGTTTTTATAACTAATTCTCTAATTTCTACAGGCATTGGTTTGCTTTTAATACTCGTGTTAAGATGTTGTAAAATGTATGTAGGCCAATTCTATTGTATCGATTAAAACTTCACTCTCTTGTGATTTAAGATCAGAAATTGAATATTTAATTGGGTATGCTTTATAAAAATTCCACTTCATAGATACTTGTCCTTCCTTATTCAAAAGGTTTACTGAAACTGTTTTGGTTTGTATCGGTTTAGCCAAACCGCCATCTATAGTTTCTTTACACCATTTAGTTAATGCATCTCCTTTAGGTACCAGTGCTCTTTTGAGCACCAAGTTTTTACTGACTGAAACAGCAGGGAGGCGGTATTTAAACCTATTTTCTCCGCCTCCTGCTACTTCTTCTACTGTTTGTTCTTTGGTTAGACCTGATACTTGTTGAAAAGGCAAACCTTCACTACTATCAAATGAAACAGAGAAATAAAAGCCTACAGGAAATTTACCTACTTTATCTTCTGTCTTAGCCTTGTTCTTATTTGCCATTTGTTATAATGAGTTCTTCATGTGCAATCTCAATAGTATCGACAGCAACTTCGTTTCCATCAGATTTTAAATCGGTACTCGATATTTTGGTTGGCCATGCATTATTTAACTGCCATTGCATCGTTACATTACCGCCTTCATCTAATAGTTTTATAAGTACTGTTCTACGTTTAATTGTGTTCATTTTTATTTCTGCATGCCAATCCCAAAAAGTATTGTCATTTACAAACACTCCACGCTTCATAGTTACATTACCGTATTTAACAATTCCTGGCATTTTCTCTGTAGAAAACAACGGACTATTGCTTTTACGATATTCTATAATTTGGTTCTCTACATCCATTCCAGATACTTCCTGAAATGCGACTCCTGTTAATTCAGTTCCTAAGTCTACTTCAAATCGGAACTTTGGCATGGGCCATGTTGCGCCTTCTACGCTACCGTCATCTGTTGCCATAATTTTCTTTTTTTATTTATATTAATTTGTTTGGTTATTTCTTTTGTTTTAAATCCCTAGTCTTTCTATTAACTAGAGGTAGCCATTTGTTGTTGGAAAGTCAACACTATAAATTCGGCAGGTCGTACAATTGCTACTTTTACTGTTACATTCATAAAACCGTTTAAGATGTCTTCAGAAGTCATTGTTGTTCCCAAACCGCAC
This sequence comes from Tenacibaculum sp. FZY0031, assembly GCF_036350695.1. Lineage (NCBI taxonomy): Bacteria > Pseudomonadati > Bacteroidota > Flavobacteriia > Flavobacteriales > Flavobacteriaceae > Tenacibaculum > Tenacibaculum sp. FZY0031. The sequence goes on from NZ_JAZDVY010000005.1 coordinate 228,683, forward strand.
TCTACTGAAAAAGCATCAGAAGCACTTGCTCCTTGTAAACCACCTTGTTTCCATATTCCATTTAAAAAGCTTCCAATCATTGCTTTTACTGCTTCCCATGTATTCTTATCGTTAGGAGCAAATACATAAGCATTTGCTGCTAGTTTACAAGATTGCTCCAAAAAAATCATTGTTCTTCTTACTGATAAATACCTCCAATCTTTACTATTCCCATCCAATGTTCTTGCTCCCCATATTAAAATACCCAATCCATTAAAAAATCGAATGGCATTAATAGATTTACCTGAAATGGCATCTACGTTTAAATCAGCTTGTTGTGTTTCCGATAAACTTATTGGTAGGTTTACGGCGTCTACCATAGAAGTATTTGCTGGTGATTGCCATGGTCCAACTTGGTTATCTACCGTAGTTATTACTCCTGCCATACCTCCACTAGGTGGTAATAGGTTTGCATCTTGTAGTACATGAGCTATGATAGTGCTATATGTTGGACTCGCTACTAGCAACGAATTATTGTACTGACTAACTGTTAGTGCTTTTCCATTTGGTGGATTTTGAATATTTGCTATAATAGCATCAACCGTCACGTTAGGATTATCAGAAGGGCTTAAAATATCTTTTAATTTTGCTACATCTCCTCCAAAAAGATTTGTATAATCAATGTCTGTAGATTGCATTACTGTTGTTCCTACAAAAGGATAGTAAGCTGTTCCATAATCTAACCCATTAGATCCTGTACTATTACGAAATGCCTCAATATCATCCATATACATTAATGGATCTGGATCATCACCACCAATAATGTCAAAAATACATACTGCTGTTTGCATTTCTGTAGACTGTAATAGCATGGCTTGCATTAAAGAGGCATTGTTTTCTATTGATAATAATGTTGCCTCTGGACATATATACATTGTTGGTTCTTGCTCTTGCTTAAGTAAGGCTAAACCATTGGTTAATTGATTGATTTGCACATTTGGATTCACCACGTGTTCACCAACAGTTGCAGGAGTTCCCGATGGTGTCCCGTAAGCCCCAACTGAAACGATATAAGCATCTCCTCCTCCATTATCATAAAACAATTTTATACTATTATATAGGTAGTAAACTGTACTAGGATCTGGTAAAATTGAGTAAAAATCACTCCCAATCATCATGTAGTCTCCTTTTGTAGGCTGACTATCTTGTTTTACTAAATAATATTCTGGTTCGTATTGTTTTGCAGGGTCTGCGGGCGCAGGTGGATTGGGCAAGCAAAAAATAGCTTGAAAATCTGCGAACGATGTAATTTTTGTAGGTACATTCGTGTACGATTTCCCTTCGTACATAGCTTGTGGCGTATACCCAATAAATGCGGGAACTGCAGTAGCAACAGGTACTACTGAGTTTCCAAAAGCATTTACTTCATTGATATAAACCCCTGGAGATTTAATGGTTGATAAATTCATAAAACATTTGGTTATAGTTATTTTTAGTTATTTTCTTGATACTGAAATTTTTTAATTACTACTTCTTGTTCTTTCGAAGGAGTGTAATTTTGTGGCTGTCTCCATAAATTTAAATGCACAGTTTGACACCCTTCATTCGGAATGTATTGATTTTGATTCTTTGCTGTTGTCCAAGTGATATTAGGTGTAGTTGGTAAACTCTTTAAGTCATATAAACCATAGTAAATTGAATAAACTACAGGTGTATTTTGGCTTTTCCAATCCATTACAATTGTTAGTTCTCCATTGTCTTGTAATGTAATTCTATGTACATTTCCTGAAGGTTCCCAAGGCTGTAATGTAAATTGTGCATTTGTTGGATCACTAGTGTTATTCCACCTACTGCACTCCAACATATCCAGTTCTCTATGACTATTAATTATTGAAACATCGTTTTCAAATTGATACGTAAACACTCCAAAACAGCAGTTATTGGCTATATCGTTAAAATTGCCTGTTGTTGTTTGTGCTGCTATTAAATACTTTCCATACCCCGGATATTTACGCTTTGGAGGATTGCTTACAGTATTAGGATTATCAGCTATTTCTCCCCACAATACTAACTCTACAGAAGACCATTGCTTAGGTCCATTTGGCAATTGCGTTTCTTTCATTTTTAAATGCAATCCTTCTTTATCTACAGATGCACAACTCGGATCCCATTGCTGATTATTAAACCAATATCCTGAGTTTGAAATTCCGAACGGATAATTTGTCCACCAATAGTATCCATCAAACTCTAGCATTCCGTTAACAGAAGTTGCATTAGGTTCCTTTGCTCCCTGAGGCATTGGGTTTCTTTGTTTACACGTATTTAATTTATTCATTACTTATTTATTTTATACATATACATACATTAAAGAGGCAACAACCAACTCTGATTCACTTCTTTTTATTTCAATAGTGTTAGGATTGGGTGTTGGTAACCCTTTACAAATCACCCTTGTTCTAGCCTCTCCATTTTTCTTTGTATTGCTTATTAAATTAAATTGGTATTTCGGAACTTCAGACAAGGGCAATACGCCCTCTTTTAAAGAAAACTCTTGGGCTTTTTGTCCGTTTTGAAGTATTACATCAAAGGGACCTTTAAACTGTTTCTCTGATTTTCCTGTTATTGACAGTTCTCCTAAATTTTGCTTACTATTATTTAGTATAAAATATTTCCATTGTGTTTCTCTAGCTTTAAATTGAATTTTATAATTTGCTAATTCTTTACTTTTATCTAGTTTTACTAGCTCTTGAAAATGTATGGAAACCCTTGATAGTATGTTTGCTTCTTGTTTTTTTGTAAAACTTGGAATCAACTTTTTTTCTTTATTACTGGTTTCTACCGAAGCACTACTGAATTTAATAACTCCTAATTGATTTACTGGTAAATTTGTATAATGGTAAAATTGTTGGTTTGTAGTTGTTATATTAAAATTGAATGACTCCTCTCCCGTTGTTAACGTGATATAATTTAAAAACTCTTCTATAGTTTTTTCTGTTTGAGTATAAAACTCAAAGCCATTATCTATGACTTTTAATTTTAAAGAAAACCGTTTAATAATACCTTTCGTTTCTTTTGATGCTACATACACCAAACCTTTACATATATTATTTACAAAATAGGTATGCATTACCTCTACACGAAACATCTTATAAAAACTGCTTTTAAACATCTTTTGAAGTATTTGAAGTGCTTGTAATTTCTGATGTAAAGCCTTTTATTTCATTTGAGGAAATACTAATCAGCTTCATCTTATAAATAACACTAGGTTGATATTTGGCTCCTAATGCACTCCATAAATTGTGCATTTGTTGATAACCATCTCCTTTTTCAAACTCAAACTCCAAACGTGAAATACCTTTTGGAATACTTGAGGAAGTATTGGCATCTAACGCGGTATGTATTTGAAAAAATTGTATGGAAGCATTTAAAAATTTTAACACCTCATTATAGTCTTCAAAATTTGGAGATATTAATATGTACAAATTATAGCGTTCTTCTAATGGCTTATGCACATAATTTCCATCCTTACTCTGGTTATTTCTACTGTAAAAAGATTTGACTGTTTCTTGCCCTATGTGAATTAATGTTATAACTACCTTATTTTGATTTTCAATAGGTACGGCTCCCTTCTGGTCTATTATATTATTCGCTACAACAACATCATCACTTAATCCGAATTTATTCTTTAAAAACTGATTAAGCATATTGCTTGTAAATTGTAACGACTTAAAAATCATTGCTTTTCGGGGGATATTAGTTTGGCACTTCCAAAGTTAAACACAAGAAACAGAGCCACCTAAAAACAACGATATACAAATCATAGACATACTTTTAACTTTCAACTTTTTCATAGACAAAACGTAGACATCCAATTTTAATCCAATAAAAAAGTGACTCTTTTTAAGAGTCACTTGTATCCTGTTTTTCTAATTATTCCTTCTCTTAAAAAGAACGAATAAAACTTTTTAAATCTTGTTTTTTTTCTAAAATCATTTTTTTCTTTAATCGATATTTATGTGTTCGAACACTTTCTTTACTAATTCCTAAAATATACCTTATATCTTCATTAGACATATTCATTTTTAAATAACAGCAGTATTTAATATCCTTTACCGTTAAACATGGGAATTTATGGGTTAACTCTTTGATAAATCCGGGATTGATATTTTCAAAATACACTTTAAAATCATCCCAATGATTTGTTCTAGTATTAACTTTTATATTGTTTATAATAGAATTCAACCTCCCTCTAGTAGGATAATCTACTGATAAACTTAACTCTTTTATTCTCTCCATCATGCTTTTTAACAACGCTTTTTTTTGATCTAATTCTAAAACATAACGTGCCAAATTTTTATTTTCTGTAAGAAACGATGGTTCTCCATTTCTGTTAGTATTTAAACTCGATTTATGATGCACACTACTAAGAGATAAAATACTTTTAACATTGCATAATAAGTGTTTACTTCCTAAACTATTTTCAAGTGTTTGAATCATTACTGGAGTATTTTCTAATGAAAAATCCACAGTTTCATACCTGTTTGTTAAACAAAGTACTGGCGCTACTACTTTCGAAAACGAATTAAATAAGTATTTAATTTCTATGTTATTATTTTTAAAACTAAGAATGATAAGTTTTGGCGTAATTGTGTGCAAAAATTCTTTTAATAGTTTAATTGAATTCACGGTAACTGTGCTATAGCCACGCAAATCATCTAACTCACTTACTATTCTTGAAACAGTATGCGTCGTATCGGAAGCAACGATTATGTAGTGATCTTTTTTCAAAAGCTAATTAAGTACAAGGTGTCCTTTTAAAAAATTAACACCTTATAAATTTGGTTAAAGACTATTTAAGAGTTCTTTTTGCTTTGCACACATACTCAAAGACTTACCATTTAAAAGTCGCTTTTTTTCTAACATGTTTCCTGTTTTTTTCTATCAGTGCTAAAAAAAAAGGTAAGAACGTAACGTAATTGATAACCAAAAATATTTGCTTAGTTTTGAATAAAATAAGTGTTTCCTCTTGAAAATTTCTGAAACTCACATCGTAAAAAACATAAAAATTCCTATTCGGTTACAAGAATATGCTGTTGGAATCTTTAAAACCATTCTTACTAAATCTGGTATAAAAAAAGCGATTAAAAAAGGACTTATAAAGGTGAATGGTAAAACAGCTACCACTGCTTTATATATAAATGGAGGAGAAACAATCAACTTATTGGAACCTGAAGTCTGCCTCAAGAAAAAATATTTTAATTTTCCTTTAGAAGTTCTTTTTGAAGATGATTATTTAGCTATTATTCATAAACCAGCAGGAATTTTGGTTAGCGGGAATTCTTTTGCCACAATTGATAACGCCCTTACGCAAAACTTACAAAAAAGTACTGTTTTTAATGCTACTCGTCCTCGCCCCATACATCGATTAGATTATCCAACAAGCGGATTGTTACTCATTGGAAAAACAACTGAAAGTATACCTGTATTAAACCAACTGTTTGAAAAAAAAGAAATTCAAAAAACATACCATGCAATTTGCATTGGAAAAATGGAAAGAAGCGGAGAAATTGATACTCCTATTGATGGTAAAAATGCGGTCACTTCTTTTGAAGTTATACAATCCGTTGAATCTTCTCGATTTGATTTCTTAAACTTGGTAAAGCTACATCCTAAAACAGGAAGAAAACATCAATTGCGTAACCATTTATTTACTATAGGCAACCCCATTTTAGGTGATAAAGAATACTTTTTAGAAAATAAAATTTTAAAAGGAAAAGGATTGTTTTTACATGCATCTACCCTCACTTTTACACACCCATTTAGTAAAAAAAACATAACTCTCACGAAAGAACTTCCAAAGAAATTCAAAAAAATATTCTGACAATATATCTCCTATAAAACATCTATCTTTGTCGCATGCGAATAGATATTATTACGGTAGAACCCGATTTAATAAAAAGCCCATTTGAAAACTCAATGATGAAAAGGGCTATTGATAAAGAACTTGCTGAAGTTCATTTTCATAACCTACGAGAATATGGTTTTGGTAATTATCGTCAAATAGACGATTATCAATTTGGTGGAGGCGCAGGAATGGTTTTAATGATTGAGCCTATAGCTAAATGCATTGACAAACTACAATCTGAAAGAACATATGATGAAATCATATACATGACGCCTGATGCTAAAACCCTTAATCAAGTTACAGCAAACACCCTTTCATTACAAGAAAATATACTTATTTTAACAGGACATTACAAAGGAGTGGATCAACGCGTTCGTGATAAATATATAACCAAAGAAATCTCTATTGGTGATTATGTGTTAACTGGCGGAGAATTAGCTGCTGCTGTTTTATGTGATGCTGTTATTCGATTAATACCTGGAGTTTTAGGCGATGAAACTTCTGCTTTAACCGATAGTTTTCAAGATAATTTACTATCTCCTCCTGTTTACACAAGACCTTCAGAATATGAAGGTATGAAAGTTCCAGAAGTCTTATTATCAGGTAATTTTCCTAAAATTGAAGAGTGGCGCTCTGAACAAGCATACAAAAGGACTAAAGAAATACGTCCAGATTTATTAGATTAACTAATAATCAGTAATTTATTTATTTTTTTTATCAAAAGAAAAGTTCTAAATTTGCAGCCACAAAATCAACCTCTGACGAAAATCGTGAATGTTGCTTTTATACAACCATAAATAACAAGAAAATGGATTTAGTAAAATTTGTTCAAGACGAATTTGTAACAAAAAACGAATTACCAGAATTTGCAGCTGGTGATACTATTACAGTATACTACGAAATTAGAGAAGGAGACAAAGTTCGTACTCAGTTCTTTAGAGGAGTTGTTATCCAAAAAAGAGGAAGTGGAGCTTCTGAAACATTTACTATTAGAAAAATGTCTGGTACTGTAGGTGTTGAGCGTATCTTCCCTATTAACTTACCAACTATCCAAAAGATTGAGATCAACAAAAAAGGAAAAGTACGTAGAGCACGTATTTACTACTTTAGAGGTCTTACTGGTAAGAAAGCAAAAATTAAAGAAAAAAGACGCTAAAAATTTTTTCTCAAAAGAAATTAAAAAACACTGTGATTTTCACAGTGTTTTTTTATTCACATTTGTTAATAAAACCACACACTTAACTTGTTGATAACAAAATAATTAAAACGACAAAAAAGAAATGATTATTCCTTATCTTTGAAAGAGAGTTTACAAAAAGTGACGTCAGAATTACAGTTAACTGTACCAATCACCTAAAGTAAACCTTTAAAGTAACGTTCTTTATATATTTTGTTTTTAAACCTAATTAAGGCTAAATAAAATCATCCTAATTTTTGATTAATTGTAAGTTATTCGTAATTTATAGTTTTCTAGTTATAAGTTTATAAGTATTATTGGTGTAAGTTTAGCTTAACTAAGTTGTTTAAAAACATCGAAGTTTTTATTTTATAAATGATTTAATTTATAGGGTGAAACTTCTTTTGAAATAGCAATGTAGCTTTTTCTAAGGAAAAAGCATAAACACTGTTTTTATTTGATAATGTAGCAATACAAGTCAGTACCTCTTACTATTTCAAGAAAGCCATATCAATTACAAGAAATTGTTTGATATGGCTTTTATTTTTAATAACAAATTCTCTATTTAGTCTTTTTAAATTATCATATTCGCAATAAAACACCTTAATTAATAACAATTTACTATCAAAAAACTCAACCGTAATTCTTAAATTTGCGTCACTTCAAAATACAATTTAATTTATTACTTATACATATGAATAAGACTGCTAAAATTATGTACACAAAAACGGATGAAGCTCCCGCATTAGCTACTCGTTCGTTTTTACCAATCGTAAAAGCTTTTACAAAATCATCTAACATAGAAGTAGAAACCAAAGATATTTCTCTTGCTGGTCGTATTCTTGCTAATTTCTCAGACTTTTTACCTAAAGAACAACAAGTTGAAGACACTTTGGCTTTTTTAGGAGATTTAGCAAAAAAACCAGAAGCTAATATTATAAAACTTCCCAACATTTCTGCTTCTGTTCCTCAGTTAAAAGCAGCAATAAAAGAATTACAAGCTTTGGGCTATGCTTTACCTGACTACCCAGAAGAAGCTACCACCGATGAAGAAAAAGCAGTTTTAGCACGTTATAATAAAGTAAAAGGTTCTGCAGTAAACCCTGTTTTACGTGAAGGTAACTCTGATCGTAGAGCTCCAAAAGCTGTAAAAAACTACGCAAAAAAGAATCCTCATTCAATGGGAGCTTGGAGTGCTGACTCTAAAACTCATGTTTCTACAATGACAGAAGGAGATTTTGCACACAGTGAAAAATCAGTTACTGTACCTAATGCAACTGATGTACAAATTGTACATACAGATGCTAACGGAAACAAAACTGTTTTAAAAGAAAAGGTATCATTACTTGCTGAAGAAGTAATTGATGCTTCTGTTATGAGTAAAAAAGCACTATTAACTTTCTTAGATGAGCAAGTTAAAGATGCTAACGATAAAGGAGTTTTATTCTCTTTACACATGAAAGCAACCATGATGAAGGTTTCAGACCCTATTATATTTGGTCACGCTGTTCGTGTTTTCTTTAAAGATTTATTTGCTAAGCACGGTGATACTTTTAAAGAAATTGGAGTTGATGTGAACAACGGATTTGGTAACTTATTAAGTAATTTAGAAGAGTTATCAGCTGATAAAAAAGCGGCAATTTTAGCAGATATTGAAGCTATTTACACTAGTAATCCTGATGTAGCTATGGTAAATTCTGACAAAGGAATTACCAATTTACACGTTCCTTCTGATGTAATAATTGATGCTTCTATGCCAGCAATGATTCGTACTTCAGGACAAATGTGGAATAAAGAAGGTAAACAACAAGATACTAAAGCTGTGATTCCTGATAGTTCTTATGCTGGTTTATACCAAGAAACTATCGATTTCTGTATTAAAAATGGAGCTTTCGATCCTACTACAATGGGAACGGTTCCTAACGTAGGCTTAATGGCTCAAAAAGCAGAAGAATATGGTTCTCACGATAAAACTTTTGAAATCGCTACAGATGGAAAAGTTGAAGTTATTGATGCTAACGGAACTACCTTATTAACACATACTGTTGAAGCTGGTGATATTTGGAGAATGTGCCAAACAAAAGATGCTCCTATTCAAGACTGGGTAAAATTAGCGGTTACTCGTGCAAGAGCTACAGGAGTTCCTGCTGTTTTCTGGTTAGGAAAAGAAAGAGCACACGATGCAGAAATTATCAAAAAAGTAGAAAAGTATTTACAAGATCATGATACTACAGGTTTAGAAATTAAAATCTTATCTCAAGTAGAAGCTACCAAATATACTTTAGAAAGAGTTAAAGAAGGAAAAGACACTATTTCTGTAACAGGAAATGTATTACGTGATTATTTAACAGATCTTTTTCCTATTTTAGAATTAGGAACTTCAGCTAAAATGTTATCTATCGTTCCATTAATGAACGGTGGTGGATTATTTGAAACGGGTGCTGGTGGATCTGCTCCTAAACATGTTCAACAATTAGTTGAAGAAAACCACTTACGTTGGGATTCATTAGGAGAATTCTTAGCTTTAGCTGTTTCTTTAGAGCATTTAGGGGAAACTAACGACAACAATAAGGCCAAGATATTAGCGGAAACTTTAGATGATGCTACTGATAAGTTATTAGACAATAAAAAAGGACCATCAAGAAAAACAGGAGAGTTAGACAACAGAGGTTCTCATTTTTATTTAGCTATGTATTGGGCAGAAGCGTTGGCATCTCAAGACAAAGATTCAGCTTTAAAAGCTCAGTTTACACCTATAGCTGCAAAAATGGCTGCAAATGAAACAACAATTGTAGAAGAGTTAAATTCAGTGCAAGGAAAAACTGTAAACATTGGTGGATATTACGAACCTAATAACGATTTAGCTAATGCAGTTATGCAACCTAGTAAAACTCTTAATGAAATTTTACAAAGCATCTAATGAAATTAGTTATCTAAAATAAAAAAGCAGGTGATTTTATCACCTGCTTTTTTATTTAAAAATACCCTAAGCTAATGAGCATACCAGCAACTGTCTCTGAATTGCTATTTCTTAAGCTCAGAGTTTACAATACAGCAAAATTATAATCGTCACATTCTAATATCTTAAAACTTTTAATTAGTAAATTTGAAACATGAAATTTATCAAAACAACCGAACAAGATTCTAACTACCATAATTTAGAAAAAATGAGTCTTTCAGAGTTATTGTTTAACATTAATAAAGAAGACAAAACGGTTCCTTTGGCTGTAGAAAAAGCACTTCCTCAAATAGAAAAGCTCACAAAACAAATTGTTTTAAACTTAAAAAAAGGAGGGCGATTGTTTTATATTGGTGCTGGTACTAGTGGTCGGTTAGGTATTGTAGATGCTAGTGAATGTCCTCCTACTTTTGGTGTTCCTCACGAATTAGTTATTGGACTAATCGCTGGTGGTGACTACGCCATTAGAAAAGCTGTTGAATTTGCTGAGGATTCGACAAATCAAGGATGGAAAGACCTACAAGAGCATCAAGTTTCATCAAAAGATGTTGTAGTGGGTATTGCTGCATCTGGTACAACCCCTTATGTTATTTCTGCCTTAGAAGAATGTAATAATAATGGTATTATTACAGGCTGTATAACCTGTAACCAAGGAAGTCCTTTGGCGCTAACTGCTCAATTTCCGATTGAAGTCGTTGTAGGCCCTGAGTTTGTAACTGGAAGCTCTCGAATGAAAGCTGGAACAGCACAGAAATTAGTGTTAAATATGCTTTCTACAGCTAGTATGATTCAATTAGGAAGAGTTAAAGGAAATAAAATGGTAGATATGCAACTATCGAATAACAAACTAGTAGATAGGGGAGAAAAAATGTTAGCTTCTGAATTAAATATCGACCAAAAAACGGCTAGTGAACTATTAAAAAAATATGGAAGTGTTCGTGAAGCAATAAAAAATGTTACCAATGAATAAACCTACCACTTTTGAAACAGGTATAAAAAAGCTTCTTATTTTTTTAGGCTTATTAATTGTTGCTCCTTTGGTATTAAGTGTTGCGTTTAAAGCTTTACGAGCTTTTAAAGAAACTCCAAAGATTTTTATTGCCTACGCCTTGCTTACAATTGGTATTTTATTAATACTATTTACCGTATATTATGGCTTTAAAACATTTAAAACCATATTAGATCACCTTTTCAGTAAATAACTTTTGATTAAAAATAATTCCATAAAAAAAATAACAGATTGGGAGCATTGGCCATCCGCTATGTTTTATCTCCCTAATCTTCCATACGCTTTTTATTTAGCTTTTAAAGCCAAACATTTGGCTTTTTTTAGCGCTGCTAATCCATGTATAAAAAGCTCAGGAAATGGCACAGAAAGTAAGTACGAAACAATTTTATTAGTTCCTGAAAAACACCGACCAAAGTCAGTTTTAATTAAACCAAATACTGATTTTGAAATCGTTTATAAAAATATTCAAAAACAAAAAATCAACTTTCCATTAATTGCTAAACCTGATATAGGCTTTAGAGGCTTGTTGGTTGAAAAAATAGCCTCAAAAAAAGCCTTAAAAAACTATCTTGAAAAATATGCTATTGATATTATTATTCAAGAGTTCTTAGACTATGAAAATGAGTGTGGCATATTTTACCACAGGAACCCCAAAGAAGATACAGGTAAAATTTCTTCCTTAACGCTAAAACGTTTTTTATCTGTTACTGGAGACGGAACCTCTACTTTAAAAGAATTAATTTTGGCTGATGAAAGAGCCAAATTGTACCTAGATTTATTTGCCAAAATCCATCTAGACAAACTTATGGAAATTCCTATTAAAAATAAGGTTATTAAACTTACAGCTGTGGGAAATCATTCCAAAGGAACTCAGTTTATTAATGGTAATTATTTAATAAGTGATAAACTAACAGCCACCTTTGACAAACTAAGTAAATCAATTCCTGGTTGGTACTATGGACGAATTGATTTAAAATACAATACTTTTCAAGAATTAGAGGAAGGCATAAATTTTAAAATACTAGAAATTAACGGAATTATAGCAGAACCTACTCATATTTACGATTCGCAAAACTACACCTATTTAAAAGCCTTAAAAGCTATAAGAACACATTGGAAATCACTTTTTACTATTGCTATTACAAACCACAAAAATTTTAACACCCCCTACAAAGATTCTCTGAGCTTTCTTAATGAAATTATTTTATTAAAAAAGTATACAAAAAAAATTAAACGTCTCTCCAAATAAAAAATCTTTTCTATATTTGTAAGTGAATACATGTTCATGTATTATAAGAATCCCCCCGAGTCTTAAACCAATTAATTACTCAACTGAATGGAAAGAAGGTTACTTTTTTCTTTACTTCTTTTTTGTGCAATAATTCCAACTTTCTCTCAAGTTAAAGTTGGGGAAAATCCCTCTTCCATACATTCAAACTCTATTTTAGAATTAGAAAGTTCAGATAAGGTATTGGTTATTAGCAGAATGACAGATACACAAATGAATGCTATTCAGCCCTTACGCGGTGCCTTAGTTTTTAACACTGACTTAAACTGTGTTTTTATGTACGATGGAACTACATGGGTTAGCTTATGTGGAGGCTCTGGAAATACGAGAGAATCAATTAAAGTAACAACTTCCTCTACCCCACCTTCTGACAATAATATTGGTGATTTTTGGATTAACGATACTCAAAATAACACTACTAGTATTTGGGACGGAACTAGTTGGATTTCTATAGATAACAACCCAAGAAGGGGTAATGGAGTACCTAATGCTAGTAGCGCTCCCAATCCAACACCTGGAGATGTTTATGTAGATACAACCACCGGTATAATTTATGCTTATGATGGTACAACTTGGGTGACATCTAACACAACACCATCTGCAAATAACGGACTTTTAATAAACGCTAGTAATACTATTCAATTAGGCGGCGTGTTAATTCAACCTACCACTATTGAAACTAGTACTACAAATACATTAGCTATTAGTGGTTTAGAAAATGGAAATACTACAACTGACGATATAGTTACAGTAAACAGAACCACTGGGGTTTTGAAAAAAGTAGACAGTTCTAATTTACTAAGAGAAGACGTTACAAAAATTACAGCTACAGATGGACAAGTAACATTTACTGGTCTTATATTATACACAACTGATAAAATTAATGTATACAGAAACGGAGTTAGAATCGATTTTACCGTAGACAATCCTACAACAATTACCATAGAACCTGATGCTATATGCTATGCAGGTGATGAAATACGAATAGTTCAATTATATTAATAAATAACCAATAAAAAAGTTTAATAACGCAATCAATTCTCAAAAATCATGAAAACAATTACAAACAAATTAAAAGTCGCTTTAGTAGCCGTTGGTTTCCTTGCTGTGGGTACTGTTAGTGCACAAACTACCTCTGGCGATATTATTGTACAAGGAGCTACTACTCTAGGTAATAATGGAGGTACAGTGAAATTAGTAGACAATAAGGGTACTATTAAATATTTACAAGCTGAAAATGGTTTAACTTCTTTTACCAACACAACACCTAGTGGTGGTGTAGTTACTACTTGGCAATTAGGAGGTACACTAACTGAAAACACATATATTACAGCTGGAACAGGAACAGAATTTGCTTTAGATGGATTAGAGTTAGTCACTGCGGGTACTGCTTCTACAAACGCTGTTGATCGTGAATCTCATGACGGAGATGCTGCTGCTGGTGGAACTGGTTTTACAGTATTAATCAGAGATGAAGATTCTGGAGCTATCCAAAAAATACAATTAGCTGACTTATTCCAAGTTACAGCTATAAGAAGAGAAGCTACCCCTCCAACTAATACTACTGGACCTACAGAAAGTATTCTTGTAGCTGGTTTACCTGTTATTGACGCTACAAATGAAGCTAAGTTATTTGTATTTAGAAATGGAGTAAAATTACGTTGGAATACTGATTTCACTGCAACTACAGCTGGATCTATTGATATAAATATCTCTGCTGACTTACCTTTATATCTAGGAGATGTTATTGAAGTACACTACATCAATTAATATTAATGTTCAAAAACATTAAACATATAAAAACATTTATACTAACTTTTGCATTGGTACTATTAACTTTTAGTATCAATGCACAAGAAGTTAGGGTTATTGATAATAAAGGAACTATACAAACAGTTAACAACAATACTGTAACTACCTCTACAACAGCCCCTACACTTCCAGTTGAAAACGATGTTTGGTTCGATACTACCAACAATCAAATAAAAATATATGATACTGTAGATGGTTGGAAATTAATCACCTCTACATTAGCTTCTCAAAACATCTATACTGCTGATGATGCTTTAACAGCAAATCGTAAATTAAGCGGTATCAATAATTTTGGGTTAACTTTTGAAAACTTAACTTACTTTCAATTATTTAGTAATAATAGTATTCAAGTATTTAGTGACAATACTATTCAAATGAATGCTATCAATAATATGCAAATAAGCGCTACAGGAATTGGTAGCACTATTCAGCTTTCATCTGCTAGTACTATACAACTTTCTGCTCCAAACAACATTATGTTACAAAGTCCTACAGAATTTAACAATACATTATTAGATGTTAATGACTCTGCTGGAACTTCTGGTCAAATACTAAGTTCTACGGGCACAGGTGTAGAATGGGTTAACAACCAACAAAACACTGTAACAAAAACATCAAACTCTTCTACAAGTACACCTGCTACTTATTCTTTCCCTGTAGGTTACACCCCTATAGAAAATGATTTTTTTATTTATGAATTAACTTCAGGTGAACATAGCACCATATATATATACAATGATGGTGTTTGGGAGCAAATAGCTCCTACCAAAGCTTCTAGAATATTCTATCCGCCTTCTATTGCTATAGATGCCAGTACAACTGGTTCGGGTAGAACCATTAACTTATATACTCAATACACAACTCAATTTAATAGTCCTGCCGTTGGTAGTACTAGTGCTCCAGCTACTATACCTACTTATAATGCTGATGAATTATACTACTACGTTACCGATTATGACACGTCTATCTTAACTATTAACAGTATAGATGATAACGGATTAATGACTTATAGTGTAGATAACATACCTGCGGATGACAACACTATAATTAATGTGGTATTTGTTGTAAAATAATACTTAAAAAGATAATCTATGAAGTTTTTAACTATATCTATATTTTCCTTTTTGGTATTATCTACGACTAATATATTTTCTCAATCTTTAAATGATTACAGAACTATAGCTTCGGGCAACTGGACAACTACTAGTATTTGGGAAGTGTACAATGGTGTTGCTTGGATTCCTGCAACAACGTATCCTGGTCAAGTAGCAGGCACAAACGATGTTACTATTTCTAATGGAGCTACAGTAACAATTAATAGCGCAATTAGTAATACTATTAATTCAGTAACCATAGGTGATCGAACTGGAACCCCCGTTATTGAAACATTATCCATCACTGGTACCTCTAGCATTAATACACTTGAGTTTAACATAGCCTATGACGGCCTTTTAAGATGGGATGCTAATGTATCTTTGTCTTTAACCACAAATGCTTCATTCTTTATTGAAAACTCCAATCCAGATGGTTTAACCCTAGGTACCGATCACGGTATTTATATAAACCCAGCTGGCTGTAATGTTCAAAAAATTTTATACATCGGTACAACAAGATATACAAACTGTAATGGTGGAGGTCCAAACCCAAAACCCTTAACGTTTAACGAAGCAAATAATAATGGAGGTAACTTGGGCGTAGCCCCTACTTCTAACACTCCTGTTTGTTCTGGTCAAACAGTAAATTTATTCGCTAACCCATCAGGTACCGATGCTGGTAGTGCCTCATACACTTGGACAGTCACTTCCTCTCCTGTAGCTTATACATTTTCCTCTACAAATGAAAACCCAACTGATTCTCCTACTATAGTAGGCACTTATATTTATGAAGTTACGGCTACAAGTGGAGCTATCTCAAACACAAATACCGTTTCAGTTGAGATTATATCATGTAATAAAAGAATAATTACCAACCGCCGTATAACTTATAGAGTAAACAAATGATTTTTCGTGGAAAACACATATCGTTTATTTTATTTATAAGTTGTATTACTATTACAACAGCACAAAACGCTTTTCACAATTCAGGTAACGTCCAATTACATGATGGTGCTAAAATTGGTTTTCACACCAACATCGTTAATAATGGCACGTTAGATAACTATACAGGTTTTGCTGGTTTTTATGCTGATAACGAGGTTAGAACTATTTCTGGAACTAATCAAGTTACCTTTTTTAATGTAGAAATTGATGCACTACAAAACTTAGAATTGTTTAATTCTTTAGGAGTACGCAATCAGTTAAGTTTTATTAACGGACAAGTCATCACCCCCAGAAATAACACAAATATTTCCTTCGATTTTATAGATTATGACTTCTATGCAGGTGAAGATAATGAACGACATATAAACGGATACACCTCTTTAAAACAAGGTAACAAAAACACTTCTAGTTTTTCTTTTCCTATAGGAGACGGAGCAATGCTACGTCCCATGAGCTTACCTCACACTAATAAATACTACTTTTTTAAGGGAGCATATTTTTACGAAGACCCTAATTTTCCAACTACTTTTACTGTTAATTTTTTAACAGACCAAAAACAAGCTCTAATTGAAAATATTAGCACTATTGAATTTTGGGATTTAGACGGAAAAAATGAAACCCAGATTACATTAACATGGAATAGTCGTAGTGATATTGCTTCTTTAGCGAATCAAATTTCGCAATTAATTGTAGTAGGTTGGAGTAAAACTGAAAGTCAATGGGTAAATTTAGACGTATTAAGGGTTACTGGAGATTTGTCTGAAGGAACAATTACATCAGCTGCATTTATTCCTGACAATTATGAAGTAATTACTATCGGCTCATTACTAGATGATAAAATTAAAACCAATAATAACAACATTTTAATTTCTCCAAACGGCGACAATCTTAACGACTTCTTGGTTTTTGACGAGGTAAATGAATACACTCACAACAAGCTGGTTATTTATAACCGTTGGGGAAATATTGTGTACCAAACTGAAGACTATAAAAATGATTGGGATGGTACCTCTAATGGTAGAGCAACCATTAATAGAGAAGATAAACTTCCAGCAGCAACCTATTTCTACTACCTAGAATTGGGAGATGAACCAAATGCGTATCAAAAACTTAAGAAGGGCTGGGTTTATATTAACCGATAATTATTTTACTAACACTTTTTTTGGAGTAGTAGGATTATATCCAAAATCGGCATCCGGCAATTCTATCCCTAATTGATTTATAATAAACCCGATACTAGCAAAATGATGTATTGCATGACTGTGCGCTTGTATCAAAGCGCTACCTAAAGTATAATTTGCCGTAACCTTTCCTGTTCCTAAATCGTCAGTAACAGCAATAATTGTATCAAAATCTTCCGTCTTTAAACAATATAATTGTTCAATAACTTCATTAAAATATGCAATACCAGAGGCTGTTTTTTGCTCTGCTAATTGATTGCGCTCTCTATCAGAAAAATCAACACATTTTTTATTTAATCCATTAAAAATACAGGCAAAGACATCTAAAATATGTCTCATATTAGCCCCTATACTCGAATAATAAGGTGGAATAGATGTATCACTGTATTGTTCATCACTAATCGCTTCCAATAGTTTAATTCCTCTTTGTAAATTTTTATCAATAGCTGCTATCATTCGTACCTATAAGTTTTCAAGTAAGTCGTATAAATATAGAACTTTTTACGGGGACAAATAAATTATTTTTCCAATTCAAAATAAGATACTATATATCAGCCACCTAACACAAAAAAGCTTTTTATATTAACTCTTTAAAAAAGTGTTAATATATTTTTTGGCACGTTCTTTGAAAAACATACAACAACTGCGGAAGCCGAAAAGCATATAGAGTAAGCATAACCCTAAAATTAGCAATTATGAGAACAGGGATACTATTATTATTAGCAATGATGTCATTAACAACTGTAAATGCCGACAACATTGAAAAATCAACTAGCAAAATTGGGGTTACAAACCGTTATAATGACGCTGTTACCTTTGTTGAAAGAGGAATCCAATTTCATGTATTTTTAAACGGAGATTTCGACTTTAATACCCACTACGATCGATATTCAGATTACGGTGTACGTATAAAACGTGATAGAAGAGGTCGTGTTAGAAGTGTAGGAAATGTGTATATAAATTACGATGCCAGAGGAAATGTAAAAAGAATTGGTAGTGTATTTATGAGGTATAAGTTCGGAAACTTATTTAAAGTAGGAAACCTGCATATCCAATACGATAGATGGGGAAATCCAAGGTTTAGAGGATATGTAAAACCAGGAGGACATCACCATTATGGAGATGATCAGTATTATTACGATGATGGGGTTGATGTAAATATCGATATAAATATAGGTGATATTTTTGATTATGACGATGTATATTTTTACAGAAAAGACTTTGGAAGAAACTATCGTCAGTTTAGAGAAGACACTAATTTTTACTACTATAGAGCCTTACCAAATGCTAAAATTGGAAAGCGTAGTAAAATTATAAAAAGACGTAAACAAAAAGCTTTCAAAAATAAAAAGTACAACAATAAGTACAGAAAAGGAAAGCCTGAACAAAAAGGGAAATCGAGAAGAAACCATGAGTAAACAAAAATCCCTCATCAGTTTTGATGAGGGATTTTTTATTTTATAAAGTACCGCAAACTATTTAGCTACGTTAACCGCTCTGGTTTCTCTAATTACCGTTACTTTAACCTGTCCAGGATAAGTCATATCGTTCTGAATCTTTTGAGAAATATTAAATGATAATTCAGCAGCTTTAGTATCGTTTACTTTAGCACTTTCTACCATAACTCTTAATTCACGTCCGGCTTGGATAGCATAGGCTTTTTGCACTCCGTTAAATCCGAAAGCAATATCTTCTAAATCTTTTAAACGTTGAATATAAGAATCTAACACTTGACGACGGGCACCTGGTCTTGCTCCAGAAATTGCATCACATACTTGAACGATAGGGGCTATTAAGCTCTTCATTTCAATTTCATCGTGGTGAGCCCCAATTGCATTACATACATCTGGCTTCTCTCCATATTTTTCAGCCCATTGCATTCCTAATAATGCGTGTGGTAATTCACTTTCTGTTTCAGGTACTTTACCAATATCGTGTAATAAACCTGCACGCTTAGCTGCTTTAGCATTTAAGCCCATTTCAGCAGCCATAAGACCACAAAGGTTTGCCACTTCACGTGAGTGCTGCAATAAGTTCTGACCATAAGAAGAACGATACTTCATTCGTCCAACAGTTTTAATCAATTCAGGATGCAAACCGTGAATTCCTAAATCGATCACCGTACGCTTACCCACTTCAATAATTTCTTGAGTAATTTGCTTTTCGGTTTTCTTAACAATTTCTTCAATTCTTGCTGGGTGAATTCTTCCATCTGTAACCAATTTATGCATAGATAAACGAGCTATTTCACGACGAACAGGATCAAAACACGATAAAATAATTGCTTCAGGGGTATCATCAACAATAATCTCAACTCCTGTTGCAGATTCTAAAGCACGAATATTTCGCCCTTCTCTACCAATAATTCGACCTTTAACATCGTCTGACTCTAAATTGAAAACCGAAACACAATTTTCTACAGCTTGCTCTACTCCCACTCTTTGAATCGTATTTAAAACTACCTTACGTGCTTCTTGTTGCGCAGTCATTTTAGCTTCTTCAATAGTGTCTTGAATGAAAGACATAGCATCAGATTTTGCTTCGTCTTTTAACGATGCTACCAATTCTGTTTTAGCTTCATCAGCAGATAGTCCAGAAATCTGCTCAAGCATGTCTACGTGACGCTTGTGCATTTTTTCTAATTCTGACTCTTTTTTTTCTAAGAACTCTAATTTATAATCAAAATCAGCTTCTTTCTTTTCTAACTGTTTGTTTAGTTTTTTGGTTTTATCTAGTTCTGATGATACTTGACTTTCTTTATCTCTTATTCTTTTTTCAACATCAGAAACTTTCTTTTCTCTAGATAAAATTACTTTTTCGTGTTCAGACTTAAGCTCTATAAACTTTTCTTTAGCTTGTAAAATCTTGTCTTTCTTTATTGCTTCGGCTTCTACTTTAGCTTCCTTAAGAATGCTATTGGCCTCTTTTTTTGTTTCTTGTATTAATTTATTTGCATTAGATTTTTCTAACATTTTAGCAATAAAAAAACCTACTGCTACACCTATAATTCCTGCTAAAACAGGAAATAATATTCCCTCCATAATTTTGATTTGATTGTATAAAAAAAGCCTACATTAATAGGGTTTTAAAAAACTCCAAAATAACAAGTTTAGGATTAACTGATTGATCAAGGATCCGAGGTAAAATCGGCTTGCTTTACTAACCACGACTCATCCTTTATAATTGAATAACGTTGAGTTTAACAAACAATGTACTAATGTAGGCAGTATATTAAATAATATATTTTAAAGAACGTTTTATAAATGATCTTCTAGCAAGTTAGTCAATTCATTTATCTTTTGCAATACCTCGGCTTTTTCTTTAGTATTTTTTAATGATACTATTTCTGCTTTTGACGCAAACTGTAAAGCACTCATGGCTAAAACATCTTGCTTATCTGCTACCGCATAACTTTGTTCAAACTTAGCTATCAATTCATTAATACTTTTTGCTGCCTTACGTAACCCTTCTTCTTCATCGGTACTATTCACACTTAATGGATACGTTCTACCAGCAATTACTACATTAACTTTTATCTTTGACATGCTAAAGAACTTTATATTATGTGTTCAAAAGAGTAATGCATTTATCAATCTCTCGAACCAAAGCATTTATTTTGAGTTTTGTTTCTCTTGTATTTTCGTTACTGCCCTCAATAGTTTTTGCAACTTTCAGCAAATTAAATTGTTTTTGCTGTTCTTCTAATTGCCTCTCTTTTTCTTGTAATAAAACTTGTAACTCCGCGTTATTTTGAAGTAAAACTTTATTTTCTTCTTTCAAAAACTCATAATTTGAAAGTAAGTTCTTCAACTTATCTTCCAGTAAATGAACTGCTTCTAAAGGGTTACTCATTTATTATAGAGAATAAAACTATTCTCACAAAGTTATTAATATAACTTATAATTAGCAACTCTTTTAGTATTTTTTACCAAAACACTGATTATGAACCCCTAAGGTTTTTAGTAGATTTTTACTAGTTTTGCTTTAAACTATTGCATTTTGAAATTTTATTGTTCTCTTATTTTATTCGTCTTTTTTATCAGTGGTAATGCTCAAAATAAGTACCCTCGAAATTACTTTTCAAACCCTTTAAAAATACCAGTAGTAGTATCAGGTACTTTTGGAGAGTTGCGTAGCAATCATTTTCATTCTGGTATAGATATGAAAACTCTTGGAAAAGAAGGTATTCCTATTCATGCTCCTGCTAATGGATATGTTTCTCGCATTAAAGTACAACAATATGGCTTTGGAAAAGCGTTGTATATAACTCACCCTAATGGTTACACAACTGTATATGCACATTTAAAACGATTTGAACCAAGCATTCAACAATATGTAAAAAGTATCCAGTATCAAAAAGAAAAATACAACACAGGAAACCTTTTTCTAAAACCAGATAAATTCCCTGTAAAAAAAGGACAGATAATAGGTTATACTGGCGACACAGGTAGCTCTGGCGGCCCGCACCTACACTATGAAATTAGAAATACGAAAACCGAACATATTATCAATCCGATGCTTTTTGGTTTAAATGCCGAAGATGATAAAACACCTACTGTTCAAAAATTAATGGCTTATCCGTTAAGTGATGATGCGAGAATTAACAATTCTGCTTTAGCATCTGTAGTTTCTTTTAAAAATAACGGCCATGGTAATTATATAGCTGAAAAAATAACCGCTAGCGGTACTATTGGCTTTGGTATTAGCGTATTTGACAGATTAAATGGTGCTTTGAACAAAAATGGAATTTATAGTTTAGAAATGAAGGTAAATGGTAAACGCATGTATTATCATGATCTTGAAACCTTTTCTTTTGCCGAAAGCAAATACATTAACCTGTTAATTGATTATAAACATTACAAAAACTATAAAAATAAAATACAAAAAACACATAAAGTAGAAGCCAACAAACTTAGTTTATATAAAGATTTAGTTAATAATGGAAAAATTCATATTGAAAATGGAGCGAATTACAGTATTGAAATTATTGCCAAAGATTTTAAACACAATACCTCTAAAGTAACCATACCTGTTAAAGGAATTGAAGCGAACTTAGTATACAAACAAAAAGATACCACCAACTATAAAGTTACCGCTGCTAGTTTTAATAAGTTCCATCTGAAAAATATAACTGTTGCTTTTCCAAAAAACACCTTTTACGAAGATTGCTTTATCGATTTTAAGGTAGAAAATGGTACTGCTAAAATTCACGACCCTACAATTCCTTTAGACAAACGTTATACGCTAACTTTTGAGACCTCTTTTTTAACAGAAAATCAAAAGCAACAGGTGTATATAGCTAATGTTACAAATCCTAAATATCCGAGGTATACATCTACAAGAAAAAAAATAGATAAGGTATATACGAGCACAAAGCTTTTAGGTAGTTATGCTTTGCGTTTCGATACTGAAAAACCAACTATTCAATTATATAACTTTAGCAATAATCAATGGATTTCTAAAAACAAAACTCTTAAAGTTAAAATTGGAGATAAAGATACTGGTATTAAAAATTACCGTGCTACTATTGATGGTGAATGGGTTTTAATGGAGTATAATCATAAAAAAAGAATCTTAACGTACGATTTTAATGATAAAAAGTTGGTAGGTAGCAAACATATTTTTAAACTTGTAGTCTCTGATAATGTGGGTAATACTGAAACAGTTTCAGCAACATTTTTCAGAAAAGTAAACTAAACAAGCTTGAAAAAATTTATTCTTTTATTACTGTTCCCTTCACTCGTTTTTGCACAAAAAACAGCTACAGTAAAAGGAATCATTACCAATAAATTCAATACACCAATTGAAGGAGTTGCGATTTCTTATTTATCAAAAGGAACTACTACCGATGCCAACGGAATGTATCAATTTACCATTCCTATTCGCAAAACTGTTACTGTTACATTTACTCATGTTTCCTATAAAACTTTGGTAAAAAAATTCACTTCTAGAGGAAAAAGAAGCTTTAACTTCTCTCCTACTTTACAAATTAAGAGTGAAGAATTAGAAGAAGTTATTGTTAAAAACCAACAAAAAGAAGCACAGGGTATTACCAAAATAAAAACTAAAAAAGTAAAAAACATACTTGGTGCCAATGCCGGTGTTGAAAATATATTGATGACACTCCCTGGAGTTAGTAACAACAATGAATTAAGCACTCAATACAATGTTCGTGGAGGTAATTTTGATGAGAACCTAGTATATGTAAATGGAATTGAAGTCTACCGCCCTTTTTTAATCCGTTCCGGCCAACAAGAAGGACTAAGTTTTACCAATCCGCATATGATTCAGAATATCAATTTTTCTGCAGGTGGATTTCAAGCAAAATATGGAGATAAATTATCTTCTGTACTAGATATCACCTATCGAAAGCCAACCAACTTTGGCATTCAGCTAGATTTAAGTTTGTTAGGAGGTAGTTTTACCATTGAAGATACTTTTGCCAATAATAAACTAAGTGCAATTGTTGGTGTTCGTTATCGTGATAATAGCTTATTTGTAAATAATAAACAGACTGAAGTTAACTTTAGACCCCAATTTACAGATGTTCAATCATTTTTAAGCTACCAAGCAACTAGCAAACTTACATTAAACCTCTTAGGGAACTTCTCTCTTAACAACTATAATTACCAACCATTAACTCGCAAAACCCGATTTGGAACTTTAACGAATCCGCTAGAATTGATCGTTTTTTATCAAGGGCAAGAAAAAGATCGTTTTCAAACCTTATTTGGAGCACTTTCTGCTGATTATCAAGTTAACGACAACCTAAAACTTACAGGTACAATTTCTTCTTTTAATACACAAGAAGAAGAATATTTTGATATTGCTGCCGCTTACGCCATAGGCGAAGTAAATAGCAATATTGGTGCTGAAAATTTTGGTGAAGTTGAATTTTCTCAAGGAATAGGTTCGCAAATTAATCATGCACGCAACGACTTGGATGCTTTAATCAGCAATATTCAACTAAAAGCTACTTTAAAAGACGGTAACAATGAATGGAAAGCTGGTATCAAATACCAGAAAGAAAATAGTAAAGACCGCATTCGTGAATGGGAAGTGATAGATTCTTTAGGTTTTTCTGTTCGTCCACCACACCATATTCCTAATAATCAACCATACGAACCTTTTACAGGTCCTATTGAGCCTTACAGAAATGTGAGAGCAGAAAATGAAACAGACATTAACCGTATTACTAGTTTTTTACAATTTAGTAGAAAAACAATGTGGAACGACCACCAAGTTTGGATGAATATTGGCGTTCGTGCTCATTATTGGTCTATAAAAACAGCTTCTACTAATAGTTATTCTCAAACAATCTTTAGTCCTAGAGCACAATTTGCTATAAAACCTAATTGGGAGAGCGATATGCTATTTAGAATATCTGGCGGATGGTATTCACAACCTCCTTTTTATAAAGAATTACGTGATTATGACGGACAAGTACATCCCGAAGTAAAAGCACAAAAGTCAATTCACTTAGTTGCTGGGAATGAATATAGTTTTAACGTATGGGAGCGTCCTTTTAAATTAGTTACCGAACTCTATTATAAAGACTTATCTGATGTAAATGCTTATTCTGTAGATAATGTCCGTATTCGTTATCGTGCAGACAACGTTACTGATGCCTATGCTTATGGTTTAGACGTTCGCTTAAATGGTGAGTTTGTTCCGGGTAACGATAGTTGGGTAAGCTTTGGATATTTAAAAACCGAAGAAAATAGTAACAATAGAGGTTACATTGCTAGACCAACCGATCAACGTTTAAAGTTTGGTGTACTATTTCAAGATTATGTACCTAACTTACCTGATTTGAAAGCCTACTTAAACTTAGTTTACAATACAGGTTTACCAGGTGGAGCTCCTGCATATTCAGATGTATATCAATTTCAAAACCGTTTAAACGATTACAAACGTGCTGATGTAGGAATTTCTTATGTTTTTGCAGATGCTAACAAACAACATACAACAGGTTTTTTAAGAAGTTTTAAAGAGCTTACTGCTGGTTTAGAACTTTTTAACATTTTTGATATTCGTAACTCCAATACCAACACATGGGTACGTGATGCTTACAGTAAAAACCAATACGGTATTCCTAACTACATGACGGGAAGAGTGCTAAACTTTAAACTAGGAATGCAGTTTTAGTCTCCTCTACTCTTTTTAACGAAAAATTAGCGAAAAAACTTCCTTTAGCATTTTCTACACATAGTACTTTAGCTCAAGAATTTAAAAGTACTATGGAAAACTCTATCCATTTTTTGTAAGAGAGTTTAATAAGCACCAATATTATACTACAAAAAATAATTAAAATGAAAAATCAAAAAATTGAAATTGAAAACTTATGGAACAGATTTAAAAATTGGATCACTTCAAACGCTCCTCATTTATCAAAAGAACTTCAACCTTCAGTTCAACCAGAAGAAATAAAACAATTACAACAAACTATACAAACAGAATTACCTGAAGACTTTATAGCCTTTTTAAGTATACACAATGGTCAAAATAGCAATGCTGATGGTTTTATAGATGCTGAAGAGTTACTTTCTTCTGACCGAATAATGGACGAATGGAAAATTTGGTATGATTTATATCACAGTGGAGACTTTGATGATTGTGAAGCTGAGCCTGACGAAGAAATTAAAAACTTTTGGTGGAACCCTAAATGGATACCAATTACCTATGACGGATCAGGAAATCATCTTTGTATAGATATGGACCCTACTGAAAATGGAACCAAAGGGCAAATAATAAGGATGTGGCATGACGATAGTATAAGAGAATTTATTGCTCCTTCTTTTAAAATTTTCTTTGAAAACTATTGTAACAATCTTGAAAATGGCAAATATGTTTACTCCGACGAATGGGGAGGTATAGTTAATAAAGAAGGTGTTTAAATCATTTTTTTTACACTGTAAAAACTATAAACAATACACAACATTATGAATTACGAACAACATTTTCAACGCTCATCTGAGATTAGAAATGAATACTGGCAACAAACAGGAACTCCTTTTTCTGATGTTATAGGAAGTATGATTAACCCTACCTTTTTAGGAGGGCCAAAATGGCCTTCTTTGCGACAAGCACATATAGGAATCAATACTGATAATGAAACTATTATAGCTACAGATGGATTAAGTGATCCATATGACGACTACGATACAAACTCAGAAAACCAAACCTATAACGGTATTGGTTTAGAGCTCTATGCAATTAGCGGTAATAAATATGAAGACATTCAACAGGTTATTGATTCTTGGGAATTTAAAGTTATACGAAGAGCAAGTAATATTGCTGCTGCTAACCCTAATATTTCATATACTATAAATGATTACACCTACATTTCCACTACTATTGATAGTAGTGGATTACCTGAATATTTTGTAAATGAAGATGAAGAGGTTGGTATATTGTTAGGTTTAAAAAATAACAGTATTAGTGACTCTTTAAAATTAAGTATTGAAGAAATAGCATTGGTTAACATAACACTTTTAACTCCAAAAGAATTAGCTTATATATTAGAAAATGGAGCTGAGGGAAGAAATAAAGTAGCAGAATTACTTACTAATAAAAATTTTCATAAATTAACATCTCAACGAGAATCTGTTATATAAAATAATCAGTTAACAGTAAAATTTAATAAATGAATTGGACTTTATTAATTATAGCTGGGCTTTTTGAAGTCGCTTTTGCTGCTTGTCTTGGCAAGGCTAAAGAAGCCACGGGAATTGAAACTTCTTACTGGTATATAGGCTTTTTAGTTTGTTTATCTATCAGTATGTTACTTCTTATAAAAGTAACACAAGAGCTACCTATTGGAACTGCTTATGCAGTTTGGACAGGTATAGGAGCTGTAGGAACAGTATTAATTGGGATTCTGATTTTTAAAGAACCTGCTACATTTTGGCGACTCTTTTTTATCACTACCTTAATTATTTCAATTGTAGGACTAAAAGTAGTTTCTCACTAACTATAAAACATGAAAACAACACCAAAACACGACGAAAGAATTGCAAACATAACTTTTGCTTCTGTTTATCCACACTATGTTACGAAAGTTGAGAAAAAAGGTAGAACTAAAGGGGAGTTACATCAAATAATTGAATGGTTAACTGGTTTTGATAACCAGATGTTAAACAACTTAATTGATCAAAAAGTAACTTTTGAAACCTTCTTCAAAGAAGCCAACTTAAATCCAAATGCCCATTTAATTACAGGTGTTATTTGTGGTTATCGAATAGAAGAAATCGAAACTCCGTTAACGAAGCAAGTTCGCTATTTAGACAAGCTTGTAGATGAATTAGCTAAAGGTCGTAAAATGGAAAAAATTTTACGATAAACCTTTTAGGGTACTTAATAATTTTTAACCCTACCTTCTCACAATACCTCTTTATTTACAAGACTTTCAAGACGAATATCTTTTTTATAAAAAATAAAAACACCAGCAAAGATGATAAAAATTGAATACATTTGCTTTTGTTAATTTTCAACACATGAAACTAGTTTTTGCTACTAATAATCTAAACAAACTTGCTGAAGTACAAAAAATGCTCCCTAGCTCTATTGAGTTACTTTCTTTGAAAGATATCGATTGCTTTGATGATATTGAAGAAACTGCAACTACTTTAGAAGGTAATGCTAAGATTAAAGCAAATTACATTACCGAAAAATTTGGATATAATTGTTTTGCCGACGATACAGGTTTAGAGGTAGAAGCTTTAAATGGAGAACCAGGAGTATATTCTGCTCGCTACGCAGGTGAACCTGCTAATGCTGAAAACAACATGCAAAAACTATTAACAGCGTTGGATAATAAAACTGATAGAAATGCTCAGTTTAGGACTTCTATTTGTTTAAATTTAGACAAAAAACAGTTTTTATTTGATGGAGTTTGTAAAGGAACTATTTTAACATCTAAACAAGGTGAAAAAGGTTTTGGATATGATCCTATTTTTCAACCTGAAGGATACAATAAATCATTTGCAGAAATGACTTCAGAAGAAAAGAACAAAATAAGCCATAGAGGATTAGCAATTCAACAATTAGTAGCATTTTTAAAATCAATTAACTAATTGAATTTATCAAAAACATACACCTTTCATTTTTTACTTTTATCGGTTTTACTGATCGTTTTTTTATTATTAAACATTAGCTTAGGTTCCGTATCAATACCTTTAAAAGAAATTTTCAATTCCTTATTTGGTAATCCAGTAGCAAAAGATAGTTGGGAAACCATTATTATCAACTACCGCTTACCTAAAGCAATTACTGCAATACTGGTAGGATCTGGATTAGCCATAAGTGGTTTGTTAATGCAAACATTATTCAGAAATCCACTTGCTGGTCCTTTCGTATTAGGAATATCTTCTGGCGCAAGCCTTGGTGTAGCATTACTCATTTTAGGCTCTAGTGTTTTTGGAGGATTTTTTTTAGTAGCAATCTACTCCAACTGGGCATTAGCCATTGCTGCTAGTGCAGGATCTTTCTTAGTATTATCAGCGGTTATTATCGCTGCAAACAAAGTCCGAAATACCATGTCTATTTTAATTATCGGCTTAATGTTTGGCTCGTTAACATCGGCCGTTATTAGTGTTTTAGCTTTTTTTAGTGAAGCGGAGCAAATACAACAATATTTATTTTGGAGCTTTGGAAGCTTAGGAAACCTAACTTGGGCTGAACTTTCAGTTTTTGGAGCAATTTACCTTGTAGGAATTCTTGGAACTTTTTCTGTTATAAAACCTTTAAACAGCTTTTTATTAGGTGAAAACTATGCAAAAAGCTTGGGTATTGACATTAAAAAAAACAGAAATATTATTTTATTAATTACAAGTATTCTTACAGGAGTCATTACTGCTTTCTCTGGACCTATTGCTTTTGTTGGATTGGCTGTTCCGCATATTGCTAAAATGATTTTTTCTACCTCAAACCACAAAGTATTATTACCTGCAGTTGCTTTAATTGGAGCAATTATTCTATTAATTTGCGATAGCATAGCACAATTACCTACAAGTGAATTTACTTTACCTATCAACGCTATAACCTCTTTATTTGGAGCACCAGTAGTTATTTGGTTATTAATTAGGAAGAAAAAGATTTATGTATAAAGTTCAGAATTTAAAAATGGTATAAATAGTTAAACGAGTACATATCAAACAGCAACCAAAACATATCGTCTTACAAACAGAAAACCTTTCTATAGGGTACAAGTCAAAAAAGCAAGAAATTCTTATTGTTTCGGATATTAACGTAACTATTGAAAAAGGAAAGTTTGTCGCTTTATTAGGTAAAAACGGCATTGGAAAATCAACCTTACTCCGCACCATTTCTAAAGTTCAAAAACCTTTAAAAGGTGTTGTAAAAATCAATCAAAAAGAACTTTCAGCCTATACCAACCAAGAATTATCTACTACCCTAAGTTTGGTATTAACCGAACGCCTGCCACTAAGTCAACTAACTGTTTTTGAACTCGTTGCTTTAGGTCGCCAACCTTACACTAACTGGATTGACAAACTAACACAAGAACATTTAAAAAAGATTCTTTGGGCAATTGAGCAAACAGAAATTACCCATTTGAAAGACAAGCGATTTTATGAATTAAGCGATGGTCAGTTACAACGTGTACTTATTGCTCGTGCGTTAGCTCAAGATACCGAAATTATTATTTTAGATGAGCCAACTGCTCACCTAGATATACATCACACCTTCAAAGTGTTTTCTTTATTAAAAAAACTTGTAGAAAACACTGGAAAAACTATTATTATCTCTACTCACGAAGTAAATATAGCCATCCAACTAGCAGATGAATTCATACTGCTTTCTGAAAAACAACTATACACTGGTACTTCTCAAGAATTAATTACCCAAAATGCCTTTAATGAACTTTTCCCTAAAGAATTAATAAGTTTTAACAAAACATTAGAACAATTCGTTATTAAGAAAAATTAAATTTGAGCGATTGTAACATTTTGTTACTTTTGAAACCAATCAAACTAAACAAACCTTAATTATTGATGAAAAAATTACTTTATATAGCTAGTGCTTTTGCACTGGTAGCTTGTGGCTCTAGCAAAGAAACTGCAAATAATGATGCCACCACAGACCAAGCTGCAAAATATGCCCAAACCATTACGGCAAAAGATTTAGGTAAACATCTGTTTATCTATGCTTCCGATGAATTTGAAGGAAGAAATACAGGGGAGCCTGGACAAAAAAAGGCGGTAAAGTATTTAAAAGATTTTTATGTTAGTCAAGGAATAGCTTCCCCTTTAGGTGGTAATGATTATTTTCAAGAAGTACCTTCTGAGTATTTAAGTAACAATCGTAGAGGAATGACTTTAAAAGACTCTGAAAATGTTGTTGCTTTTATCAAAGGAACGGAAAAGCCAAGTGAAATAGTGGTTATTTCTGCTCATCTAGACCACGAAGGGGTTAAGAATGGAGAAATATACAATGGTGCAGATGATGATGGTTCAGGAACTGTAGCTATTTTAGAAATTGCTGAAGCTTTTAAACAAGCTGCTGACGCTGGTAAAGGTCCTAAACGTTCTATTTTATTCTTACACGTTACAGGTGAAGAAAAAGGTTTATTAGGTTCTAAATATTATACTGAAAACCCAATTTTCCCATTAGCCAATACTGTTGCTGATTTAAATATTGACATGATTGGTAGAGTTGACGACCGCCATAAAGGAAATCCTAACTATGTATACTTAATCGGTTCTGATAAGCTAAGTACTGAATTACATAACATTTCTGAAGCGATGAATAAAAAATATACAAACATCGATTTAGACTATAAATACAACGATGATAACGACCCTAACCGTTTTTATTATCGTTCTGACCATTATAATTTTGCTAAGCACAACATTCCTATTATTTTTTATTTTAATGGAACACATGCCGACTATCACCGACCAACTGACACTCCTGACAAAATCAATTACGAAATGTTAGAAAATAGAGCTCGTTTGGTTTTCCATACTGCTTGGGAAGTTGCGAATCGTGAGCATCGTGTTGTGGTTGATAAAGCTGCAGAATAAGGTCTAATCAAATTTAAATTATAAAGTTTAAAAGCTCATCTACTTAGGTGGGCTTTTTTTACGTTCTCTTCTTCATTTTTAACCTCAACCTTAAAATATATCTTCTTTTATCCACACAAAAAAGAAATAACAGTTTATTTATCTATTTAAATAATTATATCAGAAAAATAATCTAAATATTAAACAAAAACCTGACAAATAACATTGCTTCGTTTACATTTGCCCGCTTAAATTGTAATCCCATGGTTAACGAAGGAAAATTATCAGTAGAAAATCAACAAAAATTAGATAAATTACAAGAAGAATTGGCTGCTGCCCGCGACACTTTTTTAGGGTACCCTGTATCAAAAGATTTTGATTATTCAGAATTAAATACATTTTTTCAATACCCAATTAACAACCTGGGGGACCCTTTTGAACAAGGAACTTACCGTGTACGAACTCATGAAATGGAACGCGAAGTCATTGCTTTTTTTGCTAAACTATTTAGAGCAAACCCAAAAGACTTTTGGGGATACGTAACTAATGGGGGCTCAGAAAGTAATTTATATGGCTTATACATTGCTCGTGAATTATTTCCTAAGGCTATGGTATACTATTCTGAATCTACTCATTACAGTGTACGTAAAAACATTCACCTATTAAACATACCTAGTATTGTAATTAAATCACAAGAAAATGGTGAAATGGATTACGAAGATTTTGAAAATACGGTTCGTATGAATCGTCATAAGCCTGTAATCGTATTGGCTACTTTTGGTACCACTATGAAAGAAGCTAAAGACGACATCGGTAAAATAAAAGGGATTTTACACAATTTGGCTATTCAAGATCATTATATTCATTGTGATGCTGCTTTAGCTGGCTCTTTCGGACCATTCATGCAGCCTCGCCTTCCTTTTGATTTTATGGATGGCGCAGATAGTATTTCTATTAGTGGGCATAAATTTATTGGTTCACCAATCCCAACTGGCGTGTTAATGGCCAAAAGATCGAATAGAGATAGAATTGCTAAAGGTATTTCATATATCGGTTCGTTTGACACCACTATTACAGGTTCACGTAACGGGCATTCTCCTTTATTTTTGTGGTATGCCATAAAAAAGTTAGGTATTGAAGGTTTACAACAGCGTTATCAGCATAGTTTAGCTATAGCTGAATACTGCGAAGCTGAATTGCAAAAAATTGGAATAAATGCTTGGAGAAATCCTAATGCAATTACTGTGGTATTACCAAAAACTCCACAAAGTATTAAAGATAAATGGCAGTTAGCCACTGAAGGGAACATTTCTCATGTTATTTGTATGCCTAACGTAACAAAAACTCAAATTGATGAATTTATAAACGATTTAAAAAATTGTACAGAACAAATTATTGAAGAGGAATTTTCCTATGATTTTTCATTAAGCTAACCTTTTATTAATTTAAGACAAGTACTTTTGATTGCTTTAAAAGAAAATTTAATTATGAAAAAATTAGTAGTAGGGACAATGCTACTTGCATTGTCATTTGCTTATGGGCAAGAAAAAAAAGAAAAGTTAACTATTGAAAAAGGCACGTGGTATACTAGTGCAAATTTTTCTATAGGACATAATAGTAATGAATTTGAGGGTTCTCCTGAAACTTCTAAATATTTTAACTTTAACTTCTCTCCTAAGGTAGGATACACTATTAACGACAACTTAATTATAGGTTTAGGTGTAGGCTATGGATATTCTAAAAGTGAATCAGGGAGTCAAATTGGAAAAGGTAATTCCTACCAAATCTTTCCTTATGTTAAAAAACACTTTCCACTTGGAAAGAAATTAACTATTTCGTTACAAGGAGAGTTTAGTTATAGTTATGCTGATTATTCAAGCAATATTAATTCTACTCCATACGAAAGAAGCACCAACCAATATTTTGTAGGGATAAGACCTGGACTTACTTATTTTTTAAATAAAAACATCGCTTTAGAAGCTAATATAGGTAGCTTAGGGTATTCTAAAACAGACCAAGATGAAAGTAATTTTCCAGATAGGGAGTCTGATTCATTTCAGTTTAATATAAACTCAACTGATTTAATGTTCGGTTTATCATATTATTGGTAGTATTAAAGTTTACAAATCAAACAAAAAACGCTAAGAGAACTTCTTAGCGTTTTTTTATACATTCTATTATTTGAAACTTTTTATTTTGTTGCAACACACTTACTGAAGAAAAAAGTTTTGTTAGGTGCGTACTATAATTCAAATGTGAATTAGCAACTAACAAAAATCTTCCATTGTTTTTCAAACAATTTTCTACTCCTTTAAAAAGGTTGAGTGCCACGTCAATATTATTCTCATATTCAAAATGAAAAGGTGGGTTTGATACTACTAAGTCGAAAGAATTTTCTTTGATGTGCTCTAGAGTATCATCACATAAAAATTCTGCTTTATTTCCTTCTAAGTTAATTTTAGATGATTCTATAGCCAAGTTAAAATCATCCAGTAGAGTTACTTTAGCTTGTAGATTTTGCTTGGCAACTTCACAAGCTATAATTCCGTTTCCAGAAGCTACATCTAATACTCTTAGTTCTTCTGGTTTAACCACTAAATTTTCTAAAAAAAATTGTGTTCCTATATCTACATTTCCAGAAGAAAACACGCCATAATATTGCTGTAAAGCTCTGTCTTTCCATTGGATAGTGTTAATTAGATTTTTTTTTTGAATTTCTTTTTTAGGAGTTTTAAAAATAAGTAATCGTGCTTTTTTCCAAGCTTTTGACTGCGTAACTTCTTCAAAATATTGTTCAGCAACCTTTATAAAAGAAGGAGAAAAATACTTAGTCATAAAACCACAAATAACCTCAGTTTTTTCATGTGAAGCTTTATGAATTTGCTGTAAGAATAACTCAAATAACTCTAAAGACTTTGGTATTTTAATCAAGGCTACTTCTACATGCTGCAAATCATTAAGTGGAGTTTTAAAATCAACTTCCGTAGAAAAATTATTCAATTCTAAGTTGTGCCAAATTGCTTTTTGCTGACTAGCATACGTCCAAACAGTAGTAACTTTTTTATGCTGTAAAGCACAATTCCACAGCCCAAAACGATCATTAAAAAGGTGTACCTGCTCTATATTCTTTTCAGTTATATAATCTAACACTAAGAGTTCAGCATTACTCCAAGCTCGTAAACTTTTATCAGAAGTCTTAGGATAACGTTGTAATTGATACGTTTTTGAGTTTATTTTTACGGTAGTATCCAATTAATTTTCTACGTTTAGCTAATTAAAACCTCCTCTTTAGCGTAGTAAATATCATCTAAAGAAGTTATTTCTCCAGCTCTATTTCTTCTAAAAATATGTTTTGGCTCTATATCCTCAATTGAATCTTTCCCCATAGCAGCCACCATTTCTTTTATTGCGCTAATGGTTTTATTATGGTAATTTTTCACACGCATATTCTTATACTTAACTACCAAAGCCTTTACTAAATCTTTATCTTGTGTTGCCACACCTACAGGGCAAGTATCTAAATTACACTCACGTGCCTGTATACATCCTAAACTCAACATAAAACTACGAGCCATACCAATTGCATCGGCTCCTAAAGCTACATATTTAATCACATCAAAAGCATCAATAGCCTTTCCACTTGCAATAATTTTTACTTGATTTTTTAGTCCGTATTTTTTCAACATCTTGTTTACAAAAGACAACCCTTCTAACAAAGGGGTGCCAATGTAGTTTGAAAACTCTAACGGCGCAGACCCCGTTCCCCCTTCTCCTCCATCAACAGCGATATAATCAGGATAATTATTAGCATCTGCAAAAGCTTTAATCATGGCTTCAATTTCATCGTTATCTCCAACACAAAATTTAATCCCAATAGGTTTACCTCCTGATAATTCTCTTACTTGCTGAATAAACGCAATCATTTCATCAAAATTAGAAAAAGCATCATGTGCTGGTGGTGAATCTACTCGTGTAAAGGGCTCTACAGAACGAATTTCAGCAATTTCTTTTGTGTTCTTTTTTGCCGGAAGAATTCCTCCATGCCCCGGTTTAGCTCCTTGAGAAAGCTTAATTTCAACCATCTTTACCTCTTCTCTAACAGCATTTTTCTTAAAAACCTCTGCATCAAAAACGCGCTTCCCATTCACACTTTTTCCAGCTCCAAAATAACCAGTACCTACTTGAAAAATTAAATCTCCTCCTTGTAAATGATAAGGTGAAATTCCTCCTTCACCTGTGTTATGAGCAAAATCGCCCATTTTAGCTCCTTGATTCAATGCCATAATTGCATTTTTACTCAATGACCCAAAAGACATTGCTGAAATATTGATGATAGAAGAATTGTATTTTTGGGTACACTTATCTGAACCTATAAGTACTCTTTCACCACTTATATGGTGGTGATCTTTAGGAAATAACGAATGTTTTACAAACTCATATCCCTTTGCATATACATTGTGCTGGGTACCAAAAGGCACCGTTTCAATTTCTTCCTTTGACCGCTGATAAACAATACTTCTTTTTTCACGATTAATAGGCTTTCCACTCAAATCATCTTCAATAAAATACTGCTGAATTTTTTCTCGTTCTTCTTCAAACACCCAACGCAAACGAGCAATTACAGGAAAAGCACGCATTAACGAGTGCTTTTTTTGAATAAAGGCGTCATATATTGCTAATAAAGTTACCGCTGAAGCAACAGTTAACAAAATATAATTTCCCATATCTGGCATGAAATAAACCAACACACCACATAATATATTAATTACAATAATAACAGATAAAATGGTATCTCTCATCTCTTTTGTTTTTCTGGCAAAAATACAATTTTAGCATAAAAAAAGCTCTGACATATAGCCAGAGCTTTCTTTTATATTTGAAATACGTGAAATTATTTTTTGAATTTCGCGTACTTGTTTTTGAACTTATCAATACGCCCTGCAGTATCTACTAACTTAGACTTACCAGTGTAGAAAGGATGTGAAGTTCTTGAAATTTCTAATTTGATTAATGGATACTCAACGCCTTCTACCTCTAAAGTTTCTTTTGTATTAGCAGTTGAACGTGTTAAAAAAACATCTCCGTTAGACATGTCTTTAAACGCTACCATTCTATAATTTTCTGGATGGATACCTTTTTTCATCTCTTGTAAATTTAAAATCTTTTATTTTTGTTGAAAAAATTATAAAGTTGGTAAAGCTTTATAGTTGTTTCATATATCAAAAACCTGCAATGGCTATTTGAGGGTGCAAATTTAACCCTTTTTTTTAATTTGCAAACAAATAATTTGCTTTAATTTGTACAACATCTTTATAAACTATCGAAAATAACATTATATATATGCGTTTTTATCAACTTTTAACCTTAGGATTAACTACCTTACTCGTAACCTCTTGTAGCGAAACTAATTACAAATTTAAATTAGATACTACTAAAAAAACCACACTAGGTAAAAAAGCGGCTATTAAGTTTGAACAATTAAAAGGTGAACAGATAGACTCTGTACAATTGTACGTAAACAACAAACGTGTAAACACGAACGAAACAAGTGTTACTATTAACACAGCTGATTTTGGTGTAGGAAAACATGCCGTTACTGCTTTGGCTTTTTACCCTAATAAATCAAAAAAATTAAACAACTCTATTGAAGTATTAGCCAAAGAAGCTCCTGCTGTATATTCTTATAAAATTGTAAATATTTACCCGCACGACAAAGATGCTTATACACAAGGTTTGGAGTATAAAAATGGGTACTTATATGAAAGTACAGGACGTAAAGGACAATCTACCTTACGCAAGGTTGAATTAAAAACCGGTGACGTATTACAAAAAGTAGATTTAGATAAAAAATACTTTGGAGAAGGGATGACTATTTTTAACAATAAAATTTATTGGTTAACATGGCAAGCCAGAAAAGGGTTTATTTACGACTTTGAAACTTTTAAACAACTTGGAAGCTTTAATTATACAAATAGCAATCAAGGATGGGGATTAACTCACAATAATTCTGAACTTATTAAAACAGACGGAACTAACAAGGTTTGGTTTTTAGATGCAAATACCCAACAAGAAAAAAGAAGTATTCAAGTTTATACAAACAAATATCCTGTTGATAATCTAAATGAAATTGAACTTATCAACGGAAAAATTTATGCAAACAAATGGCAACAAAACTCTATAGTTATTATCAATCCTGAAACTGGTGTTGTTGAAGGGGTTGCAAACTTAAACGGATTAAGAGATATCGTTGCAAAAAACCAGGCTCTAGAACCACAAGACGATGTGTTAAACGGAATTGCTTATGACGCTGAAAACAATCGCTTATTTGTTACAGGAAAGCATTGGGGCAAATTATTCGAAATAGAATTAATCAAACAATAATCTACGACCAAAAACCATGAAAAATACCCTTCCCGTACTAGCACTTATTTTATCCATTATTGTAATGTCTTGTAGAAAAGACTTCAATACAGTTCCTAGTTATGGGAAGCTACAATTTTCCAAAGACACCGTATTTCTAGACACTATTTTTAGTAATATTGGTTCTGCTACTTATAATTTAAAAGTATATAACAAGAGTAACAAAACCATTACTATTCCAGAAATTAAATTAGAAAATGGAAATACGTCAAATTACCGATTAAACGTAGATGGCTTAGCCGGTGATAACTTTAACAACATCGATATTTTAGCAAATGATAGCATCTATATATTTATTGAAACCACTATTGATGTTAACGCAGTTACCAACCCTTTATACACCGATAAGATACTGTTTGACACAGGAGAGAATCAACAAGATGTAGCTTTGGTTACTTTGGTACAAGATGCTCATTTTATCTTTCCTTCTAAAAGTAGTTCAGGCATTGAAACATTAACTATTGATGGTAAAGAAACTGAGATACAAGGTCGTTTTTTAACTGATGAAGAACTAACTTTTACCAATAAAAAACCTTATGTTATTTATGGTTATGCTGCTGTACCCCCTAGCAAAACTCTAACTATTGAAGCCGGGGCTAAAATTCACTTTCACAACAACTCAGGTTTAATTATTGATAAAGATGCTAACTTAAAAGCAAATGGTACCCTAGGTGAAAAAGTCATTTTTGAAGGAGATCGACTAGAGCATCAATTTAGTGAAATACCAGGGCAATGGGGAGTAATTTGGATACGTGAGGGAAGCTATGATAACGAGTTGAATCACGCTCAAATTAAAAATGGAACAGTCGGACTCCTTGTTGACGGACAAGATACCTCCTCTCCTACGCTAACTATAAAAAACACTGAAATATATAACAGTTCAAACTATGGTGTTTTAGGTAGAAACACTCATATTGAAGGAGAGAACTTAGTAATAGGTAGTGCAGGACAATCTGCATTAGCTTGTACTTTTGGAGGAAAGTATACTTTTACCCATGCCACTTTTGCTAACTTTTGGAACAATAGTATTCGTCAGTTACCTTCAGTTTTAGTCAATAACCACATTACTTACATCAATACAAGTAACGAAGAAGTAACTGAAATTAATGATTTAGTTGCTGCTAATTTTACAAACTGTATTATTGAAGGAAATAACAATGTTGAGTTTGTTCTTGATAGAATTGATGGAACAACCTTTAATTATATGATTGAGAATTGTTTAATAAAATTCAATGATTTCAATAATTCATTTGCTGATAATAATGAATTAAATTTTGAAGACAGCTTACATTATCAAAACAACATTCTAAACGGAGAACCTAACTTCAAAGATGTTACCAGAAACGAATTTATCATTGGTGAAAATAGTGACGCTATTAATAAAGCAAAGGCATCTGCTGTATCTGAAGATATTTTAGGAATTACTAGGTCCCCTTCACCTGATATGGGTGCATATCAACATATTACGTTTTAGACCAATAGAGTTTATCTACAAAAACACTTCCATTCAACGATTCAAACAAACCATTCGTCGAATTATAACAGAGTACACTACGAGCTAAGCATATATTTGTAGTGTATTTGTTTCATTCATCGTAATAAAATAAATAGATTAATTAGTTTGGTTAGTTGAGAGCTATTCTTTCTTAACAGTAATGAGTAGCTCTTTTTAAAAAAAGAAAATCAATAATAACAACATATATAAATATTTGTCGGGGGGCAATACTAATAGATTGAGGAATCTATTCAGGGTAAAAAAGGAATACATGTGTATTCCTTTTTTGTTTTAGTTATTTATAATTAGAACTTTTATTACCTATCATAAATTATTTAGTTTTTAAATACTTTTCCGTTTTTCATTACAAAAATAACCTTTTCCATCGTATGGATATTTTGAGTTGGATCTTCAGCTACTGCTATAATATCTGCATAAAATCCTTTTTTTACTTGTCCTAATTCATTTTTCATACCTAACAGTGCTGCATTAGTTACTGTTGCAGACTGTATCGTTTCCATAGCAGGCATGCCTGCTTCCACCATATACCCAAACTCCTTTCCATTTTTACCATGCTTAAACACGCCTGCATCCGTACCAAAAGCTATTTTTACTCCTTTTTTATAAGCTCTCCCAAATGTTCCTTGTATTTGCGGACCAACTGCTAAGGCTTTTGGCACTACAATCTCTGGATAAAATCCTTTTACTTT
The DNA here is from genome assembly GCF_036350695.1 of Tenacibaculum sp. FZY0031. Taxonomy (NCBI): domain Bacteria; kingdom Pseudomonadati; phylum Bacteroidota; class Flavobacteriia; order Flavobacteriales; family Flavobacteriaceae; genus Tenacibaculum; species Tenacibaculum sp. FZY0031. Next base: position 268,681 of record NZ_JAZDVY010000005.1, read on the forward strand.
AGCCTTCTCTTCTACTTCTTTTCCAGCTGTAATAGTTGGCACTAAATACGCGTCGTATTTTTTCATCAATTCCATTGTTTCATCACTCATATAAGTTCCATGTTCAATAGTTTTTACCCCTCCAATAATAGCACGTTGCATTCCTTCATCTCCATGGGCATGAGCCGCTACATGCATTCCATAATCTTTTGCCGTTTCACAAATTGCTTTTACCTCTTCAATCGTAAATTGTGGGTTGTCTCCACTTTTAGCCACACTTAACACTCCACCTGTAGCTGTTATTTTTATACAATCTGCCCCATTTTTATAACGCTGACGTACTGCTTTTTTTGCATCTTCAACTGAGTTTACCACTCCTTCTTTAGGACCGGGATTTCCTATCAGTTCTCTATTACTTCCGTTGGTAGGATCTGCATGCCCTCCTGTAGTTGCTAAAGATTTTCCTGCTGTAAATACTCTAGGCCCAGTAATTTTGCCTGCTTTAATTGCTTTTGCCAAAGAAATGTTAACCCCTGTTCCTCCTAAATCTCTCACTGTTGTAAAACCATTTAACAAAGTGGTTTCAGCAAATTTTACAGAATTATACGCTCTATCCGCCTCATTTAAAATGTATTTTTCTAACCTCGATTTAGGACTGTGTTCACTTTCAATATGCACATGCATATCAATCAATCCGGGCATGACTACCTTATCTTTTAAATCGATTGTTACATCATCAGGGTTTTCAGGATTCACATACCCTTTTAAAACATCAACAATCTTATTGCCTTTTACAATTACAGTTTGTTGTTCTTTTATATTTCCTTTTTCTGTATCAATTAATTTTCCACAAAACATATAGGTACTTTGAGTAAATGCTGCCATTGATATTGTTAAGAATAGCGCTAAAAAAAGTCTTTTTTTCATGATAATTTAAGAATGATTACGCAATAAATGTAGTGATTTTTATGTAGCTTGCCTTTTTAAATTTTGACAATTACATGAAGAACATTGTTATTACAGGAACGAGCAGAGGTATTGGTTTTGAATTAGCGCAGCAGTTTGCTAATCAAGGACATCAAGTCTTAGCTCTATCAAGAAATACAAAACCTTTAGAAGAAATAAACCACACCAACATTACAACTATTTCAGTTGATTTATCAAACGAAAAGGATATAAAAAAAGCGGTTGATTTTGTTTCAACGGAATGGAAAAAGGTAGATATCCTTATCAACAACGCTGGAAAATTAATCAACAAACCTTTTGAACAATTAACTACACAAGATTTTGAAGAGGTTTATAAAGTGAATGTTTTTGCAGTTGCTGAATTGACTAAAAATCTCTTGCCTTTTATGAATAAAGGTAGCCATGTAGTTACTGTAAGTAGCATGGGGGGAATTCAAGGAAGTATGAAGTTCCCTGGATTAGCTGCCTACAGCTCTGCCAAAGGTGCAGTAATTACTTTATCTGAATTACTGGCCGAAGAATATAAAGAACAACAAATCGCTTTTAACGTCTTAGCCTTAGGTGCTGTACAAACAGAAATGCTGGAAGAAGCTTTCCCTGGTTATGAAGCTCCTTTATCGGCTAAAGAAATGGCGAATTATATTTTTGATTTTGCGTTAACTGGTAATAAATACTACAACGGAAAAGTTTTACAAGTTTCTAGTTCTACTCCATAGAAAAATAACGACTGTCACTTCGAGTGATTTTCGTTCAACATAGCTGAAAAGAAAATTGTATCGAGAAGTATTAGCTAGTTCTCGATACAATTTTTATTTTTCCATTTTATTTCAAAATAAAAACCACTCGAACTGACTTTTGAAAAAAACACTGATTAAATACATCCCTGAAGAAGCTATTCCGTTAGTTGAATATTTAATTATTGAGCATAAAATCAATTTGAAAATAGTAAGCGAACGTCAAACCAAACACGGTGATTTTCGTCGCTTACCTAATGGTCACATGCAAATTACAGTGAATAACAACTTAAACCCTTATCAGTTTTTGTTAACGTTAATTCATGAAATTGCACATCATGTTACCTATCAAAAATTTGGAAGAGTACAACCGCATGGTAAAGAATGGAAAACAGTTTTTCAGCATTTAATGTTGCCTTTTTTACAGCCTGAGATTTATCCCAAAAATATGCTCCCTTTTTTAGCCAACTATTTAAAAAATCCAAAAGCCAGCACCGATGCTGATGTAAATTTATCACTGGCATTGCGAGGTGGAAAATCAGAAGACGGAAAGAACTTTATCTTTGAAATACCTAATGGAAGCGTTTTTCAATTCAAGGAAAAACTATACAAAAGAGGTGATAAACGAAGAACACGCTATGAATGTTTAAATTTAGAAAACAAGCGTGTATATTTATTCAACCAAAATGCAGAAGTGAAACTAGTAGCTTTAAACAAATAATACTTGTATGAATACTAATTATTACGCAGTAATTATGGCGGGTGGCGTAGGTTCTCGTCTTTGGCCTGTAAGTACTGAAAAGTACCCTAAGCAATTTCACGACTTATTAGGAACTGGAGAGTCTTTGTTACAAAAAACCTTCAACAGAATTAATCAATTAATTCCAGCAGAAAATATTTTAATTGCCACGAATGAACGCTACGAAGAGTTAGTATTAGAACAACTTCCCGAAATTAGCAACAAACAGCTACTACTCGAACCTACAATGCGTAACACTGCTCCTTGTATTTTATATGCTGCTTTAAAAATTCATCAGCAAAACAAAAATGCAGTAATGTTAGTTGCTCCATCGGATCATTGGATAGAAAACGAAACAGAATTTCTTAAAAATATAGAGACTTCTTTTAACGCTTGTGCTAAAGAAGATATATTAATGACTCTAGGAATACAACCAAATCATCCTAATACAGGGTATGGTTATATTCAGTTTGAAGAAAATGCTTCTGAAATAAAAAAGGTACAAACGTTTACCGAAAAACCTAATCTAGAAAAAGCTACTCAGTTTTTAGCAAGTGGCGACTATTTATGGAATGCTGGTATTTTTGTTTGGTCTGTTTCTAGCATTTTAGATTCCTTTAAAAAACATCTTCCTGAAATGGTCAACATTTTAGATACTGAAGACAACGTGTACAACACCAATTTTGAAGATGATTTTATTAAAAGTAACTATGAAAAATGCGAAAACATTTCTATCGACTTCGGAATTATGGAACGCTCTGAAAAAGTACACGTACTCCCTGTAGATTTTGGTTGGGATGATTTGGGTACCTGGGGTTCTTTATATAACAAACTTGGTAAAGATACTCACCAAAATGCAACAGTTGGAGCTACAACTATTTTTAAAGACGCCAACGGAAATATGGTTAGCACTAAAAACGGTAAAAAAGTAGTAATTCAAGGATTACAAGATTTTATTGTGGTAGAAAAAGACGATGTATTGGTTATTTGTCCACGTAAAGCCGAACAAGACATTAAACAACTACGAACTGAAGCAAAAGAGCAATTTTAACAAATTACCTCTCTTTTTATAAGATATTACTGATTAATGGAATATTCCAACATTCTTAACATAGGAATTTTAGCACATGTCGATGCTGGCAAAACTACTTTAACCGAACATTTATTATACCATACAGGAGCTATAAGAAATATCGGAAGTGTAGATAAAGGCTCTACTGTTACTGACAGTTTAGCGCTAGAAAAAGAACGTGGAATTTCCATAAAAGCAGCAACCACTTCTTTTATTTGGAACAATACTAAAGTTAATCTGATAGATACTCCAGGACACGTAGATTTTTCTAGTGAAGTTGCAAGGACACTATGTGTGGTAGATGCTGTTGTTTTAGTTGTTTCGGCTGTTGAAGGTGTACAAGCTCACACCTTAACTATTGCCGATGCCTTGCAAAAACTAAAAATCCCTACAATAATTTTCATTAATAAAATTGACCGACAAGGAGCAGATACTGAAAGTGTTTTGGAACAAATAAAAGACGAGCTTCAAATTAAAACTGTATCTATCTATACCAGTCATCATGAAGGATTAGACACTGCCTATATTAGTCCTGTTTTTCACAATAATTCCCTTACCAAAGAGCAAAAAGAAACCATCGTAGAAGAGTTAATTGAAACCGATGAAAACCTGTTAGAACAATACTTAAACGGTCGCACCATTACTGATGAGACCTATATAAAATCTATTGTAAAAAACACTTCCAAAGTTTTAATTTCTCCTGTATTTGTTGGAATTGCTAAAAACAACATTGGTGTAAAGGAACTATTAGACGGATTAACAAGTTTCATTAAACCAGATAAGAATACTGCTACACAAGAAACCTCTGCTTATGTATACAAGTTAGAGCATCATAAAACTCATGGTGTCATGGCGCATGTAAAGGTTTTTTCGGGTGAATTATCTTCTAAGTCGGTTATTTATAATCATACTCAAGCCGTAGAAACAAAAATAAACCAATCAAAAGTTTTTCATCATACCAAACACATAGACACTACTATTAAAACTGGTGATATCGGAATTATTACAGGTGTTGTTGATACAAAAACAGGAGACATTCTTGGCAACCCCGAAGGAATTCCAAAACTACCCGAATTAAACACGCCTGTTTTAAGTGTACAAGTAATACCTGATAACGATAAAGATTACAATGCGTTAGCGCAGGCTTTACAAATTATAGACAGAGAAGATCCAACACTACAATTCAAATGGCATAAACCCGAAAAAGAATTATTATTGTTACTAATGGGAGACATGCAAATTGAAGTGCTTACACATGTTTTATTAGAACGATTTTCAATCCCTGCTACTTTTACAGAGCCTCAAATTGTATACAAAGAAACCATAAGCAAAGCTGCAGAAGGTTACATTCGTTATTGGATGCCTAAACCTTGTTGGGCAATCATGACTTTTTTAATTGAGCCCGCTCCTTTAAATTCTGGTGTTAGTTACCAATCTACGGTTTCTAAAAACGACATTCATAACAAATATCAAAACGAAATAGCCAGAACGATTCCAAAAGCTTTAGAGCAAGGTTTGCTTGGTTGGGAAGTAACTGATGTAAAAATAACATTGATTAAAGGAGAAGATCATAATGTTCATTCAAGACCTGGTGACTTTAACTTAGCTACTCCAATGGGTATCATGAAAGGCTTACAAGCTGGCGGAACACATTTGTTAGAACCGTTAGTTCGCTTTGAAATAAAAACCAATGAAGAATTTTTAAGTAAAATTATTTCAGAACTTACGACGAGAAGAGCTACTATCAACTCTCCCTCTTTTCAAAATGATATGATGCATCTTACAGGAACAATTCCCGTAGCCACTTCTTTAGACCTAAGTATTAAATTAAATACTCTTTGCAGCGGTCGTATCCGTTTGCGAATGGTTTTTCATGGTTATGACGTATGTCCTGAAGGAGAAGGAAAATCAAGACCTTTTAAAGGAGTGAATCCATTAGACGAAGCGCAATGGATCTTACACCGTCGTGGAGCATACAAAGCTGACGAACGAGTGATTTAGTTTACCTTCTTTATTTCACTCAACACTAAAGAATTAAAAGCTTTCTCTTCACTTATAAAGTGACTTTTTATAGAGATATAATTAAGAGGATTCACCTTTCCTTCTAAACGCATATAATCTTTTTCGGTAGTTAGCATGATTTTTTGTTCAGACGGCAACTCATTAAACGCTTTTTCAATCTTTAAAATATCTTGCTGAGTAAAATTGTGATGGTCAGGAAAGTTTAGATGCTTAAAACTTACTTTCTTTTCTTTCAAAAAATTCAATAAAGGAGTCGGATTTGCAATTCCCGTTATTAACAACGCTTCCTTATCCTGCAAATCATCAATTGTTAACTCATTTGTTCCTTTTAAACTCTCATCGTAAGCAATGGTTGTAAAAAACACCTTTTGATATGATTTTGGATTGAGTTTTCGCACTATCTTTTCTTGCGTAGATTTGGATAAATTCTCAGGACATTTCGTAACTACAATCATCGTTGCTCGTTTAGCTCCTCTTCTACTTTCTCTTAAATTTCCTGTGGGTAATACAAAATCGTCTACAAACAAATCGTTGTACTTGGTTAGTAAAATATAGCTACTCGCTGTTACTTTTCTATGTTGATAAGCATCATCCAACAATACCACTTCTGGCGGATTATTTTGTTGTAACAACTGCTGAATTCCATTCGTTCTATCAGCATCCACAGCTACGGTAATAACTTTTTTAAACTTCTTATAAAACTGTAAGGGTTCATCACCAACATCTTCAGCTGTATGTGTATCGTTTACTAACTGAAATCCTTCTGTTTTACGCTTATAGCCCCGACTTAAAACGGCCATTCTATATTTATCATTCAATAAACGTATCAAATACTCTATTTGTGGAGATTTTCCCGTTCCTCCTACACTCAAGTTCCCCACGGCAATTACAGGGATTTCAAAAGAAGTCGATTTTAAAATACCAATAGTAAAAAACCAATTACGAACCCTGGTGATTACATCGTACAAAACAGCAAACGGAAATAATAAAAATCGAAGTAATTTCATTGTTCCAAAAATAATAAATTAGTTTTTACACTTACACCACAAACTATTTTATCTTTTCTTCCCTTCTCACTTCTTCACTTTTCTAACTTTTTAAACAGTTAAACTTTGTAACTTTGCTGTATCAATACTTTGAAAATTACCCAAATGCACATAAAAGATATTACCAATTATATTGAACAATTAGCGCCGCTTTCGTATGCTGAAGATTTTGATAATGTTGGCTTGCTAATAGGAAACTATAATACTGAAGTTACTGGAGTTTTGGTCACACTTGACACGCTTGAAGAAACGGTAGATGAAGCAATTGCTAACCACTGTAATCTTATTGTAAGTTTTCACCCTATTGTATTTAGCGGTTTGAAAAAAATTAACGGGAATAATTATGTGGAGCGTGTCGTGTTAAAAGCCATTCAACACAACATTGCTATTTATGCTACGCATACCGCTCTAGATAATGTTAATAATGGAGTTTCAGCTAAAATGGGAGAAGTTTTAGGCTTAGAAAACATGAAAACTTTGATTCCTAAAAAAGGAATCATCAAAAAACTAACCACTTATGTTCCGTTTGAAGAAGCAACTAATTTACGTGAAAAATTATTTGAAGCTGGCGCGGGAAATATTGGGAATTACGATAACTGTTCTTTTAATGTAGAAGGAAAAGGAAGCTACAGAGGAAACGAAAACTCGAACCCTACAGTAGGAAAAAAAGGAGAATTGATGTTTGAAAAAGAAACCTGTATTACAGTAACATTTGATTCTTATTTAGAAGGAAAAATACTTTCCGCTCTCTTTAAAAACCATCCGTATGAAGAAGTTGCCTACGAAGTTATTACTTTAGATAATCAAAACCAACATGTAGGTATGGGAATGATTGGAGAACTTCCTTCGGCGATGAATGAAAAAGACTTTTTATTATTTGTAAAAGAAACCTTTAAAACTGGTTGTGTGCGACACTCAGAATTACTTAATAAACCTATTAAAAAAGTAGCAGTGTTAGGAGGTTCGGGAAGTTTTGCTATTAAAAATGCACTACGAACTGGTGCCGATGCTTACATAAGTGCTGATTTTAAATACCATGATTTTTTTAAAGCAGAAAAAAGAATCTTACTTGCAGATGTAGGACATTATGAAAGTGAGCAATTTACAAAAAAGCTTTTAGTTGATTATCTTAGCAAAAAATTTAGTACTTTTGCAATTATTTTAAGCGAAAAGAGTACAAATCCAATACACTATATTTAACAGATGGCAAAAAAAGAAGTAACGGTAGAAGAAAAATTAAGAGCGTTATACGATTTACAGTTAATCGATTCTAGAATTGACGAGATTAGAAACGTTCGCGGTGAATTACCTTTAGAAGTTGAAGATTTAGAAGATGAAGTTGCCGGATTAAACAAGAGACTTTCTAATTTAGCTGAGGATGTTAAAAATTTAGAAACTGATATTAGTAATAAAAAGTTAGCGATTGAAGAATCTAAAAATTTAATTACTAAATACGAAGAACAACAAAAAAATGTTCGTAATAACCGTGAATTCGACTCTTTATCTAAAGAAGTTGAGTACCAAGAATTAGAAATTCAATTATCTGAAAAGAGAATTAAAGAGTACAAAGCTAAAATTGCTCAAAAGAAAGAGGTTATTGATAGCACCAAAGAAAAACTAGCTAAGCAAGAAGCGCATTTAGCTCACAAAAAAGGAGAATTAGATGCTATCTTAAAAGAGACTGAGAAAGAAGAGCAATTATTAAAAGAAAAGTCTGAAGAATTTTCACAGTCTATTGACAGGCATTTATTAACAGCCTACAAAAGAATTAGAACTAAAGTAAGAAACGGATTAGCAGTTGTGGCTATTGAACGTGGAGCTGCTGGAGGTTCTTTCTTTACTATTCCACCTCAAGTACAGTTAGAGATTGCTAACCGTAAAAAGATTACAATTGACGAGCACAGTGGTCGTATTTTAGTAGATCCTGCTTTAGCACAAGAAGAAAAAGAAAAAATAGACAGCTTATTTGCTTAATATTTTTCTTAAAATACATACAAAGCCTCCAAAATTTGGAGGTTTTTTTGTTGTTATAAGCTTTTATTATAAAATTAGTAACAATTAAAAATCAAAGCGCCTCACTTTTCACCTAATGTTACATTTTCGTATCTTGCATTCTGCTTATGATACAATTTATATTAAATAATCAGGTAATAAAAACAACAGCAAACGCTGGTATTACCCTGCTCGACTTTATTCGGGAACACCAACAATTAAAAGGCACAAAAATAGGATGTCGTGAAGGCGATTGTGGTGCTTGTACCGTTCTAATCGGTGAACAAAAAAACGGTAGCCTTAGCTATCAAAGTATAACTTCGTGTATTTCTCCTTTAGGGAATGCTAACGGAAAACACATCGTTACGGTAGAAGGCATCAATCTGCCAAAAGAACTGAATACCGTTCAAAAAGCAATGGCCGATAATTATGCGACGCAATGTGGTTTTTGCACACCGGGATTTGTGGTTTCTATGACTGGTTATGCTCTTGACAGTAAACAAACAACTTCTTGTAACGATGCTATCAGCGGAAACATTTGTCGTTGTACGGGGTATAAATCGATTGAAAAAGCTGGTTTTGAAATAGCACAAAAACTACAAAAAAAAGATAAGAACCATCAAATCGACTGGTTAATCAAAGAAGGGTTTATTCCTAATTATTTTGAAACTATCCCTGAAAAACTAGCTCAAATACAACCAAAAATATTTGAAAAAACAGGAATAAAAGTAGCTAACGGAACCGATATATATGTACAACATGCTGATAAAATGGCTGAAGAAGATGTACATTTATTAACCGATAAAAACGCTTTAAAAGAAATTTCTTTTACCAAAGGTTTTTGCACATTAGGCGCTAATACAACGGTTACCGAAATAGCCGAAAGTAAACAATTGCAAACTCTCTTCCCGAAACTCAAACAATTTTTAAAACTTGTTTCTTCTGAACAAATTAGAAACATGGGAACCATCGGTGGTAACTTTGTAAACGCCTCTCCTATTGGCGATATGTCTATTTTCTTTTTAGCATTGAACTCAATGGTAACCATTCAAAAAGAAGATGGGAATGTGCGACAAATTCCGTTTCAAGAGTTTCATCAAGGCTACAAAACATACGATTTACACGAAGGCGAAATCTTACAATCAATACAGTTTAAAGTTCCGCAGGCAGAAGACTTTTTTAATTTTGAAAAAGTGAGCAAACGAACACATTTAGACATTGCTAGTGTAAATTCGGCAGGAAGAATTACACTAAAAAACAATATAATTACAGATGCTCATTTTTCTTTAGGAGGTGTAGCCGCTATTCCAAAATATTTATCAAATACCAATACCTTTTTAATCGGAAAAACAATCAATTCTGAAACTATAAAAGAAGCCGAAACTATTTTACAATCAGAAATTTCGCCTATTAGCGATGTTCGTGGAACTGCTGACTATAAGCGATTATTGGCAAGACAGTTATTTTTTGCTCACTTTTTAGAACTATTCCCAAATCAAGTAGAACTTAAAAAACTAATTGCCTAATGAAAACGATGAAGAACATAGACAGTTTTACACATGTTAGAGGAGAATCGTTATTTGTTGACGATTTAATGCTGAGACAGGATACCTTATTCGGCTTGGTGTTTGACTCGCCAAAAGCACATGGAAAAATCAAATCGGTAGATTATTCAAAAGCAGAAGCGCTAGAAGGCGTTATCAAAATATTTACCTATAAAGATGTTTTAGGAGAAAATCAAATTGGTGGTATTATTCCCGATGAACCTTTATGGGCAGAAGATGAAGTCCATTTTTGGGGACAACCGATTGCGTTTATCGTTGCAAAAAGTGAAGCCATTGCTAAAAAAGCGAGAGCTTTAATTACCATAGATATTGAAGAACTTCCTGTAATCACAACCGCTAAAGAAGCCAAAGAAAAAGGAAGTTTTATCAATGCTCCTCGTTCATTTAACTTAGGAGACACCCAAAATGCTTTTACCGAATGTGACTATGTGTTTGAAGGCGAAACTTTTTCAAACGGACAAGAGCATTTGTACCTCGAAACACAAGGTTGTTATGCGGTTCCTCAAGAAAACGGAAATATAAAAATTACTTCCTCTACGCAAGGTCCTACTGCTGTACAAAAAACAGCGGCGAAAGTGTTGGGTATCCCAATGCATAAAATTGAAGTAGATGTCATCCGTTTAGGTGGTGGTTTTGGAGGAAAAGAAGATCAAGCTACTCCATGGGCAGTGATGGCTGCTGTGGCAGTGCAGCATTTGAATCGTCCGGTTAAATACATGCTGAATCGTCATGACGATTTACGCATGACAGGAAAACGCCATCCCTATTCCTCATTTTATAAAATTGGTCTGACCAAAGACCTAAAAATAAAAGCTTTTGAGGCAGAGTTCTTACAAAACTCTGGTGCCGCCGCTGATTTATCACCTGCTATTGCTGAAAGGACTTTGTTTCATGCAACGAACAGCTATTTCGTTCCGAATGTGAGTACTACCGTGTATAGCTGTAAAACCAACTTACCCCCTAATACCGCTTTTCGTGGTTTTGGTGGTCCGCAAGGTATGTTTGTCATTGAAAGTGCTATTGCCGATGCCGCTGATAAAATAGGCATCAACAAAAGAAAAATCCAAGAAACCAATTTATTAGCTGAAAATGATGAGTTTTCTTACGGACAAATTGCTACCGAAGTGCAAGCACAGAATTCTTGGTTGAGTGCAAAAGAACAATATCAACTTGAAAAATTAGAGCAAGAAGTTGCAGATTTTAACAGTAAAAATGACCGATACAAAAAAGGTATTTCATTAATGCCTATTGCTTTTGGTATTTCATTTACCAATACCCCAATGAACCATGCACGTGCATTGATACATATTTATCAAGATGGAAGTGTTGGCGTCTCTACAGCTGCTGTGGAAATGGGACAAAGTGTAAACACTAAAATGTTGCAAGTAGCACAAAGTGTTTTAGGAATTTCGGCAGATAAGGTTAAACTGGAGACAACGAATACTACGCGTGTTGCCAACACCTCACCTTCTGCTGCGAGTTCTACTGCCGACCTTAACGGAAAAGCAGTTGAAATGGCTTGTAATTCGTTAGTTGAACGACTAACAAAAGTTGCCGCTGACATGCTTTCTTCCGAAGAAAAAAACATCTCCTTCAAAGAGAATTTTATTTTTACAAATGATCATAAATCAGAGCTAACCTGGGAAGCTTTAATTGCTGAAGCGATGCTACGTCGTGTGGCACTTTCTGAAAATGCACATTATGCTACACCAGTTATTCATTTTGATAAAACCAAAGAAAAAGGACATCCGTTTGCTTACCATGTATACGGTACTGCCATCACAACAGTTACGGTAGATTGTATCCGTGGTAATTATGAAATTGACAGCGTAAAAATTGTACACGACTTTGGTAAAAGTATGAATATGGGTATTGATTTAGGGCAAGTTGAAGGTGCTTTGGCACAAGGAATTGGTTGGATGACTCTAGAAGAAATTGCCTATAATAATGACGGACGATTACTCTCGAATGCGTTGTCTACCTACAAGGTACCTGATATTTTTTCGGCACCCAAAACAATAGAAACCATTCCGTTAAAAACGGAAGGGAATCAAATGGCTATTAAAAAATCGAAAGCAGTTGGTGAACCTCCATTAATGTATGGAATTGGAGCTTATTTTGCCATTCAGCAAGCGGTGAAAGCTTTCAACCCTAATTATAAATTAAAATTCCACGCTCCTTTTACACCCGAAAAAGTGTTGATGGGATTGTATGAAAAATAGAAAAATTAATACTGTTTATGAATAAGAAAATATTCTTTGTGCTAGCAATTAGTACAATTAGTTTAAGTCTCTTAGGACAAAGTAAAAAAATAAGAACTGGTGAGTTTATGGTTCATTTTCAAGAAAACTATAACAAACAACAGTATCGTAAAATATATAACAGATTTGCCGCTAGGTTTCAAAAGAATGTCCCGAGAAAAAAATGGGATTCTCTTTTAAACAAGATGAATTTTACCTATGGAAAAATAACTAGTTTCTCTTATGTTGAAACTGCTAATAATTCTGTGAGGTTTAATGTTAATTTTGAAAAAGGAAACCAACGTTTTAAATTATATCCAGATAATCAAATCCTAAACAAACTAGGAGGTTTTGTTTATAGAGACAACCCCTATTTAGAAAAAAACATATCAAAAATAGCTTTACCTTTCGATGAAGGAGTTTGGTACGTAGCACAAGGAGGAGATGCTAAAAGTGATAACAATCATTATGATGTTAATCCACAAAAAAAAGCTTTTGATTTTGTTTTAATTGATGACAACAAAAAAGTTCATAACGGACAAAGACATAAAAACGAAAACTATTACTCTTTTGGCAAAAATGTTTTAGCCCCCATAAATGGTGAAATTATCTCCGTTATTGATGGAATTAAAGATAATGACCCAGGTCATATTAACCGTTATTATGCAGCTGGAAATTCCATTATATTAAAAACCAACAACAATGAGTTTTTGTTCTTTGGTAATTTAAAAAACAACTCTATTAAAGTGAAAACAGGAGATATTGTTACTAAAGGAACAATTATTGCTCAGGTTGGTAACTCTGGAAAATCTTACTACCCACACTTACATTTTCACATTCAAAATATTGAAAGTATAAACAGTGCAGACGGAGTTAAGTGTTACTTTGACAAAGCTTTGGTTAATAACAAAGAAAAAACCAATTACTCACCGATTAAAGGTGACTTAATTCAAAATAAATAGGTATCAAACTACAATACACCAAACAGAATATATTTAGGGGTGCTTTAATTTATAGCATCGGAGATACCATTGCATCCCTTTTACTAAACGAGTTTTCAATATACAGACTTCTCGGAATGGTACTTATTGGTGCTACTGTTTATGCTTTTGAAATCCCTAATTATTTTAATTGGATAGAAAAAAAGACAGCAAACAATAGCGGACTCAAAAAAACACTCGCAAAAACCCTATTAGCCATTGCGTACTTTAATCCACTTTGGATTTTTAGACATTTGCTGTTTATCAAGCTATTTTCTGGGAACTTTGAACAAATAACCAGTAACTTATTCATTGTTGCTTGTTGGTCGTTTTTAGTGAACATTCCTATTTCGTTTATCGCTAATTTTATCATTCAAAATAAAGTAAAACTCGATTGGCGTTTTTTAGCCAGTGCTATTTTTTCTGCACTAATGGCTATTTATTATGCCCTAAGCGAAACCATTTTTAACTAAGCTTTTATGAAATTCTGGCAACAGTTATATACAAAACTTCAAAACAAACAGAAGGTATACCTACTAACGGTAATTGAAAACCTTGGTAGTTCTCCAGGCCGAAAAGGCTTTAAAATGCTAATTGCTGAAGATGGTTTTATTTTCGGTTCTGTAGGTGGTGGTGTGATGGAATTTGCGCTCGTTGAAGAGGCCAAACAACTAGTACAACAAGAGAATCCGCTAATATTCATCAAAAAACAAATTCATAAAGGAACTATCAAAGATGGTTCGGGTATGATTTGTTCTGGTGAACAAACGGTAGCCTTTCATTGCTTAGATGCTAAGCATGTTTCAATAATCTCAACCATTATTTCTTCTTTACAACACGGTAAAAAAGGAACTTTACATTTATCTCCTACCCTATTTGATTTTACTCCTGATGTTCTAGAAAGTCAGTTTGAATATACCATCAACTCGAAAGAAGATTGGTATTTTAAAGAACATATTGGCTTTAAAGAAACCTTGTACATTGTAGGTGGTGGTCATGTAGGAGTTGCTGTTTCTGAACTCTTTGTAAAACTTGGTTTCTATGTGGTGATTTTTGACAATCGAGAAAACCTCAACACCTTAGAAAATAACCAAACCGCTCATAAAAAACAGGTTATTGATTATAAAGATATTGAAAACTACATAGAAGAATCTTCTTCAAGCTATGTAGCCATTATGACTAATACATACACTGATGACAAGTTGGTATTGAGTAAGTTGATAAAAAACAACTATCAATTTCTAGGCGTTTTGGGTAGCAAAGCAAAGTTGCAAACGATGTGGGAAGTTTTGCAAAATAAAGGAGTTACTCAAGAAGAATTAAACAACGTTCACGCACCTATAGGGCTTTCTATAAAAAGTGAAACCCCAGAAGAAATAGCGGTAAGTATTGCGGCACAGATTATTCAAATTAAAAACACCTAAACGAATAATGAATCAACCTAATGAACATAAAACCTTTTTAACAAGCGTTTTTAATCGTTATGCTACGGTGAGTGACGAGGCGATTTCTTCTTTGTTTTCAGCTGCAAAAATTCATGATTTAAAAAAAGGAAGCACCCTATTACCTTTTGGTAAGGTATCAAAACACGTTCATGTTCTTTACAAAGGAGCTGTAGTTTCGTGTTTTTTACATAAAAACGGTACGGTATATCATAAAAACATCTTTTTATCAGGTAGTTTTATAGGTTCTGTAGTATCGTCACTTACCAACACACCTTCTCAGTTTTCTCTAGAGGTTATAGAAGACTCAACCATTATTAATTTTCCGTATGACACCTACAGACAACTTATTAAGGAAAACCAAGACTTGCAAAACTTTTACATCGCTTATCTTGAAAAGAACTGGGTGATTGATAAAGAAAAACGAGAAATTGACATTGTTTTAAAAGAAGCTAAAGAACGGTATCTCGATTTTGTAAACGCTAACCCCAACATAGAAAATAGAATACCGTTACACTATATAGCCTCTCATTTAGGCATCACTCCTACTCAATTAAGCCGAATACGTAAGAGCATTAAAAAAACTGTATAGCAATCAACATATGTAAAGAAAAAGGTGTTATTTCCTTTCCATCTTTGCAGTATGAAAATATTCTTTTTATACTTTTTGGCCTTTATTGGTGGAGTATCTCTGGCTGTTCAAGCAGGATTTAACACGCAATTAGGTGCTATTGTAAAGCAACCTGTTATTGCTGTTATAGCCACCTCTATAGCCAGCGCTGTTTTTGGGTGCTTATCCATCTTGCTATTCAAAGAAGAAAGTATTCAACTAACTACAGCACAACAAGTACCTTGGTATTTATGGTTTATTGGCGGACTTTTTAGCATGATTGGTATTTCTCTTTATTTTTACACCATACCAAAGCTAGGAATTTCAAAAATGATTGCTTTTGGACTATGCGGTCAATTGATTTTTTCGTTATTCGCAGGAAAATTTGGTTGGTTAAACCTGCCTGTTGAGCCTATAACTACCAAAAAATGTATTGGAATTATTTTCATGGCAATTAGTATTCTTTTAATCAACTCAAAATGAAAAAAATAGTATCAAACATTCACAATTTAACCTCTTTATGGAAAACTGCTGTAGCTCCATATCGAGGACATCATAAAGAAACATCTTTTGAAAGCGCTTATATCGAAAATGCCCAATGGCCTAATAGAATTTGGACCAACCTCTCTCCTTCTGAAAATCAGCTAAAGGAGATACAAAAGCAAATGATAAACAAAGACAACCATTTTACATTTTCTTTATTTACACTACCCTATCAAGAAAATAATATGGAACTTGACGCTAAAATTCAGTTAAAGTCAACACAATACGGAATGAGTTTAGAGCTAAACGAAAAGTTCGAAACGCAAAGACACATCGACTTTAAAAGAGTAGAAAACACAGAAGAAGCTGACATTTGGAGCAACGCCTTTTTTAAAGCCTTTAATTACGAAATAAATACAGCAACCATTTTAAAAACCAAAGAAACCATCCCCTACTATCTTGTTTATTTTGAACAAGAACTTGTAGGCACCGTAATTTTATACACTACTAATACAATTGCTGGCTTGCACAGTTTAGGTATTATTCCTGAAAAGAGAAAACAAGGTTTTGCTACCGAAATTATGCGTCACACATTGAATAAAGCTATTGACAACAACTTATCCTTAGCTACGTTACAAGCCTCTGAAATGGCAAAAGAAATGTATTTAAAACTAGGATTTTCTTTAGACTTTTTAATGAAAAATTATGGTGTTACCAATCCTTCTTAAAAACACAGCATCTTAACACGCATAACTTTTGAACTTGGTAAAAAAATAGTAGGTTTGAAGCTACTAATGAGAGAGGATGAATTATAAAGAAGTCTTTAAAACGGTTGAGGAAACCTACACTCCGCTATCTACTGAGTGTCAACAAGAATTAATTACCAGTTCAAAAGTTTGTATATATAAAAAAGGGGACATTGTTGTACGAGAAGGGCAATTCTCTAAAAAAGTCTTTTTTATTGTACAAGGATGTTCAAGAGCATACTACCTAAAAGATGGTAAAGATATTTCTGATTGGTTTACTTTCGAAAATCAGTTTATGGCTTCCATCGTTAGCTTTTTTAGTAACGAACCGAGTCCACACTATGTTGAATTTATTGAAGATTCAACCGTTTTGGAATTTTCAAAAGATACGGTTGATAAGCTTTCTCAAAAGCATCACGATTTTGAACGCTTAATTAGTAAAATAGTCACTGAAACCATGTTGGGACTTTGCGAGCGCTTATACACCATTCAATTCAACAAAGCAGAAGAAAGGTATAAACACCTACTAAGTATTTACCCTTTTATAACCAACAGAATTCCACTTACACATATTGCCTCTTATTTAGGAATAACTCTGGAAACGTTGAGCAGGATAAGAAACCCCAAAAAACGAATTTGATTTATATCAAATGGTAAGCCTTCCATTTACAGCAATTTTGCTAACAAATACAATAACAATGGAAGATAACAACGAACAACAACTAAAGTCAATCTGGGGAAAATGGTGGGAACCTATTAGAAAGTGGTTTTACCCCGCTTGGTTAATCTACGAAACTTCAATTCGGTTTTATGAGTATGCCTTATCGGTTTATATCTACTTTAAGAATCCGCAAAACAATATCGCTTCCTATATAGGAGAAGCTAGCACCCAAATTTTAGGCATATTTTGTAGCCTTAGCACTTTTATAATCTGCACAGCCTTTTTAACAATACCTACGTGTTTTATACTGTATAAGTTTTTTAAAACAGAAAACTTAACAGGTTCTCAATTTGAAGCAACATTAAAACCTATTTTTTAAGATAAATGAAGAAGATACTCATTATAAACGGACATCCAGATAAGGAAAGTTTTAATTATGCCCTTTCTGAAGCTTATAAAACAGGCGCTAAGAAATCGACTGCTGAAATACAGGAAATAAACATCCGGGAATTAAACTTTAACCCCAACCTTCAATTTGGCTATCGAAAACGAACAGAACTTGAACCTGACTTATTAGAGGCACAAGAAAAACTAAAATGGGCAGACCACTTAGTATTGGTATATCCTATTTGGTGGGGCTCAGTACCTGCAATTATGAAAGGTTTTTTAGATCGGGTTTTACTCCCTGGTTTTGCTTTTAACAAAAGAGAAAACTCTTTATGGTGGGATAAATGTTTTACAGGAAAATCAGCCAGAATAATTTGCACCTTAGACCAACCTGCTTGGTACTATAAATGGTTTTATAAAAGCCCGAGTCATAATGCCATGAAAAAACTAACATTACACTATATAGGGGTAAAAAAAGTGCGAATTACTACTATTGGTCCTATAAGACTCTCAAAAGAAAAGTTTAGAACTAAATGGTTGAAAAAAGTAGCAACTCTTGGAACAATGAACAAATAAAAAGTAATCATTATTTTTTTACAAACTGTAACAATTTCAAATCTCATCTGTCATTGAAAAAAATAAAACTAATGAAACTAATTTTACAACTATTACTAATTACTTGTTTGATAGGTAAATCTTATGCTCAAAAAAATGATAAAAGTGTTTATAGTAAAACTGATGCTTATTTAGAAAGCACCATTGATAGCCTAAATATTATTGGGTTAAACTACGTAATCCTTATTGATAATAAAGTAGTACACAAAAAATCATTTGGTTTAGCACATGCGCAGCTTAAAGTACCTATGACTATAGATAAGTCTTTTCCTGTTGCTTCAATATCCAAATTATTCAGTTCGGTTGCACTTCATAAATTAGTAAGCATTCATAAACGAGAGGTAAATGAAACTTTAGAAGATTTTCTTCCTAACAGAAACGATTTACCTGAGTCTTGGAAAAAATTAACTCTCAAACAATTACTATCTCATACTTCTGGTGTTCCAGACCAAATAGATTATCAAATCTATTTAGCTCCTGATAGTGAAAAAAGTGTTATTGATGCTCTTAGAGACAAACCCTTTAGTTCTGAGCCAGGAACGGAGTCTAAATATAATGCAACAGGTTTTTTACTAGTTCGTGCTATAATTGAAAAATTGGCAAATCAGGATTTTGAATCCTATATGCAAACTGAATATTTCGACAAATTCAATTTAAGCTCAGCTAAGTACGGTGGATTTAAAAAAGTTATTCCTAATAGGGTGACTTGCTACCAAAAAAGAAATGGAAGTTTAGAAATGTTTCCTCTAAATTATTCTTCTCCTATGTATGCTGGTGCTGGTTTAAATATCTCAATAGATGATTTAGTTAAATGGTTTCAAGCCATTCAGAAAGAAAAAATAATCACAAAAAAACAACTCGAAAGAGTTTGGACTCCTGTAAAGTTAAAAAATGGAAAAGATGGCTATTTTGGATTAGGTTGGGAGTCTTATAGACTTCAAGATGGTTATAGAATGGTTGGACATGGAGGAGCTGGTATTTCTTCTTTCAGACATTACTGGAACGAAAAAACCAATCAAAATGTTACAGTTATTTTGTTGACTAATGGTGCTTTAAACTGGACTATTAGACCCAATCAAATTAACTCACAAATTGCAACTATCATACTTGAAGATGAGTAAAACACTTTGTGTAATACTATACATACTATTGCTTCTTAAAACCAAAATTATACATGTAACATACTAACTAACATTTTTCTACACAATACGATATGTAATCTTTTTAATGTTTGGTACCACTCCCCTTAGGCTTCGTGTGTCGACCTGATTAGGCTTCGTGTGTTGACCTGATTAGGCTTCGTGTGTTGACCTGATTAGGCTTCGTGTGTTGACCTGATTAGGCTTCGTGTGTTGACCCGATAAAAAAGTCACATTTTTTTATCTTACTTTTTTTTATATTTAGAGGAAAAATTGCTAAAACTTTTCCTTACTCTACCATTATAGGAATGTAATAGTGATTTTATTATGTATATAAACTAGTTAGATTTCATTAGAAAAAAATTATGAAAGGACAAGATTTAGTTAAAAAGTATCAAGAAGTTTGGAATGAATACATTGAAACCTCCATAAATAATTCTACATCTACAAGTGAAGACAATCTTTTAGATAGAGGTTTTGTTTTCCAATTTGATGAAAACCAAAAAAATATAGATATTTTATTTGTAGGTATCAACCCTTCTTATGGAGGTGATAAATCCAAAGGACTATTCTATAGTAAAAAAGATGTTGAAAATTTAAACTACTTTAAACCTTTTAACAATATAATAAAAGAGCTTGATGATAAAAGAACAGGTCTTAAGAGCCTTACCTGGTCTCATTTAGATATGTTGGTTTTTCGAGAAACACAACAATCCTTTATTAAAAACCAATTATTAAAAACAGAAGAAGGAAATAAATTCATTAACAAACAATTAACTATATCTAAACAAATTCTTGAATATTTAAACCCTAAAATTATGGTTGTATCAAATACTGCTGCAAGACACTTTTTAGGGAGAGATAAATATGAGAAAAAGGGGAAGAATTTTGGAGTTTGGATGGGATATGATTTTGAATTTGATTATAGTTTAGGTACAGATAAAATTATAAATAATTCCAAAATAAACTCTTATGTCTTTTTCTCTTCAATGTTGTCGGGACAAAGAGCTTTAGATAATGGTAGTAAACAACGATTGATTTGGCATATAGATAATATTTTGAATAAAATAACGTAAACCTAACAATATATAATCATAATCACGACGAATTCGATTACGTCCGAATCCACTCAGAATTGCTAAGGTCAGTGCCAAACCGAAAATCATTAACTTTAATCCCATAACTGACGGTTATACGAGACCGTTGACAGTAATATAGAAAACACTATGATTGAACTAAATTTTGAAAAAGGAGAAGAATGGTATTTAGAAGAAGAGTTCAAAAGAATTAAAAAATTTAGAGAAACTGGTCTTTATTCTTCTGCAATACCGAGTGATTCTAATGGCTATGTTGGAGTTTATGTTCAAGAATATGACTTTGACAAACCACAAGGTTTTCAAAAAAATGCCATAAACTACTTTTATGAGAATCAAGAAAAACTTCTGAATTCATTTTGTAACGGAATTGTTAAACATTATCCTAAATTAATGGAAATTTATAGCATTAAGGAATATGACGAAGAATATGGTTTTCCTGAACTAAAAAGTATAGAAGATGTAAAGAAAATTATCGGAATTGGGAATATACATATACTTGATGATCAAAAGGACGATTATAGTTATTTAGGCTTTGAATGTGGTTGTCCTTGGGATGAAGAACACGGATTAGGTGTAATTATGCATAAAGAAAGAGTAATTGATGTTGGGTCAGCGGATATTTCATTTTCTGGTTCAAAAGAGTTGAGAAAAGATAACGGAACATATACAGAGGAGAAAGACTTAAAGATGAAAAATAGGAAGAACAAATCGCTGAAAATATAGCTAGATACAAAAAAAAGAACAACAAGAGATTGAATTAAGAGAATCTGAGGTAAAAAGCGAAGAATTGGATAAAAAATGGTGGCAGTTTTGGAAAGGATAAAAATACTGCTGTCAACAATGGCTATACTCAAAGTTACCCATTTGTAGTTTTACGTCAAAGGCTAAAATACCTAAAAAAATCCAACCAATCACAAAGCCCACGACTTTAGGAGAGCATATTCGTAAAGTACGATTGATGCGTAAACAAGTACAGTATAATATAGCCCAATTACTAGGGATTGATCAAATGTATTTGTCTTCGTGGGAACTCAATCAAAAAGTGCCACATCCAAAATATATTGATATTTTAATTAAACTTGTATAGGATACATTTAATCCGTCATGGTTTTCAGATATATTTTTGATAAAATTATTATTTTTTTGTATAAATTATCACAGAAGCATTTTTTGAATTAGAATTACTCATATTTTTAATTTCATTTCTTTTTAAAATAGAATTTACTTTATGAGCAGGAATGTATTCATTATTATTTATTGAAATTAAGTCCTCTTTAGATTTTAATTTTATCCTTCCAGTTTCATTTACAATATAATAATTGCCATCAACTACTATAAAAACATTTTCATTTCCTTTTAAATTTTCTTGTATTTTATTATTAAGATTAATTTTCTCTTTTACTTCTTTAAATCCTTCTATAATTATTTCGTAGGATGTATCTCTGATTTTATGAGATAATTCTGAAAATGGTTTGTCTTTATTATTTTTATCTGTCAAACCAAAATAATAAATAGCTTTAAGATTTCCTTGTATATCTCCCCAGTGTTCACTTTGAATAATAGTTTTGAATTTTTCCCCTTTAATAATTAAGGAAAAATAAATTTCTCCAGTTTTTTTAACATGTAATTGAGTTTTAAAATAACCTCTCTCATCAGTTTTAACTAAAAACTCATTTGATTTATTATAAATATCAATACCTGAAATAGGTTTAAGGTTATTATAGTCAAAAACTAAACCAGCAACATAGATTGTTCTCATAATAGATGCACTTTTTTGGGCATTAACTACTTTTACTGTTATTACCAAAAATGTAAACGTAATTATTTTTATAAATTTCATAGTAAATTAATTTAAAACGGAGTATTTAACTACCTAATTCTAATTGATTTTTAACCAATGAATAATATTGACTTTTAGATTGGATTAATTCATCGTGAATTCCTTTTTCAATTAATCTTCCGTTTTCAATTACAATTATTTGATCTGCATTTTTAACGGTGCTCAACCTATGAGCGATTACCACAACTGTTTTTCCTTTAAAAAAATTGTTTAAATTGTTCAGGATACTCTTTTCGGTGTTAGCATCCAATGCACTAGTAGCTTCATCAAAAAAAATGAATTCTGGATTTTTATAAACAGCTCTAGCAATTAATACCCTTTGATTCTGTCCCCCACTTAATTGAATCCCTACATTTCCTATTTTTGTTTCTATCCCTAAAGGTAAAGATGTGACTAACTCCTCTAAGCAAGCAATTTTAAGCGCATTTTTTAAAGCATTTATATTAATTTCCTTATCATTAGATAGCGTAATGTTATACTTTATTGATCCTGAAAAAATATGTCCATCTTGTAATACCACTCCGCATTTTTGCCGCCAAGCATCAGAATGAAATTTTTCAAAATCAACATTTCCCATTTTTATTTCGCCCGAGTTATGAGTATAATATTTCATCAATAATTTCATTAGCGTTGTTTTTCCACTACCGCTAGTACCAACAATAGCTGTAATCTTATTGTTGGGAATAGTAATTGATAGGTCATTTATAACGAATGGGTTAAAGCTTCCTGGATATTTAAAAGAGACAGATTTTAACTCTATGTCCTCAATTTCAATCTCTTTTATTTTTTTATCTTCATCCGTCTCCTCATTCTTTGTTTCATATACATCATCAACTCTTCTTTTAGCAATACTAGCATCTTGAACATCTCTTAAATTATTTATTAGATTAATTATAGGTCCACTCAATTGTCCAATAATATAAGATATACTTAATAACGTTCCTATAGACATGTTATTGCCAATAATAGAATATGCACAAAAAGCAATTACGGTTAATTCTTTTAATTTTAGAATAAAATTTGCGCCTGACAATTGGTACATGTTTAAAAATAATGATTTAAGTTGGAGCTCATTCAGTTTTTCTTGAATTTGGATAATTTTAGAAATAATTGAATTTTGCGCTTGATTAATCTTTATTTCAGGCATGTTCATTATGAATTCATACAAACTATTACTATTATCGGATTGCCTTATGAACATTGAATATTCTATTGCTGCTCTTTTTTTCAAAAAAAATGAAACCCAAACTATAGAAAGAGTACTCAAAACAAGGTATATAATAAAAACAGTTTCATCTAAGTATAATAATATGAAACTGAAAACAATTAAGTTTAAGGTGTTTATTCCAAAACTTATTCCTTTCCATGTTAAAAATGATTGAATGGTAGATAAATCAGTAAGTCTTTGTAAAGTATCTGTATTTAATCTAGTATCAAAATAATTAACTGGTAATTTCATTAATTTGAACAAAAAACTTTCTTTGAGAATAATAGAAAGTTTAAAGTTAAATTTAGTTAATAAATAATCGCTAAAAAAACGAGAACAGAAATTACCCAGAAATAGAAAAAGTTGAGAAAGAAGTAAAATCAATACCAAGTCGATTGATTTTGCTAATATTCCATCATCTATTACTTTTTGAAAAATTATTGGAATTAACCAATTGGATCCTAAACCAATTAACAAAAGGAATAGTGAAAAAAAGTACTTAACGTTATTACTTTTTATAAAGTTAAGAAGTATTTTTAAAATTGGAGTTATTCTTTTTTTCCTAATCTCAGTGTTAAAAGAGATTAATGATTTTTCATCATTTTTTTGAAAAACTAGTGCTACACCTTTAGGTTGGTTACCTAACCATTCTTTTTGTAATAGCTCGTCATCGATTACAGTTTTACCATACCCAGGATCTGCGATATGGTAGCTCTTTTTTTTCTTTCCTTCTCTTATTTTATATAAAACAACAAAGTGGTCTTGTTTCCAATATAAAATTGAAGGAAGTGGTATTTTCGATAAATCTTCTTCTTTCAATTTTAACCCATGACTTTGAAACCCTAGTTTTTCCCCTCCATTTAAAATATCTTTTACAGATACTCCCATTCGAGTAACTTCACATATCTTTTTAGCTTCTTTTAAACTAACATTTTTGCCATGAGCACTAGTAACCATTGCTAAACAAGCAGGACCACAATCGTTGCTTTCTAATTGATTAATAAATTTAAGCTTCATTAAGTTCTAAAGACCCTATAATCTCTTCTATTTTTGATTTAACAACATCATCTTTTAATTTATCATCTCCATCATAAATACAATATTCTCCACGTCCTCCCTCTTCTAAAGCTTCCATAGCATGTTGAGAACATCCCCCATTACAAATTGGCAATAATCTGCATGTTAAACATGGATTATTCTTGAATTTAACATCCATTCTTCTTTCAAGATAATCATTTTCCCAAGTTAAGTCACCCTCATCAGTTAGATAACCAGCCCTATTCTCTTTAGTGAAGTCTCTAGCTGTACACTTATATATGTCTCCATTATAATTTATTACTACACTATTTCTTTTATCAGCGTAACATGATTCAACAACATTATTAGGAGAATTATGTTTTACAGGAATTTTCTTAGATTTAATATATTGGATGTTCTTATTAACAATGTTAGGGATATCTTCATTACCCGAATCTTGCCATACTCTATGCAAATCAATCAACAAAAACTCTTTTTTTGTTTTTAAATCTATATCATCAAATTCATCTGCTATTTTATAAGCGTCATCAATATTGTCTTTTGTGTAATTAATTCTCAACCTAACAGGGAAACCATTATTAAGAAGAAGTTTTATATTATTAACGATTTCAACATATGAACCCTTTGTTTTTGTAACGTACCTTACTTCGTCATGCTTCTTCCCGTAACCATCTAAGGTAATTTGTAAAGATGGAGTTATCTCATGAGATTTAAAGAAGTTTATAAAGTAATCATCTATTAAATAACCATTTGTAGTAAAACTAATAGAATAATCTACTAAGTTTTCACGACACTCTTTTTGAAGTTTTTTAATCACTGGAGTTACATCTCTTTTAAAATATAAAAGAGGTTCACCTCCAAAAAAAGCTAAACTTAAGTAATTCATCTTAGGTTTTTGAGTTGTTTTTTCAATAAACCTACTTACTTTATTTATCATTTTATCTGAAAAGCTCGATTTTTTTATATGAGTTTCATAACAATACCAACACTTAAAGTTACAATTCATGGTTGGGTTTATAGTTAGAAAAAAGCTATCTACATTTTCATCAACATTTTTTACGATTTCCTTAATCTTACCTACTTCATCTGTTTCTTTTGGTATCAAAAAACCTTCTGATTTTAAATATGAAAAAAAATCAGGATGGATTTCTTCTAATCCATCTATACCTTCAATGACAGCAGATTCTAATAAATCCTTTAATAAAGGGTCTATAACTATAAATTTTTGTATAAAAGAATTATACAAATAAAAAACATTATCAATGGAAATTATTGAATTAAATTGACTATACTTCATGTAATTTTTTTTTAATTAAAATATAATATTTTTATTTAAATTAATATTATATATATTGATTTTATATTTTATTGAGAAGGATGGTCAGGTATACAACACCCATTACCTCCAGTTCCTAAACAATTGTTAGATGCACCACAACCTGCACTACAATTTCCTCCTAGACAATTATTAGCTGTTTCGTCCTCTTTTATAAAAGAGGACGAAAAACTTTGTGTAAATCCTCCAATTAATTTACTTTCTGAATTTTCTGAAATAGATTCAAAAATCGAAATATCAAACGATAATTTTTTCATAATATTTATTTGTTCTTAGAAACTCGAATTAAACCTGTACTTAGACTAGAACGAACAGGTATACAATTACTTATACAGTTATTTCTTTCTTTTCTTTTTTTATTTAATATAAGAAGCACACTTTATAGAAAACCATTCTATTAATTTGTTTTCCAAAACTTATGAGAATAAATTAGTATACCTTGATGATAAAAAGTGTTTATCACCAAGGTTTAGTTTACTATTCTTACTTTACTATATTTAGGAATGTACTAATTCTACCAACTACCACTAAAAGACCCACCACAATTAGTCACAGTATTACACTTTGTGTTTTGCGGATCGCCACCAGTACAGCCTGAAGCACAGTTCTGACCTTCACAATTATTTGCAGAAGGGTTTTCACGTCTTATAGATGATGAAATACTTTGAGAAAAACCTCCTATTAATTTATTCTCTGTATTCTCTGAAATAGGCTCAAAATTTGAGACACTAAGTGATAATCTTACATTATTTGTCATAACAATAATTTTATTGATTTATTAATAATTTGATTCTAGTTAGCACCGCAACCGGCTGCTACATTACACCCCTTATTTTGTCCTATTGGACCATCACCACACCCAGTACTACAATTTCCTCCTCGACAATTATTAGTTGTTTCAAACTCTTCTTTTGTAGAAGATGAAAAACTCTGGGAAAACCCTCCAATTAATTTGTTTTCTACATTTTCTGAAATAGATTCAAAAACTGAAACATTAAATACTAGTTTTGTTTTCATAATAAAATTTATTTTTTAATTGATTATACATGATTATATACCTTATGCTACAAATTAAATTTGAGCAAGAATGTTGTAGGAATAAAAATTTTATCAACAATTTTTAGCAAATTATTTCTCTAAATAATAAGAGAACGCTACTAAGTTATAAGTCACCTAACCAACTTGATAAAACAGACTGAAAATCAAGATGTTACTACTATAACATGATTACTTAATTTAAGATTTATTCATAAAAAACTTGTTTTGTTGTGAGTTTTTCTAAATTCTTTATTTAATCACAATAATTATTATTCTATAGCAAATATTCATACACACTTTTATAATCTCTCAACAATTATTATTAGGTGCCTTATAGGGTAAATGTCCGAGTGATGATGAAAATAACTATGGGATCACAGATAATTTAGCAAAAAACATAAGGATGAGTCGTTTTATTCTTTTATAACTCCACAACCTGCTACTTCATTGCAACCGCTATTTGTCGGCCAACTTCCACATCCTTCCCTACAATTACCACCCCAGCAATTATTTGCCATAGAATAATCAGACTTCATAAGTGATGAGTATCCCAGAGAAAACCCTCCAGTTAATTTATTTTCTGAACCTTCTAAAATTGGTTCAAAATCTAAAATTTTTAATGTTAATTTATTTTTCATAATTATAAAGTGTTGGATTTGGAAAACCAAAAAATAAGCTGATAAACAATATTTTATAAAAACAAGCCAATCTTAGATTTATCCTCCGCAACCAGCGACGGCGTTACACCCTACATTGCTTCCAGTTCCACAACCTGAAGCACAGTTACCTCCATGACAGTTGTTACAACCAGAGTTTGGGTCAGTTTCTTTAAAAGATTCCTTAGAGGTTACACTAATAGAAAACCCACCTATTAGTTTGTTTTCTGAGTTTTCAGAAATAGGTTCAAAATTCGATATGTCGAATGTTAATTTTAAATTATTTTTCATAATGTACTTTTTTTTTGGGGAAATTTAAATCTGTGCAATTTTTAATTAATTGCACAGAAATTTAACTTGTTAGTAGAAAATAATTTTATTTAATTACTACATCCTGCAGTTGTATTGCAACTAATATTTTGACCTCCACCACAACCTGAAGCACAGTTACCTCCTTGACAATTGTTACAACCTTGGTTTGTGTCAATCTCCTTAAATGAATCGTTAGATGCTAAACTTGCCGAGAACCCACCTATTAGCTTGTTTTCTGAATCTTCAGAAATAGGTTCAAAATTAGATACATCAAATGTAAATTTTAGATTGTTTTTCATGATTTTATTTTTAAGTATTAAATTGATTAAAAATCCATAAGGTAATTTAATTAACCCTGTGAATTACAAAAATCCTAACCATCTTAATCAAACATCAAATTTACTATCACCGTCATTATTTAAAAATGAACACAAAGAGCAATTAATATAAATGTAAGTTATCATTTCGCAATTTTTCCGTGTTTTTATTTGCAATTCTTATTGCTAATATATTGTTTTTTTTTGATTAATTTAATTTATTTTCTAATTCTAACTTAGAATAATTAAAAATAAGGTTTTTGTTGTTTTATAAATGTTTATTTCGCTATGTTTGTTTGTAATAAAAAAAAAGTTATGAAAAAAATATTTTTTATTTGTTGGTTATTGGTTTTTAATTCAATTCTATCTCAAGAAAAAAATGAGATTGGAGGAAAAGTTATTAATGCTGATAATGTAAGTTTGCCTTTTAGTACCATTCATATTTTAGATGCAGACAAGAAGACAATAGTAAAATCAGTTTCTTCTGATGATTTAGGATTGTTTAAAATATCTTTAGATACTGTTTCCTTTAGTAAAAGCACTTATATTTTTGCGAGATATTTAGAAGAAAAGTCTGACACTGTGCCTCTAAATAAGAATAAGTTTATAACTCTTGTTATAGAAAATGGCGGAGCAATAAATCTCTCTGAAGTTGTGGTAAACACAGATAAACCAACAATTATAACTAAATCGGATAGATTTATTTATACTCCTAATAAATCATTAAAAGAAGGTTTGTCTGCTCTTGAATTATTAAAAATTGCGCCACTTATAAATTTTGATCCAAAGAATGATCAGCTATCAATAATAAATAAAGAGAATACTACAATAATTATAAATGGAAGAAAATCTAATTTACCTAGAGAAATGATTTCTTCTCTACTCAAAACAACTCCAGCTAAAAATATTAAAAATGTTGAAATTATAACAAATCCTGGTAGTGAGTATTCTGCAAATACGACAGGAGGCATTTTAAATATAAATTTGAAAAGACTATTAGATGAAGGAATCTTGGGTAATTTAAGGTTAACAAGCGAACAAGCCAATGTATTTAATACTTCAATTCTTAATGGTTCTTTAAATTATAGAAAAGGAAAAATCGGTATACGTATTTCTCCATTTCTGAATAGAAGTTTTAATTATAATTCAACGGATAACCTTGTAGTAAGTTCAGGTAGCCGTAAAGAGAATACGATTGGGGAATATGAAAGAAAATACACTGTTTTAGGAGGA
Source organism: Tenacibaculum sp. FZY0031 (assembly GCF_036350695.1). NCBI lineage: Bacteria > Pseudomonadati > Bacteroidota > Flavobacteriia > Flavobacteriales > Flavobacteriaceae > Tenacibaculum > Tenacibaculum sp. FZY0031. Next base: position 298,173 of record NZ_JAZDVY010000005.1, read on the forward strand.
GGGTTTGGTTTAGATTATGATATAGATACTCAAAATTTATTGAGTATTAATGGGTTTATATCTGCAGTTGATGGAAATAGTACTCAAAGTAATGTTACTAATTACGTATCTTTGAATGAATCTATGATTGACTCAACATATTCTTCCCCAATAAAAGGAAAAGACTTTTACATTTATAATTTTGGAAATGTTTTCTATGAATGTAAATTGGATACTATAGGTAAAAGGAAGATAACTGCAAATATTGATTATAATCAGTTTAGAAAAGATAACACTGATGAAGGGTCTTTTAATAAAATATTTCCTGCTGACGTAAACTCTACTAATAATTCATATAAAAATGTTTTTCCTCAAGAATTTTTTAACATTTCAGGTAGTATAGATTACTCATCTCAAATAAATAATAAATCTAAGATAAATGTAGGAGCTCAAATAAGTTCAACTAATTTTAAAAATGATTTATCTTATTTTAATTCTACTGATTTAGGGTTAGAGTTAAATTCTATTTTATCAAATACTTATAAGTATCAAGAAAATTATTTAGCAGGTTATGTTAGCTATTCGAAGAAATTTAATGATAAATGGAATGGAACTTTTGGGCTTAGGATTGAAAATACCAACTATTTAAGTAAAAACCAAACTACTCAGCAAAAAATTGATTCTAGTTACGTAAATTTATTCCCTAATTTATCGCTTGCTTACAAAATAAAAGACAAAAAGGTATTATCGCTAGCCCTATCAAAAAGAATCAAACGTCCATCAATACAGTCTTTATTGCCAGGGAGAACCTATATAAACCCTAATTATTTTGAAGAAAATAATCCATTTTTGCAACCAGTGATATATTACAACATTGACGCTATGTATGCTATTAATTACAAGTATTATATTTCTAGTGGGTTTAGTTATATGGATAATCAATCTGGAACATTTATTATTCCAGTGATTGAAAATGATGAAACATTACAAAAAAGCACTTATGTGAACTTCGGAAACTCAACTAAAACGTATGTGCAATTTTATACTAGACAAAATTGGTTCAAGGGTTTATGGGAAATGAATTTTTCAACTAGTCTGAATTTTTTAAGATTTAAAGATGAAACAGATAATTTGTTAGAATCAAAAATTAATAATGTAAATTATAATATTAACGTTAACAATGTACTTTACTTATCAAAGGAAAAGGGGTTATTGGCGTTTATTACCTTAAGATATGATAGTCCAATTGAAAATGTAGCTTATAAAAGAGAGAATGCTCTTTTTAAAAGTGATTTAGGAATTAAGAAAACATTTAACAATTTGTCTGCCACTCTTTATTTTAGTGATATCTTTAATTCTTATGGAGAAACCAGAACACAATATAGAAGTAATTTAGTACAGATTTCTAATCAACAAATTAGGAATGAATATACTCGTTCTATTTCATTAAGCTTGAATTATAGTTTTGGAAATTCTAAATTAAAGAAACTTAAAAATAAAAAAATAGCTAATGATAAAATAAAGAAAAGGATATAAACTTAAATGTATTTCAATGAATAAATAAGCACTAATCTATTCTTAAAAAAAATATTATATTAAACACCTGTTTCATAGAGATATAGAAGATAAAATTACTTATATTTACTTGTTTTGAACAAGTTTTTATACTTAGATTATTATCGTCCTTATATTTAATACATTTTTTTTTAGAATCACAACGAATTAATCAACTTCAGAACTGAAGATAATTTGAGATTTTCTTTTTTGATAAATTGATTTAAATAATCTCTTACATCATTTGGAGATATTTCAGGTTCAATAATAAGTTCATTTACACTTGGTGAAGCATTTTTAATTTTGAGAAGTAATAGAGGGGTTTCCGCATCTCGTTCATCTACCCAAAATGCAGAGATTATATCAAAATCAATGAATTCGTTATTAATAGAAACCTCTGTTTCTGTAATTTCAATAGGAATATATGCTCCTTCTTTCTTTTTTAAGTTGGTAATAGATTACAGCAGACAGTAGAATTGCTATGGCAAAAAGATAGTTTTTCAGGATGATAGCTCCAACCAATATAAGGCCAAAAACAAAAGCTAATCCTACTTGTAATTCTTGACTTTTCTTAAGTTCAGCATAGCGTTGTGCCATCCATGATATTTTTTTCACTTCATTCATTTAGTTAGTATAGCATTCAGTATAAATAAAAAAAACTTTGCCAAGTTTTTTTTATCATTATCAAGTTTGATATTTTGTTCTTTTAATACTTGTTTAATAATATCTTACACCCCATCCCCTTTGGGTTTGTCACCTTTTACAATCTTTTGAGCAACGGCATTACTACTTGCGTTTGCTGCTGATTCATTGTGATATTCTTTTCCTGCTGCATCACCCTCAGCTTTTTGTTTGTCTTTAGCATTTATTAATTCTTGTTGTTTAGCATTATAATCTGCCTAGATATTTTCGATACTTTCTAGGTATTCATCAACAGTTTGCTTGTTAGTTTTTGAAGTGTTGATTTTAACTTCTACTCCTATTTTTTTTTGCTTATAGGCTTCGTGTGTTGACCTGATAAAAAAGTCACATTTTTTTATCTTACTTTTTTTTATATTTGAGAGTGTTAATAAAATTGCTAAAAGTTCCACTTATACTATCGTAAAAGGAATATACAAGTAATTTTATTGCGTATATAAACTAATTGTATGCTATTTGAGAAACAAAAATACTAATGAAAAACATTTGGCAATTATCAACTAAACCATTTGAAGTAATAAGTGAGAATTGGCTTATTTTTTTGACTTGGTTTCTATTCACAGTGCTAGCAGGACAAATTGGAGTTCTCTCTAATTTTATTATTAGAGTAATTAACGGAGATTTAAGCTTCTCACAATCTTTATTTCTAGATAGTATAAATGGAAGTTTCTATACTTATTCAATAGCCTTACTTGCTTCTGTTTTAGGCCCTCTATTTGTTAACCTGATTGAAAATCACCCTACAAAATTCAAATCAATCAAAATTCTAACAATTATTGTTTCAATTTTTACATTGTTTTTTGCAGGCGTTTTTTATTCTAGTTCACCTAATGACATAAATATTGAAAAATTAAAGAATTTGACGTACAATGTTGATTGGTGGCAATTGACATTCTTATTTCTCTCCATAATTATCTCTGTTTATTCTTTTAGTGTAATAAGATTAGAAAATAATTATGATAAATATAAAGAGTTAGATGACAATTTTGCGTCAAAAGATGATGCTAAAGTTGATGAAATGAACGACAAAACAGAAGATTTAAAAATAGATTCTAAAGGAAATAAAATATGATAGTAGCACCTTACATAGAAATAAATCAACCTATTGGGAGCTTCTATTTTAGTAAAATGAAAGCTACTGATTTAGGTCAATTAGTACACGTTACACCTAGGTCTGCAAGTCCTAGTGCAATTCAAAGAGATGAATCAAGTAAAAGAATTAATGAAATAGCAAAATATTGTTCTGACCCTGATGCAACTTTTCCTACTCCAATAATTATTAGTGTTTATGAAGATGCCAATATAACACTAAACAACAATAACTTCGAGATACCCTTAAGCAATAATAAAAAAATAGGAGAAGTTATAGATGGGCAACATAGACTAAAAGGAATTTTAAAATCTGATTTTAAAGATAAATTTGAACTTCCTATAATTCTTATGTTCAATTTAACAGAAGAAGAGAAAGCTTATGTTTTTTCTATTATTAATAGTAAACAAACAAAGGTTAGTATGAGCCTTATATATGATTTGTTTGCTTTATCAAGATATAGAAGTCCTCAAAAGACAGCACACGAAATTGCACGTGCTTTGAATAAAAATACTGAATCACCTTTTTATAATAGATTGAAAATGTTAGGTAAAAAGGAAGAAAATCAAGATTTAGCTACCTTATCACAAGGTACTTTTGTAAAACACCTAATTTTCTTGTTAACTAAAGATCCTGATTTGGACTATAGATTATCAAAAAGAAATGAAGAACTTCCTGAAGTTCCATCGCTTCCTTTGAGAACATATTTTTTAAATAATGAAGACAGTGTAATATTAAAAATATTTTTGAATGTGTTTAACTCTTTGAGAGATACATTCCCTGAGTATTGGGAATCGCCTCTAGATAATATTTTATGGAAAACAACTGGTTATGTTGCTATTTTAAATGCTTTCAATGCAATGTATGACTTAGGAGATAAACATAATGACCTGACTTACAATCATTTTAAAAAATGTTTTACAAGGTTTAAAAGCTTTTTAGAAAAAGAAAATCTTGAATTAACAAGTGAATATTTTCCTTCTAATGCTCAGCAACAAAACAGATTAAGTAAAATGATAATAGAAACAATAAAAACTGCATACAACAACATATAACCACAACTACGTCCGAACCTACTCAATATAACTAACAAAACAGCAACTCAATCAAAACAAATGAAAATAGACACCGATACACTCCCTAAATGCTCACTAGAAGAGAAGAAATTTTCTTGGGGAGAGCCATATTTAGTTGTAACCCCAATATTTGACATGGTAATACCACAAGAATTATCTGATCTTGAATTTTCTGTTGAAATATTTATAAAAAATAACTTCCGAAATCAACTATTAGAGTTTTACAATGTTTTGATTAACTATGAAGAAAACAATCGGATTGAAAATTTCGAGGATACCATACCCAAACAGCTTCGTAAAGAAGTGTTAGCAAAAATCAAAAGCTTTCTTGACTCAGAAAAGAAATTAACCCCTTGGGAGAAATACGATGAATATGGAAAAGAACTAGATTTTTTGTATAAGTTTGAAGAAGAGTTTAACCGAAAAATATTATTTATCAATCCGAAATAGAGCCACTTACTGTAATTATTATAAGTAATTCACTAACTCTCGCCTACTTTTTATCCTTTTGAACAATAATATACTATGCTAAAAAAACTCTTTCCTAAAAAGAAACTATCTGATATTTATTCTAATTACGAAAAAAATTTACGACAAGGGGAAGACTTTTTTGAGGGTATTTCTCTTAACAGAAAAAAATATAAAACTCAAGTTTTAAAACTATTTAGAGAAGCTATTGAAAACAAGGATAATGATAAACTTACTTTTTGTATTACCGTGTGCTTTTATGATGGTACTGATAATGAGTATATAAATGTTTTTGAGGAAATTATTTTAGCTGAATGGCATGAAGAACATGAAAATATTGTTGATATAGTTAGAAGTTTTAAAGATGATAAGTTTACTGAGCCTCTAAAAGAAATTGTTATAAAAGAAGAGATTTACAGAAAATACGATGATGAAAACGAATCAACTTTAAGAAAATGTGTTCATGCATTGAAGGCTATAAACTCCCCTAAAAGCAATCAAATAATTAAGGAGTTAATAGACAGCGGAAATGAAAATGTAAAATATGCCTTAGAAAACTATAAAGATTAAAAAAGTTTTAGCCTCTTAACAGAAAAACACCCCAAATGACACAAGAACTCTATCAAAAAGCAATAAAGTTTGCTGGAGAAAAGCACAAAGATCAAAAAGTTCCTGGAACAAACTCTAACTATTTGCTACATATTGCTAACGTTGCTATGGAAATAATCTTAGCATATAATGCGGCTAACAATTTCGATTTGAATTATGCTGTTCAATTAGCGTTACTCCACGATACATTAGAAGATACTGATACCGACTTTTCGGAGTTATTGGACATGTTTGGAGAAAAAGTTGCTAATGGAGTGCAAGCATTGACTAAAAATAAAAACATAAGCTCTAAAAAAGAGAAAATGACAGACAGCTTGAACCGAATAAACAAACTTGAAAAAGAAGTTGGAATGGTAAAATTAGCAGACAGAATCACAAACCTTCAAGAACCACCAAAACATTGGAAAAAAGATAAAATTCAAAACTATTTATCTGAAGCTATCGTAATTAATGAAACACTAAATAACAAGAATGAATACTTAAATAAAAGGTTAGACAATAAAATTGCTGAATACAAAAAGTATGTTGAATAAACACATTTCACACTACCAACCCTTAGTATAAGTAGCCAATTTCCCACCTACTCAGAAAAATGGCTCCCATATTATTAAACTACATTTCTTAACTAACATTTTTCTACACGGTAGCCAATAAACCATAAAAAACAACTCCCACCACCGTGGGAGAATCATTCCCCTTAGGCAAGGAATATCGCTCCTATTACCATTGGGGTATCACCCTTATTAGGCTTGGAGTCTCGCCCCGACAACAACAACACTTTTTTTCACCCTGTAAAACAATCAGCAAAAGCTAACCTTTTTAGTAAAAACACTCTAAAAGAGCACATTACAAACATTATCTTAACCAAATAGCACCTAAAAAGTGTATTTTTTTTCATATCTTCTCATGGTCTAACTACCTACTAATAAGCCTTAAACACAAAAGCCATGAGGAACAAACTAAAAAAAGACTTAGGATTATTTGATGTTTTTGCCATAAGTACTGGAGCCATGTTTAGCTCTGGTTTCTTTTTACTACCAGGAATCGCCTCACATTACACAGGGCCTTCTGTCTTTTTAGCCTACTTACTTGCCGGTGTATTAATACTACCCACCATGTTTAGTATTGCTGAAATATCAACAGCCTTACCACGATCAGGAGGAGCTTACTTTTTTTTAGACAGAAGCTTAGGACCACTCATGGGAACTATTGGCGGACTGGGTACGTATTTTGCTTTAATGCTCAAAACAGCCTTTGCTATTATTGGTATTGGTGCGTATGCCGCTATATTTTGGGAAGTACCTACCAAAATAGTTGCCATTGTGGCTACTCTCTTTTTTATGGCATTAAACTTAATAGGCGCTAAAAAAACCTCCGCCTTTCAAAAGGTGTTTGTCATATTCCTATTAGTCATTTTAGTTGGTTTTATTGCAGATGGTCTTTTTTCTATATTCACCTCAGATACTATTACCGATGAATCTATTAACAAACAATTTACTCCCTTCTTTTCAAACGGATTTGGAGGGATGTTTACCACTATAGGTTTTGTTTTTGTTTCTTATTTAGGGCTCACTCAAATAGTAAGTGTTGCAGAAGAAATTAAAAACCCTGAAAGAAATATTCCTTTAGGTATGATACTTTCATTAGTAGTTACAGGATTAATTTATGGTTTGGGTGTTTTTATTATGGTAACTCTTATTGAGCCTACCGCCTTTGCTAACGAATTGGCACCAGCTGCTACAGCCGCTGAACAACTTTTTAAATGGCTACCCGATAATGTGGGAGTATTATTAATGTCGGTAGCAGCACTTGCCGCTTTTGCCTCTACAGGGAATGCAGGACTATTATCTGCCTCGCGATATCCGTTTGCTATGGGACGCGATAAACTATTTCCTGCTATTCTGGCTAGAATTGGTAAAAAAGGAAGTCCTGTAGTCGCTATATTTTTAACCACAGCGTTAATTATAGTATTCATTCTAGTACTATCAGAAGAAGGTATTGTAAAGCTTGCCAGTACCTTCCAATTATTGATTTTTATCTTTATTAACTTCTCTGTTATTGTATTTAGAAAAAGTAAAATAGAATCGTACGATCCTGGGTATTTGTCTCCATTATATCCGTTTATGCAAGTTATCGGAATTGTTATTTCATTCATCCTTATTATTTATTTAGGATGGATGCCCATACTTTTTACCTCAGGTATTATTGTTATTGGCTTACTTTGGTATCATTTTTATTCCAAAGGAAAGGTTAAACGTGAAGGAGCAATCTTTCATTGGTTTGCGCTTTTAGGAAGACACCAATACGATGAGTTGGAAAACGAATTAATGACCATTTTAAAAGAAAAAGGACTTCGTGAAGGCGATCCTTTTGATGAAACCGTAATTACATCGAAAATAAAAATAATTAAGGATACCACTAACTTTGATGAAATATTAAATAAGGTATCTGATTACTTTTGCCAAGAGTTAGACCTCAACAAAGAAGGAGTACTCCACAAGTTTTTTCAGTCGATACCCGATGAATCTGTCATCACTTTACCAGGTATTTTGGTTTTTCATGCCAAGTTTAAAAGCGTTTCGCATCCATCCATGAAGATTGTAATTTCGAAAACTCCTATTGAAGGAACACTTCCGTCTGAAGACTATGAGTTTAAAAAGCCCATACAAATCTGTGCTTTTCTAATTAATTCTGATGAAAACCCAAAACAGCAATTACGTATGCTATCGAGACTTCTTGATATTTTAGAACGAGAGCACATCGTAAAAACCTTGCTTAAAATGGATAGTCATAGAGAAATTAAGGAGTTTTTACTACAAAACGAGCGATTTGTAAGCATCAAACTACTCGAAGGAACTCCGCAAGACACCATGATAGGAAAACAGCTAAAAGATATTCAGTTACCAAAAGATGTTTTAGTGGCTTTGGTTGAAAGAAACGATAAAACCTTTACGCCTAACGGTTCTACGGTTTTACTAACAGACGATGTACTTACCATACTTGGAGAAACCAAGTCTATCGCGAAACTGTATAAAGAATATATGAGTTATGAAATAGATAAACTGGATACGGAGAGTTCTTAAAATTTTGGTTTGTTTACTAAGGTTTAAAACGATAATTTCGCTATCGGGCGATATCTATTTATTAAAACGACAGGTACCTTAAACCTTCGGGGATAATTAAAACCACATGAACAAATTCATATTATTTTTTTCGATCTTCTTGGTCGGTTGTTGCAACAAGCCTAAATTACTTCAAAACGGACTTACCAGAAGCGCTTATAAAATAACCGAGTATGCAATTAATGTAGCTAACAAAGACTCAAACAATAAGAATCTTGACACTATTGTCATCACCAATAAAAGATTTAACAAGAGTAATAAAATATTAGCTCAAACACGACACACTCCATCTGATGGGCAAAAAATGGAGACCAATTATATCTACAATCGTTTAGGAAAATTGGAAAAAGAGATTGTTACAATGTCTATTGACAGTTTACCTCTTGAAGTTAATTACATATACAATAACAACCTTTTAGACCAAACAATAAGCCGTTTAGATAATAGAAATGAAAAATTCGAGCAAATTGAGAAATACTATTATAGAAGCAACAATACAAAAGAAAAAACTACAACCTCACTTCTTCTAATTAGTTTAAACACATCGGACACTATTATAAACTCTATTTCAACAAGTTATTTTAACAAAAAAGAATTAATTAAAAGTATTGAAACAAAAGTGTATAATAACCAAAAACTAAACAGTAAAACTGTGTACGAATATGATTGTGAAACTTTAACCGGTTCAAAACATTTTAATCAAAACGATTCGTTAATTTCAACAAGTAAATATGAATATAAATTTGACAGATTTAATAATTGGGTTGAAAAAAAGATTTTCGAAAATAACACAGTAAAGAGTATTGTTAAAAGGGAAATTGAGTACAATTGACAGTACTAAATACTATATAACATTCGTATTATTTTTAAAACTACACAATGTTACACCAATCGACAGTTAAATAAAACTCTCCTCTTCTGACTTTCCAAAAAAATCTAATTAACGTATCTTGCAGTCTTATTAAAAGACACCTATAATGCAAGACAAAAACGTACATACTTATATAAAAAATGTTGTAGAAAATATGCCAGCAGATTGGTTAAACTTAACCACGCACCGTCTGGATATTTATGTAGAAAAGCTAGCGAAAACCCAGTTTTTAGAACAGTTTGAAGATTTGTATAACAACAACGATGCTACTGCTTCATCTTTAAACGAGTTGCCAACTGCATACGATTATATTCGTTTAGGGCATCCGTTATCGTCTGTATTAGAGTGGACGATTGCCAAACTATACAACACTAAAGCAGCAAATGTAATTAGTTTTTCGTCACAAACAGTTCCTGTATTGGCTGTGCTAAGAGCGAATTTGTTTGCTAATAAAAACACGCAAATAGTGTACACCAATGAAATCCCTAGCTTTTTTGATGCAGAGGTAATTAAAAATGTATACGGATATCAGTTTGAATTAAAAAAGGTGGATAGTGTTGAAGCTATTCCTGAGTTTGATGGTAGCACCGTATTGATTGTTGAGCAAGAAGCTATTGGCAACTTTACCATTGTACCAAACGTTGATTTTTATATCAACACACATCCAGAATTGGGAAGCTTATTATTGGTCAACGGTGCACAAAACGATGCTTATATTTCAGACATTCAACATGTAAGAAGGAGAGAAACCATTGCCATGACTCCATCTAATTCGTTAAAAGCATTAAAAAGCCTTATCGATGAACCGTATGAGGTTACAGTAACTGACGTAGCACAAAACAAAGCAAAGGTTGAAAAACTCATCAATGAAATTACCAACACCAGTACAAAAGCGTTAGTAGCTTCAAGTGGACTTTCAATACAATACGCCATTTTAATGGGATTGATTGATGATGCTCTTGAAAACCATCAAGGAAAAGCGATTAAAATTGTTGTACCTCCAAACTGTTATGGTGGTACAAACGACCAAGCGAGACGTGTTGCTGCTTGTTTAAACAATGTAGACATTGTTGATTTACCTGTTGATGGAGACAACGACATGGTAGAGAGTATTGACACTGTGCTAACTAACATTGCAGCACAAGATGCGGTTCCGTATATCATTGCAGAAATTCCGACCAATCCAAGAGTAGAAGTACCTAATCTTACCGATTTAAGAGATGTTTTGAGTAAAAAACGTACGACTCCTACTGGTGAAACAGCGGTTGATCCTGTGTTTATTCTAGATCAAACTTTTTGTCCGAATGTCCACTTTTTAGGAGATACAGACATGTTAGCCAATATTAGAACTATTTCGTTTGCTAGTGGATCAAAATTCCCTAGTGGTGGAAAATGTACTGCTGGATACTGTGTTGGAAATAAAACAACGAATGCTTTAATAGAAAAAATAGAAAAGCACTTACATATTTGCGATAACGAGGCTACACCGCTTCAATATGAAATATTAGCTACACAAATGCCTTCAATGACACAACGCATTAGTGATGCTTATAAGAATACGCGTGAGTTTGTAAACTTTATTCATGAAGTGTTACCTGATGCTAAAATCAATTTTGTTTCAGAAGAACTAGCAGCACAAGGATTTACGCCATCGGTATTTTCATTAGATCTTCCTACCAAAGGAAATACTGCGGAAGAAAAAGAAGTCTATAAAAGAGCTTTAAACTTAAAGCTTATCAACTTAATGATTACTGAAATACCAAATGAAAGCAAGTATTGTGTAAGCTACGGACAGTTAAAAGGTTGTTACTGGACCATTCCTGCAACCTCAACCCAAGGAACTACCAAAGAAGGGGATAAAGATTATATTGCTCGTGTAGCACTTTCTCCTAATATGGATTTAGCGCTTCATAAAAAAGTATTCTTAGACTTTGTAAAAAGTATTTAAGAATAATAAAACGTCATAGCGAAGAAGCTCATTGAGCGAAGTCGAAATGAACGACGTGGCTATCTTACTCCTCGCTATGACTTTTTTAAAAAAATTTCGCCTCAACTAAAAACTAACGACTACCAGCTACCGACTACAAAAACCTCCAGCACACTATACGTGTTACTTTGTTTCCTTGGTGCATAGGAATTACTTTAAACTCTTTAACTCCTAATTTCTTACCTGAGTTCTGTAAGCTTTCTACGTTTTCTTTTTTAGAAACCAAACTCGTAAACCATTCACTTACTTTCGGAAACTTAGAACTCTCATATAAATAGGTATGCAAAAAAGCTTTCTCTCCACCTATATACCACAACTCATTAGAGTTTCCTGCAAAGTTACGTACTGCATTATTCCCTAAGTTTCTCGATTTTCTTCGGTTGGCTCCTCTCGCCTCTTCTGCCGATTTATAAAATGGCGGATTGCACATCGTTACCGTAAAAGCATCATCTGCTTCTATAATTCCTTCTAAAATATGCTCTTCTTTAAACTGTTGTCTTAATTCAACCTTATCCGTAAAACCATTATCATCTATAATATCTTGAGCATAATCTAACGAATCTAAATCGATATCGGTTGCTACAAAATTCCAATCGTATACTGCAATTCCCAACAAAGGATAAATACAGCTTGCCCCTGTACCAATATCTAACACCGTTACGTTTTCCTCACCCGCAACTAAATCAGCTAAATGATGAATATAGTCTACTCTTCCCGGTATGGGTGGACATAAATTTTCATCAGAAAAATTCCAATGTTTAATATTATAATGAGCTGCTAATAAAGCCTTATTAAACTCTTTTACGGCTATTGGATCAGAAAAATCAATAGTCTCTTTCTCAAACTTTTCAATGATAAATTCAGAAAGTTTCGGATACTTTTCTACTAATAGTGTAAAATCGTATCCTTGGTTATGTATGTTTTTAGGATGTAATCCTTTTTTTGTGCTCATTAAAGTGTAATAAGGGTAAACTCTAGTTGTAACGGATGTAAGTTTTCTTTTAGAATTGTAATGAAGTCGGCTCCATACTCTAAATAGAACTCTGAAAAATTACGTTGACGCTCTTCTAAACTTTGATTAGGTAATAATTCGTTTTGCAAAGCTACGATTCTTTCAACCATTTCTTTTTGACGTCGTTTTTCTGCTCGCAACCATCTTTTTTCAAGGTTTTCTAATCCTTTCACCTGCTTTCTTTCTTGTGCATTTACAGCTCCTAAGAAAGAAACATCGGTTTGTTGAGCTAGCTCACGTAAATCATCAAATTGTTGTTGTAAAAACTGTTTTTGCTTGGTAAAATCTACCTTAGTATCGCCGTTAGCTAACACTTTTCTTGCGAGTAAGTCGTCTTGTTTTAAAAATAGTTCTTCTTCTGAAACGTTTAGTTTTTCTAACTTACCTAACTGCTTTTCTGAAAGTATTTGAGCTGAGTTTCTCAATAACAAAATAGGAAACGGAACATTTACTTTATCAAAATATGCCTTTAACTCTAACCAGTAGGCTAACTCTCCTCCTCCACCTATGTAACATAAGTTCGGTAAAATTACCTCTTGGTATAGTGGACGCATAATTACGTTTGGCGAAAAGCATTCTGGCTGACTATGTAAATGGTCTAAGATTTCATCCTTTGTCCAAGAAATATCTGTATTGTTTACTTTGTATATTCCATTTTCAAGAACAATACGTTCGCGAATCCTATCGGTGATATAAAATAAGTTTATCTCACGCGGATTTACTTGTATTTTATATGATTGTTCTAGTGCTGTAATTGTTTTCGATACTTCTTTATAAGAGGTTTCGTGTAACAAATCGTATTCTACATAAGGCGTTAACGCTCTTTTTAACTCTCTTTCGTCAGCATCTAAAATTACCAAACCATACTTTCCAAAAAGTTTGTCGGCTATATATCTGGTTGCACCTGCTAATGTTTTGTGTTGCAAGTATCCTTTTTCAAAAAGTTCTTTAATTTGAATGGCGTTTTTTGAACTTCCTAAATGTTCTGCAAACACTTCAAAAACATCTTGTAACCCTTCGGTTGTAAAACGCCCTACTGGTCCTGTTTGATCAGAATTCCACTGTACTTTTTTTCCTTTAAAATTAAAATAATTGATTTCCTCAAAATCATGGTCTTCAGTTGCCATCCAATATACAGGTACAAAATTCTCATTCGGAAATTGCATTGACAAATGCTCGCACATGTTTATAGTTGATATAATCTTATATAAAAAGTATAACGGTCCCGTAAACAAATTCAACTGATGCCCTGTTGTTATGGTAAACGTATTCTCTTTTAGTAAGCTTTCTATATTATTTTGCGTGTCGAACGACAAATCAATGTCTTTGTATTGTTTTCTCAATACTTCAACCAATCTTTTTCTTTGAGTGCTTGAAATAGGAGTTGCTTTCTTTTCTGCTAGTTGCTTTTCAAAGTTTCGTAAACTCGGATAACGGTTATAAAAAGGTTGCATCTTTTCATCAGCCTTTAAATAATCTTCCATTGTTTTAGAAAAGAATCCTGTGTTTTTATAAGGGATATTGGTTACGTTCATTACTTATTGGCTCTTTGAAATAAGGTATAAACATACGGACGTTCTCCTCCGTACGGATTTACAAATGTGTGATTAAAACTATTGACTAAAACAAAATCGTTTCCTAATTTTTCTTGTAGCATTTCCGTATTGTAACGTTGTAATTGCAGTCCACAACATTTTTCTGCTCCGTCTAAAGCAAAAACAGCAATAATTACGAATCCGTCTACTTTTACAAGCTTCTTTAGCAGGTTAAAATAGGCATTTTGTTCTTCGGTTTTTAAAAAGAAGTGTAGTACCGCCCTATCATTCCATACATCAACTTCATCAAGCTCATGTAACTTGGTTGGAGTTACTAAATCATCAGCGATAAAATTAACTTTTGAGGCATCTTTTCCTAATCGATTTTGTATATCGATTAAAGCTTTTTCAGATAAATCATTTGCTATTAAACCTGAATATCCATCAGCTACTAATGCATCAATTAACATAGATGAACCAACACCAACATTTAAGATTGTAGCGTCTTTAGATACGTTGGATTCTTTTAGTAATTGAATAGTTTCTTTCGAACTTTCTTCGAACCAGCCTAGTTTTTCAGTTGGATTTTTTACATAGGCTGCATTCCAGTGCTTTTTGTAATTAATTTCTTCCGGAATGTTACACTCACTCTCTTTTGTAGTCATAGTCCAAAAATAGGAAAATTTAATCCTTTGTCGAAAACTTACCACACTTCTAACAGATTTTTAACTACATTCTTTTTTAAACCATCTATTTAGGTATTTTTACAGTTAGTAAATTACAATTATGCAGTTTAAACATCCTGAGATTTTATATTTCTTAGCTTTTTTACTCATTCCTATTTTGGTACACCTGTTCCAACTACAGCGATTTGTAAAAGTTCCGTTTACCAATGTAGCTTTTTTACAAAAGTTGGTATTGCAAACACGTAAAAGTTCTCGTATAAAAAAATGGCTGATTTTAGCCACTCGTTTACTGCTGCTCGCTGCTCTTATTTTTGCATTTGCTCAACCATATTTTAGCAACCACAAAGCAAATGAAGAGCAACATTTCTTTATGTATCTTGATAACTCTTTAAGTACTAACGCTATTGGAGAAAAAGGTAATTTACTGCAAATTGCTACCCAAGAAATTATTGAAAACACAACAGAAAACACTAAGTATTCTTTACTTACAAACGATCATTTTTACACAAATAAAACAGCTTCTGAACTAAAAGAAGAGTTGTTAAAAACAACCAATACGGCAAAAAACAGAAACCTTGCTGATGTTTTTCTAAAAATGACTAGTGAGCATAAGTCTGTTACTTCTCCTACCAAAAACATTGTAATTTCTGATTTTCAAAACATAAAAAAAGAGGAAATTGACAACGCTCCTAAAAATACTTCTTTTGTAAAATTGGTTCCTGAACAAAAAAACAACATTTCTATTGATAGTGTTTTTGTAGATGACAATGGTGGCTCTAATTTCAACGTACATATTGTTGTTAAAAATCAAGGAAATGCTAAAAATGATATTCCTATTGCTATATACAATAATGACAAATTGTTGAATAAACAAACCTTTAGTATTGAGGAAAACAAGACTACGGAGGTTACTTTTTCTGTTGTAAAAGCACCTGTGTTTTTAGGTAAAGTAGCTATGAATTTTAACGACACCTACGGGTTTGATAATTCGTTTTATTTTACCATTAATGCTAACGAAAAAATTAATGTATTAGCTATTGGAAAATCGAATGACTTCTTACAACGAATTTATACCAAAGATGAGTTTAACTTTACTTCTTCTACGCTGCAAAATGCCAACTATAATTTGATAGACAAGCAACATCTTATTGTATTAAATGAGTTGGAAAGTATTCCAGCAACCCTTTTGAATAGTTTAGAAAGCTACACTAAAAAAGGTGGAAATCTTGTTATAATTCCAAATAAAGAATCAGTACTTTCTTCTTATAACAACTTTTTCAGGAAGCTAAATACAGGAAAGTTACTTTCTAAAAAAAATGATAGCTTAAAGGTTACTTCAATTAATTATAATCATCATCTTTTAAAAAATGTTTTCGAAAAGAAAGTTGCTAACTTTCAATATCCGTTTGTAAAAACTTCTTTTAATTCTGAATTTAAAAATGCTAGTAACATCGTTTCTTTTGAAAACAAACAAGGGTTTATCAAACAGATTAATCTACCAAATGCTTCCATGTATTGGGTAGCGGCTCCTCTACTAAAAGACAATAGTAATTTTACGAACTCACCTTTAATTGTACCTGTTTTTTATAACATCGGAAAACAGAGCTTACAACTTTCTGAATTGTATTATACCATAGACAAACAAAATACTATTGATATTGATACCCAACTAGGTAAAGATGAAGTTTTAAGTATTGTTAGTAGCAAAAGTTCTTTTATTCCTTTGCAACAAACTTTTCAAAACAAAACACGTATTACCACTAAAGATCAACCTTTGGTTGCTGGTTTTTATCAAATACAACAACAAAATAATGTGCTTAGAAATATTGCTTTCAATTACAATAAAGATGAAAGTACCTTAGATTTTTTAACATTTTCTGAAGCTAATGATATGACCATATCTACTTCAGTTAAAAACACCTTAGAAAATATTAATAATGAAAACAAAATTCGATGGCTTTGGAAATGGTTTTTGGGCTTAGCTATTGTATCTTTGCTTTTAGAAATTTTGATTTTAAAATTCTTTAAACCATGACAACGCTGCTTAAATCGGCAACAATAATAGATGCTTCTAGTCCTTACCACCAACAAACTAAAGATATTTTAATTACCGACGGTATTATTACCAAAATTGACAACAACATTGCTAGTGAAGAAAACTATACTGTTGTAGCGCTTGAGAATCTTCATGTATCTCCGGGTTGGTTTGATACGAGTGTTTCTTTTGGAGAACCTGGTTATGAAGAGCGAGAAACCTTGCAACATGGTGTACAAGTAGCGGCTAAAAGTGGATTTACACATGTAGCTATCAATCCAAACACACACCCTATAGTTGATAATAAATCGGCTATTGAGTTTTTAATTAATAAAGTAAAGGGAGCGGCAACTAGCATTCATCCTATTGGAGCTTTAACACAGCAAAGTAAGGGGATTGAAATGTCTGAAATGTACGACATGCAACAATCGGGTGCTATTGCTTTTGGCGATTATAACAACCCTGTTAGCAATGATAATTTGTTAAAGATAGCTTTGTTGTATGCTCAAAATTTTGACGGATTGGTACTAAGCTTTCCTAAAAACAATTTAATTGCAGGTGAAGGTGTTGCTAACGAAGGAAAAAACAGTACGCTTTTAGGCTTAAAAGGAATTCCTGCGCTTGCAGAAGAAATTCAAATTTCTCGCGATTTATTTCTGCTAGAATATACAGGAGGGAAATTACACATTCCTACTATCTCAACGGCAAAGTCTGTTCAACTTATTAAAGAAGCAAAAGAAAAAGGCTTAGATGTAACCTGTAGTGTTGCAGTACATAATTTAGTGCTGACAGATGATGAATTACACGGCTTTGAAGCTAATAAAAAGGTAAATCCTCCCTTACGTACGGAAGAAGATAAAAAAGCCTTAATACAAGGTGTAAAAGAAGGAGTTATAGACATGATTACTTCAGATCATAATCCGATTGACATTGAACATAAAAAAGTAGAGTTTTCTACTGCAAAAGACGGAACTATTGGTTTAGAAAGTGCTTTTGGAGCCTTGAATACTGTATTAGATTTAGAAACTATTACTAACTGTTTATCTAACAATCCTAGAAAACGTTTTAATATCGAATCGACCTCCATAAAAGAAGATGAAAAAGCTAGTTTGTCTATTTTTAACCCTGATGGAGCATATACTTTCTCAGAGCAAAACATTGTTTCTACCTCAAAAAACAGTATCTTTCTAGGGAAAAATCTAGAAGGAAAAGTTTATGGTATTTACAATAATAGTCAACTAATTTTAAACTCATAGAATCATGGAAAACTTAACAGTAAACGAAGGAAAAACCGAAGCAATCATTAGTCATTTTACAGTTATAGGTCTTATTATCGGTTTTATTCTAAACATGAACAAAAGAAACGATTTTGCTAGTTTTTACATTAGACAAATGCTTGGTTTAAATGTTCTTCAACTTTTAAACGGATGGGTTGTTTATAGATATTTAGGTAGTAATGCTGGTTGGATTGTTGGAGTACTACTATTTGTGCTTTGGTTAATTAGCCTTTTAGCTGTTTTAAAGGGAGAAAAGAAGCTTGTACCAGTTGTTGGTGAGCAATTTCAAAACCTATTTAAAGGAATTTAACACATGAGTTTACAATATATTGTAAGAGAACCTAAAACCTCGAATGCTAACCCTCCATTATTAATTTTATTACACGGATATGGTAGCAACGAACAAGATTTATTTTCATTTGCTGAAGAATTACCAGACGATTTATTAATTGTAAGTGCTAGAGCTCCTCATGATATGGGGTATGGTGGTTATGCTTGGTATGCTATAAATTTTGACTCAGTTAACGGTAAGTTTTCTGATTTAACACAAGCAGCAGAATCGGTTGATAAAATTGCTTCTTTTATAGATGAAATCAAAGAAAAGTACAATACCAATCCTGATAAAACATTTTTATTAGGATTTAGTCAAGGAGCTATTTTAAGTTATGCGTTAAGTTTTAAATACCCGAACAAGGCAAAACACGTAGTAGCCTTAAGTGGTTATATTAACGAAGAATTATTGCCTGCTGAAATAGACAACTCTATTACAACAGATTATTATATCTCTCACGGAACCGTAGATCAAGTTCTTCCTATAGATTGGGCACGTAAAGCCCCTATTTTATTGAAGGGCTTTGAGTTGAATTATGATTATTCTGAATATCCTGTTGGACACGGTGTTGCTCCTCAAAACTTTTATAGTTTTAAAAGCTGGATAGAGGAAAGACTCTAAACTTTAACAATTAAATTAGAGTAAAATTAAATATTTTTGCAACTAAAAAAATAGCATGAGCAACATATTTAATCAAGACATACTTTACTACTGGAGTGCTCCTTTTTTCATTTCAGTAATTTTACTCGAAATGTTCTTTAGCTATCGAGCTAAAGCTAAAAACTATGAGTTTAAAGATACTGCCACTAACGTATACTTTGCCTTAATTAACTTTGGCTTAGATTTACTAATGAAGGTTACTTCATTTGCTATTATGGGCTTTTGTTATCAATACAGAATTATTGATTGGGAAGGTAATATGTCGTGGGCGTATTGGTTATTAGCCTTTATTGGTCAAGATTTTTTGTATTATATTCACCATTATGTAGATCATCATTCAAGATTTTTCTGGGCTGTACACGTAACACATCACAACTCTGAATTTTATAATATTTCTACTGGTTTTAGATCTCCAGTTTTACAACCTTTATTTAGGTATATGTTCTTTTTACCCTTAGCTTTTCTAGGTGTTATGCCGTTGCATATTATGTTTGCATACGCCATGAACCAGAACTACGGAACCTTATGCCATACCAATTTTATTAAAAGTAAATTAGGATGGTGGGGATATATTTTTGTTACTCCTTCACACCATAGAGTTCACCATGCTTCGAATACTAAATATTTAGATAAAAATATGGGAATGGTGTTGATTATTTGGGATCGTATTTTTGGAACTTTTCAAGCTGAAGAAGATGAAATGCAATATGAAAAGTTACGTTATGGTTTAACCAAACCTTTAGAAGACAAAGGTCCTATTAATATTATTTTCCATGAGTGGAAAGAAATTTTTAAAGACTTTTTTACACGAAAAAAGAATTTGCCATTAACAACACGATTAAAATATGTGTTTATGCCCCCGGGATGGAGTCATGATGGTAGCTCTAAAACGAGTAAGGAATTACAGGAAGAACTTAAAACAGCCTCTTTAAAAGAGCTGAAATTACAAAAAATAAAAGTCGAGTAAACACTCGACTTTTTTCTTTTATTAGCTATTCTAATACTATTACTTTAATATCTGATTTGCGTGTTCTTTGGTTTTTACTTTCGTAATTACATCTTCTATCACTCCATTCTCATCAATTACAAAAGTAGTACGGTGAATTCCGTCATACTCTCTACCCATAAACTTTTTAGGTCCCCAAACACCAAAAGCATTGATTACATCTTTACTTTCATCTGCTAATAAAGGAAAAGGTAATTCATTTTTATTAATAAAGTTTTGCTGGCGTTTTGCAGAATCGGCACTCACCCCTAAAACGTCGTAGCCTTTTGCTAAAAATGTTTTGTAATTATCACGTAAATCACAAGCTTCAGCTGTACAACCAGGTGTGCTAGCTTTTGGGTAAAAGAACAATACTAGTTTTTTTCCTGCATAATCAGAAAGCTTTACTACATTTCCTTTTTCGTCTACTGATTCAAAACTTGGTGCCTTATCTCCTATTGTTAGTGTTGTCATATTATTATGTTTCATAAGTTATTAGGTCAAAGTTACAAAGTTGATTTTGATTATCCATAAAACATACAAAGCTTCTTTGTACCTTTGATTTTTTCAAATTTTATAAAGCAATGACGAAAGCAGAAAAAGTTCAGTTTGTTATAGATACTTTAGAAGAATTGTATCCTGAAACTCCCATCCCTTTAGACCACAAAGATCCTTATACTTTGTTGATTGCTGTATTGATGTCTGCACAAAGCACTGATGCCCGAGTAAATACCATTACACCTTTATTATTTGAAAAAGCTGACAATCCGTACGATATGGTAAAACTTACCGTAGAGGAAATAAGAGAAATTATCAAACCCGTAGGCTTGTCTCCTATGAAATCGAAAGGAATTTATGGTTTATCAAAAATCTTAATTGAAAAACACAATGGTGAAGTTCCTGTTGATATGGACGCCTTAGAAGAGCTTCCTGCTGTTGGACATAAAACAGCTAGTGTGGTGATGTCTCAAGCTTTTAATATCCCTGCATTTCCAGTAGACACCCATATTCATAGATTGCTATATCGTTGGAATTTATCTAACGGAAAAAATGTGGCTCAAACTGAAAAAGATGCAAAACGTTTATTTCCTAAAGAATTATGGAACAAACTGCACTTACAGATTATTTATTACGGACGTGAGTACTCTCCTGCTCGAGGTTGGAAGTTAGAAAATGATATTATTACTAAAACTGTTGGAAGAAAATCGGTAATAGACGATTATAATAAAAAGAAAGCATAAAAAAAGCCCCAACCTTGTTGAAGCTTTTTCCACTCTTAATTCAAATTCAATTCAATGAGATAGTTTGATTTTGTTTTAACTACTGTTAGCGATTTAGAAAAATTAATCAAATATTGAATTGTTTCTTGTTTAGGTTGCATTTTAAAGTCAGGAGACTTCTTAGAGTAAATTTGCATCATATATAATCCCTTATTATTACTTATAATCAATGATTTAACGATGCATTTTTTCAAATATTGTTTAACTGACCAAAATAATTTTATTTTTTTCAATTATTTTTCTCAAATTAATTAAAGCATAACGCATTCTACCTAAAGCTGTATTTATACTAACGCCTGTATTTTCAGATATTTCATTAAAACTCATATCATTATAAATACGCATTTTTAAAACTTCTTTTTGTTCTTCAGGTAATTCTTCAACTAACTCTTTAACATCGTTTAAAATTTGTTCTTTTATTATTTTTCCTTCTGCATTCAAGGTTCCATCACTTAACACAGAGAAAATATCAAACTCATCTGTATTATTAAATGTAGGCATACGATTGTTCTTTCTAAAAAAGTCAATAATTAAATTATGAGCAATACGCATAACCCATGGTAAAAATTTACCTTCTTCATTATAATTTCCTTTTTTCAGCGTTCGTATAACCTTTATAAAGGTGTCTTGAAAAATATCTTCTGTGGTATCTCTATTTTGTACTTTACTATAAATAAAGCTATAAAGTCTTTGCTGGTGGCGTTTAATCAATAATTCTATGGCGTACTCGTTACCATTAATGTAGTTTTTTACTAAAACACTGTCATCTACTATGTTTTGCATAATAATTACTTTTTTAAAAGAGCAACTTATTAGTTCTCTTTTGGTTAGGGGATATTAAGTTATAAAAGTAATTATCTTGCTATAGGCTATTATTTACTGATTAATAATGAGTTACAAATATTAAATTTTTTAAACACAAATACAAATATTATCTTAAAATTTTAATTAAAAATTTATCATTACTCACAAATTACACTTCAATAGTATAAAAAAAATTCAACAAGATTTCTACTATTTTAACCTACAAATTGTTTAAACTTTATTTATATTTATATTTTTTGACACTTTATTAAAGTTTAATTTTTTTCACCCCCGAAACTATGAACCATAATTTAAACTCACCTGAATTAATTATTTATCCTCCAGGAGAAGTAATTTTGGAAATAAAAGAAGAAAATATAGTTCCAGCTGGTAACATTATTTTTGAAAATAATTTTAATCAACCTTTACCATCTGTAGTTGAGGCCACGTTTAATGCTACAAAAACAAGTATTTCTATTAAAGTTTTGTTCTTTATTGACTCAAAAGCAAAATTGACCTGTATAAATGTTAATCAACTTTTTTCTATAAGCAATTTTGGACATCCCAAACTACAACTATTTTTATCTTGCAATGAAGAACAAGCTAGAATTTTAAGTGACAAAGCTACTCCAAATAAATACAAAGCTTACACAGTAGAGTTTTCTACAAACAACACTGAAAATTTTCCTGAGCGCATTAGTTTAAGTGATATTAAAATTATTCAAACCTTTATTTGGAATATAGATCCAAAAACTTCAAGAGGAACAGAAACTACTGTCCAAACAACTGATTAACGTCGCTTATAAAAATTTTATAAATGAAATATCGTAAAGCTCTAACCTTTACTGTGTTGCTCTTTTTATGTACTCTATTTTCTCAAGAAAATAACAAAGTTCCTTTTTCTCTCTTTTTTAAAGAAATTAATAAACTAAAATTAAAAGAAGTCAACTTTACTAAAACCTCTCATTTCTTTTTAAAAAAAGAATGGGATTCTGTTCTTGTTTTTTCTTCTAAAGCTTTATTATTTAACAAACAACAAAATATCAATAACTATATCCATTATATGCGTGGATATAGTTTTATGAAGAAAAAATTGTATACAGAAAGTTTAAAAGAATATGAAAAAGTAAACACTAACTTCCCTTTTTACCATAAAATAATACGGAACTTAGGTGGTATTTCCTTAGAACAACGTAATTATAAAAAAGCTATCCTATATTTTGAGCAATTAAATAATATTACTGATGCTGTTAGTGCGTATGAAAAAAGTTCTGTTATTCATGATACTGGCATAGCTTACTTTCACCTTGAAGATTATAAAAAAGCAACAACTAATTTATTAAAAGCAATTCAACTTCAAGAAAAGAAACAAGATACACTTCTACTAATAGGTTCATATATGGATATTGCCAATGTATACTACGCACAATACAAAGACAATATAGCCATACCATATTTTGAAAAAGCTTATGAATTATCAAATAAAGTTTCTGATTTTGAGATAAAAAGGAAAGCTGCTTTAAATATGTCTGTAGTTGAAGAAAACCGAAAGAACTTTGCCAAGTCTTTAGCATACAGAAAAGAATTCGAAAAGTGGAAAGATTCACTTACCAATCAACAAAAAATATGGTCGGTTGCTCAATTTGAAAAAAAGCTAGCTATTAGTCAAAAGCAAAAAGAAATTGACTTATTGGCTTCTCAAAATAAATTAAAAGAGAGTCAGAGAAACAACTTATTAATTTCATCTTTTCTTCTACTTTTTCTACTAATTATCAGCGTTTACTTTTATATCCAAAAAAACAAAAACCATCAAATAATTACACGTCAAAAAGAAGAATTAAATCTTTTAAATAAGACAAAAGACAAATTGTTTTCTATTGTGAGTCATGACTTACGCTCTTCTGTAGATTTAATAAAAAGAACCAATATCAATCTTTTAAAAAAAATCGATTCTTTAAAAGATTCTCTTTTAAGTAATATTGTTCTTTCTAATATCACTACCGCTAATACTACTTACAACCTTCTTGAAAACTTGCTAAACTGGGCTACATTACAAACAAAGCAATTGTATTTTCATCAAGAATCTGTCGACTTACATTCTATTATAAAACAAGTAGAATATAATTTCATTCCTCTTTTTAAAAGTAAAAATATCTCATTTCAAAATCAAATTCCTACAGCTACTTTTATTTTTGCTGACATTGATTCTCTAAAAATAATCATTAGAAATTTATTAGACAATGCTGTTAAATTTTCTCATAATAACGGAATAATATCAGTACATTCAAAAGACGTGGATGATCTTATTCAATTTACTCTTAAAGATAATGGTATTGGAATGAATAAAACAATAGTAAATAACCTCCTCAAAGAAACTTCTTTACTAAACAAAAAAAGGAATCAAC
Organism: Tenacibaculum sp. FZY0031; assembly: GCF_036350695.1. Classification (NCBI taxonomy): domain Bacteria; kingdom Pseudomonadati; phylum Bacteroidota; class Flavobacteriia; order Flavobacteriales; family Flavobacteriaceae; genus Tenacibaculum; species Tenacibaculum sp. FZY0031. The sequence goes on from NZ_JAZDVY010000005.1 coordinate 322,638, forward strand.
AAGAAATTGGCACTGGGTTAGGCATACAATTATGCAAAACGTTAGCTCAAAAAAATAACGCTACATTCACTATTAAAAGTACTGAAGGTAAAGGAACTCAAGTATTGTTACGTTTTAAAAAACCATAATAAATGGAGAAAATAAACATTTTAATTATTGAAGACGATCAAGAAATTGCTTCTGAATTAAACACTATGTTAACCCTAAAAGAATTTAATGTAGTAGGAGTTGCTAATACATACAGAGACGCTATTTCTCTATTTTACAAATTAGCGGTAGATTTAGTAATTATTGATATTTTTTTAGGAGAAAACCCTGAAGGAATTACTTTTGCTGAAACCATATCTACAGTCCCCAATTCTTTGAAGCCTTTTGTATTTTTAACCTCTTCTAAAGATCGACAAATTTTTGAACGTGCCAAACTCACCAAGCCTTTTCGCTTTTTACTAAAACCTTTTAATGAATTAGAACTACTTTACAGCATTGAAATGGCTATCGAAAAATTTTACAATCAGTCTAATGTTTACGCTAGTAATGATCAAGATACAGTAATAAGTAATCAGTATTTATTCATTAAAAAAAGAGGTGTTTTAAAAAAAGTAGATATTGCTACCATTATTTATATTGAAGTAGAAAACAGGTATTGTAACATTGTTACTGAACAAGAAAAGTTTGTAATTCAAATATCTTTGAATAAGATTAACCACTACCTTGATGATAAACTTTTTAAACAAGTTCATCGAAAATACATTGTAAACACAGAGGCTATTGAAGAAATAACTACCTCAAAAAACTCTTTACTTCTAAAAAACCAACATCTTGTATATTACAGTGATAAATACAAAGACCTTATCAATAATTTTTCCATTTTAAAATAACCACCATTCTTACTGTTTCTAAAAAACATAATACTCTTTTCTACTTCTTTCTATCCCTTTTTATTCTCTATTCACTACATAAAATTACTCTACCATAACATTTACCTTACTTACAAGCCTTTTAACAAGTAGTTTTATATCAGATAACAAAAAATAGCGCTATCAAATGTTTTCTACAATACTCAAGTAGAGTTCAGAGACTACTATAAAAACGAGGCGTCACCCCGAAAAGCCTTATGAGTAAGGAAATTAAAAATATAAAATTATGTCTACTTTAATATCTGAAAATTTAGAATCAGAGGTAAATAAAAACGTAGCAAACGGACACTCATGGGTGTTTAGTTTATTCATTAACAATACAACAGATCGAGATTTTAAAGTTAAGCAGAAAGAATTATTCGTTGGTCGTTGGTATACAGATGGAAAAGACAACAAAAAACCTGTTACGATTCCTGCTGGTCAAAATATTCAAGTTTTCGGTGTTCGTGCATCAGATGGTACATGGACAGGTTATGAAGCAGAGTGTACATGGATAGATGAGGCTCCAAGTGGTGAGAAATCTTATGGAACTATACATTTACGAGTTAATGTTCCTTACTCGTCGAACAATGAGTCAGAGCTCACAGTAAGTGCATTGTTAGATCAAGAAGGATGGGAAAAAATACCTAAAAAAGGACATTCATTTTCTCGATCAATTACAATATCAATGATTGGTGATAAAATCGTTGCAAGTGATCAAAACAACTTTGTCGAAATTAGAGATGAAGAATATGAAAATTGTCTGATGCAAGAAATCAATAATAATGATTTGATGAATAATTGGGATGTATTGCAAAAACTCTCAGTACAAGAGCCTTTTGACCCAAATCAGTACATCCCTAAGACGGTAGAATACCCTCCTAAACAACGTTTTGTTGCACGAAGCGAGACCATGAATATCCCTAAAACTGAATGGAGTGGTATTAGTGACCCAATTTATCATTCTCATTATTCACAAAACGAATTAATCGAGGAATATTTTGCAGTAGCAGCATACTCAATTAATTCAAATGCTCGCGAATATCAATCAATCCCTAAGGGAGTAGACGTCACAAAAGTCAGCTCCATTGAAGTGGGATGTTCAATAAAGTATACCCTTGAAAAAAATCAAAGTATCAAAGAAACTCTGACGGGTAGTTATGCCAATAAAAAAGTTGGAATGGAAATTAAAAACCAGCTCGAAAGTCAATTTTCTCAACGAGATGTATTTGAAAAGTCAACATCTCGAATAGAACAAAGGACCCAAACCATACACATTGGTGCTGCCGATGATGATCGTACATTTGTTCCTTGGGTATTTTCTCAGACTATTCTTTTATATAGAAAACCCAAAAATAAACCTGTTAGCTTAGTTGGAATAGCAGAATGGACAGACCTTGTTCTATATAAAACATACAGTTAGTTATTTTGTAAATGAAAGGTAGATGTAGCAAGTAATGATTTGATGCTTAGAATAGTTTTGCATCAATACTACTCATAATAAACAAAAAAGTTTTCGAGTAGTTTTGAAAAGCCACCATTTTTGATATAAAAATGGTGGCTTTTACGTAGTTTTAAAGCTTGTGAAGATACCCTTTTCTACATCTTTCTATACCTATCTATTCTCTATTCACTACATAAAATTACTCTCCCACAACATTTACCTTATTTACAAGCCTTTTAACAAGTAGTTTTATATCAGAAAACAAAAAATAGCGCTATCAGATGTTTTCTACAATACTCAAGTAGAGTTCAGAGACTACTATAAAAACGAGGCGTCACCCCGAAAAGCCATATGAGTAGGCATTCTATTAAACCAAATTAAAATGGAAACTTTATTAACCAATCAAAATGAAACTTTAAAATTGAGTTCTTCTTCCGAAGTATTATTTAATGTAACTGACGACCAATTTTCTAAAATTATCACGATACAAACAGATCCAGAAAACCCAAGATCTTTAAACATTAAGTACAACACAGCTATTACATGTACTTTAAATACTAGAAAAGCTTTTTCATATACTATTGCTATTTATACTGGCTTAGACTCTCCTGTAAACAAAACCCCTGAGGAAACTTTTAAGATAGAACCATCATCTTTAAGCAATGGTAACGTTAAAATTACTAGTAATAAATTTAACTTCATGTCGGGTCAATTTATTATTGGGCTTTCTGTAAGTACACCTGCAAACACTAAAAAAACATTATGTAGTTTTAGTAAACTGATCTCAGGAAAACAAGGAGCTACTTTTTACGAGTCTTTACAAGTATTGAGCATTAACGCAACGAATCAAGGGTTTGAAATTGAAGTACAATCTAACGCATTGCCCGGAGTAAACCCTCAAAATAACAGGGATAGTATATTTTTATTTAAGAACAATCCTGTTGATGAGCAAATTAAAGGAACAAGAGTAATAGACTCTTCTAGTTTAGCTACCACTATTATCACTACTGATAGCTTAGTAGAGGGAGATCAATACGCTATCGGTTATTTCTGTGGAAATCTACTTGGAGCATGTTCAGCAAGACAGTTTTTCATCATAAACAATATTGGATAGACCCTACGTAGTAACACCACTAAATATACTTCTAGTGGTGTTCTACAATTATTTCTAACCTAAAAAAACGACAACCATGTGTACCAGAATATTTAACAATTTCAATAAAGATAATAACTTCTTAACTACTGCTAGAAATATGGATTGGGCAGAGCAAATGCCAACGACCATATTTGCTTTTAGAGTAACTCCAGACGAGGAAATGATTAAGTGCGGAACTGCAATACAAGATGAACATTCACTATTATGGGAAGCGCAATACAGTAGCATCGTAACAATGGTGGGTACCGAAGCTCCTTTTGGCGCATCTGACGGTATCAACTCTCAAGGGCTTGTAGCCAATTTATTATACGATAGTGGTGCTTCTTATTGCAGAGAAGATGGAAGCTCTTGTAAAAATTTAGATGTTTTAAGATGGGTTCAATTTGTACTGGATACCTGTTGTTCAGTTTCTGAAGTAATTGCTAAGTTTAACAAAGAAGCTGAAACTCAAATTCAGTTAATTGGAGGAGAAGTTCCTGGTTCTAATAAAAAAGCTTCTTTGCATCTTGCTGTTTCTGACCTTCATGGTAAGTCTGCCATTATTGAAGTTCATCATGGAAATTACATCATTTACGAAAATCCTGAATTTAGAGTAATGACTAACGAACCTTCTTATGCCAAACAAATTGAACTAAATCAATTTTGGCGTTGGCAATGGAATGATAAAAATAACTTTCCTAGTAATACACTTCCTGGTGGTCCTTTTCCTTCTGATAGGTTTGCCAGAGCTTCGTATTATTTAAATCATTTATACAACTCTACTAGTAATTATGATTCTTTAACTCAATCTAAATCAGTTGTTATGAATGCATCTGTGCCTGTTAACTTCAAATCTGACAATCTTCAATTTCCTAATATAGCCCAAACTTTATGGACAAGTGTTGCCTCTCACAATGATCTTACCTACTATTTTTGTAATGCAAGAACCATGGGAGAAATTTATATGGATTTGAATAAAATGAATGATTTTCCTAGTGCCGTTTCTAAACTTATTGTGGTTTCTGAAAACGATAAACATGAATTTATAAACCATGAACTATACGGATGTCAAAACGAAAATTTCACAAAAACTGTTGATCCATTTGCTATGACAGCTGCACTAGTGGATAAATAAACTCTTTTAAAACTTTATATTAAACAGTTGTAATTTTTACAACTGTTTTTGTAACAGTAAAAACACTTAATTGAATTTATTTTTGGTAGAAGCTCTTCCTTATTTAAACAAACTCATTTTCCGCTTATACCCTTTTTCAATTACTTAAATCAACTATTTAATCATTTAAAGAACTCTTTTTTAAATACACATAGGTGCTAATTATTTTTGAGTTTTAATCCTTAAACTACCATATCTATGAAAACTAATATTCAAGAAGAAATTAATACGCTACTTAGAGAAAACATTGACAACTTTTTAAAAGAAATCCAAAAGTCGTTACCTTCAAATGTAACAGTATCTACAAACTGGGGAAATCTAGATAATGTTTACGAACATTATAAAAACAGCCATATTTTCAATAGAAGACTGCAATTCAATCCCTTTGTGATTGTTTATTGCGAAAGCCCTGAAGATGTACAAAATACATTCAAAGCTGCAAAGAACAACAAGCTCCCTTTCAAAGTCAGAGCTGGAGGTCATGATCACGAAGGCGAATGTACTGGAACTAATATTGTGTTAATCGATGTTTCTAAAATGAACTATCCCGAACACGATAATGAAAAAATTTATATTGAAAAAATTGACGGAGAAAAAATTGCACATATTCGTCCAGGTATTCGTTTTAAAGACCTAACTTCAAAACTCGCTGACCAAGATGTAATGATTCCTCATGGTACTTGTGCTACTGTGGGTATTGCTGGCTTCACCATGGGTGGTGGCTGGGGACCATGGACTCGTAAATATGGCATGTGCTGTGAACGTTTAGTCGGCGCTACCGTTTTGTTAGGAAATGGAGAATTTGCAGAGCTCAATGAAAAAAATGGTAAGATTCCTGATTTACTTTGGGCATTAAGAGGTGGTGGTGGTATGAGTTACGGAATTGTAACCGAGCTTAGAATTAAAACTTTTGAGCTACCTAAAATATTACATCGCTTCAACGTCGTTTGGAACCCGTATTCCGATTTAAATCCAGATAAAGTTGAAGAAAATGTTCCTGCTCTTGAAGTACTACAAAAATGGGAGGAAATTATTCAACCTAACAACTCACCCCAACTTATTGGAACTAACTTAAAAGTGAGTGCAAGGTCGTGGGATGAAAACACTCCTATTCCTTATAAAACTATCTATCTTAATTGTCAGTTTAATGGGTATTGGGAAGGAGATGAAATAAGCTTGAGAGAGTTTATAAAAGATACCTTTAAAGATGTACTTGCCGTTACAGATACTATGTTAACTATTGAACCTGCCACAGGTGCAGATTTTGAACATAAAAGCAACTATGGTGACCACCTTATGAGTTCATGGGATAGGGAGTCTTTTAATGAAATTAAATTATCCATGCTCCCTCCTAAGTTATTAATGGGCACACCGTTACAACCAGATTTAGATCTACCTGCACCACATAAAATAACTTCAAGACTTGTTGATAAAAAAGGTTTAGGAGAAGAGGGACATCAAAAACTAATTGAAAGCCTGTGTTCTCCTCTATTAAATGAGCATAACAGAAAAAATACTATTACATCTTATATTACCTTAGGAGCTATTACAGGTGAATTTTACAAAAAACATCCTGAGACCAATAGTGCTTTTCCCTACAATGACAAACAATATACCATACAATACCAATGCTGGTGGGAGGCCTTAGATACAAATATGGATCCAGCAATTAAAAAGTATATTGAAGAAAAAATAAAAAACTTCCAAGACAATACTTTATATGATTACACCAATAGAGCGCTGGACTGGATTGAAGTATGTAGAGATTTTGATATCCCAAATACCTCTGGCGCATTTATAAGCTTTAAGGATAGTTCTATTCCTACTAAAACATATTTTGCCCAAAACTACAATAAACTTATTAGGATTAAAAAACAATACTCGAAAGATCCTTATAATCATTTCAGAACAAGAAAAACAATAATATAAATCTACTTCTCCCCCTTCTTAATGAAGGGGATTTTTTTTGACTATTTTCGAAAAAACAACAAATAGACCCCTTATTTTCTAAACATTCTATATTTAATTTAAGTTTTGTAAAAAGAAAAGTCCTTGATATTTACATTAAGGTTATAATGTAGAGTTAATAGAAAATCGTACTTTTATAGCTTATTTTTTCGAGTATATGAAGACTGATATTTCAACTGTGAATCCAAAAGAAAATATTATCATAAAAGGAGCTAAACTGCACAATTTAAAAAACATTGATGTCGTTATTCCTCGTAATAAATTAGTAGTTATTACTGGACTTTCTGGTTCTGGTAAGTCTTCTTTGGCTTTTGATACTTTGTATGCTGAAGGACAACGCCGTTATGTAGAAAGTTTAAGTTCGTATGCACGTCAGTTTTTAGGTAAGTTACACAAACCTAAAGTAGACTATATCAAAGGAATTGCTCCTGCTATTGCTATTGAGCAAAAGGTTAACGCTACTAATCCACGTTCTACCGTTGGTACCTCAACAGAGATATACGATTATATTAAATTATTATTTGCACGTATTGGTAAAACCTTCTCTCCTATTTCTGGGAATGAAGTAAAAAAACACACGGTTTCTGATGTTATCAATCATGTAAAAACTTTTGAGGAACGCACGAAGTTATTATTACTTGCTCCTATACACATAAATAAAGACAGAGATATAAAAACTGTTTTACAAGTACTAACACAGCAAGGATATGCTCGTTTAAAATATCAAGATACCGTATATAGGATTGATGAATTTCCTATAAAAGATTTTAAAGGGAATGAATTACAATTAGTTGTTGATAGAATTGTTGTAAAACACGAAGAAGATTTTTACAACCGTTTAGGAGATGCCATTCAAACAGCTTTTTTTGAAGGAAAAGGAATTTGTCTTATTGAAAACTTATCTGATAATAGCACTACCGAATTTAGTAATAATTTTGAATTAGACGGAATTTCGTTTCTGGAACCAAACACGCATTTATTTAGTTTTAACAATCCTTACGGAGCTTGCCCTACTTGTGAAGGTTACGGAAATGTGATTGGTATTGATGAAGATTTAGTAATTCCAAATACTGGACTTTCTATCTACGAAAATGCTATTTTCCCTTTTAAAACAGATAGTTACAAGAAATATAAGAACGATTTAATTCTAAATGCTGAAGAATTCGGAATTTCTATTCACAAGCCATGGTTCGAACTTACAGATGAACAAACAAACTTGGTTTGGAATGGAACTAAAAAATTCAAAGGAATTAATCATCTATTCAAAAAACTAGAAGAGAAAAGTTACAAAATTCAAAACCGTGTAATGCTTTCTCGTTACCGCGGAAAAACAAAATGTACTGAATGTAATGGAAAACGTTTGCGTAAAGAGGCCAACTACGTTCAAGTTTATGGTAAAACTATTGATAAATTAGTAACCTTACCTTTAGATGAATTAGCGATGTTTTTCAATAATATTGAATTAAACAAATACGAAGAAAAAATTGGTAAACGCTTGCTTACCGAAATTAATAATCGCTTACAATTTTTAACAAATGTTGGTTTAAACTATCTAACGTTAAACAGAACATCTAACACACTATCTGGTGGAGAAAGTCAACGAATCAATTTAGCTACTTCACTAGGAAGTTCGTTAGTAGGTTCTATGTATATTTTAGATGAGCCTAGTATTGGTTTACACCCAAAAGATACAGAAAGACTCATTGGTGTATTAAAAAATCTACGTGATTTAGGCAATACCGTAATTGTAGTTGAGCATGATGAAGACATTATGAAAGAGGCTGATTATATTATTGATATTGGTCCAGAAGCAGGAACTTATGGTGGAAATGTGGTTGCCGAAGGAACTTTTAAAGATATTTTACAATCTGAGTCACTAACCGCCAAATATCTTTCCGAAGAATTAAAAATTGAAATCCCTACTAATAGAAGAACATCAAAAAATTCTATAGACATTATTGGGGCTCGTGAAAATAACTTAAAAAACATTGATGTTTCTTTTCCGCTTAACAACTTAACCGTCATTACAGGAGTTTCTGGTAGTGGTAAAAGTACCTTGGTTAAGAAAATACTGTATCCTGCCATGCAAAAGAAACTAGTCGGATATGGTGAAAAACTAGGGCAACACACGGATGTTACTGGGAGTTTTGATTCACTAAAGCACGTAGAATTTATCGATCAAAATCCAATTGGTCGTTCTTCTCGTTCTAACCCTGTAACCTATATAAAAGCGTATGATGATATTCGTAAGTTACTTTCATCTCAAAAACTATCTAAAATAAGAAACTACCAACCCAAGCATTTTTCTTTTAATGTAGACGGTGGCCGTTGTGAAGTTTGTAAAGGTGAAGGAGAAGTTACTATTGAAATGCAGTTTATGGCCGATGTACATTTAGAGTGTGAAACCTGTGGTGGTAAACGCTTTAAAAAAGAAGTACTGGAAGTAACTTTTGAGGGAAAATCGATTGATGATATTTTGAATATGACAATTGATGATGCCGTTGCTTTTTTTACAGAACACAAACAAACCAAAATAGCCCGAAAATTAAAGCCTTTACATGATGTTGGACTAGGTTATGTACAATTAGGCCAGTCATCTTCTACCCTTTCTGGAGGTGAAGCACAGCGTATAAAACTAGCTTCGTTTTTAGTAAAAGGAAATACCAAAGACAAAGCTTTGTTTATTTTTGATGAACCAACTACTGGATTGCATTTTCATGATATTAAAAAATTATTAGCTTCTTTTAATGCGCTAATTGAGCGAGGACACTCAATTATTGTCATTGAACACAATATTGAATTGATTAAATGCGCTGATTATATTATTGATCTTGGTTTGGAAGGTGGAAAAAAAGGCGGAAACTTAATCTTTGCAGGTACCCCTGAGGAATTAGCTAAAGACAAAAAATCATATACATCGAAGTACTTAAAAGAAAAATTACATTTTTAAGAGAAAAGCCACCCAACCTCTCGGTCGGACAGCCTTTCACAACAAAAATTAACAAAATTTAATAACTAAAGATTACTAAAATTTCGTGTCTCCAATATTTGGATTGTATACGTAATTAAAGGTATAATACTGTGCTCCTGAATTAGCTGGATTAGAAGAATTACTGCTATCCATATCCTTATAATAACTTAAAATCTCTATCTTAGCATAAGTTCCGTCTGTAGTTTTTACCACAATAATTTTTCCTGCTACTGGACTAATTTTATGTTGTGGTGGTCCAGAATATGTATACCAAGTTCCCTTTGGCAATGCCAAACTACCTTCTTTATCTTGCACAAAATTAAAATCGTTAGTAACAGAAGTTATTTCAGAGAAAACTCCATCTACAACCACTAACGCTGCATTACCTGTTCTATCTGGCTCGCCTGAAATTCCAGTTTTCTCACCTCCATTTACAAGAATAGTAGTCCCTCTAAAGGCAATATCCCAATTATTCCCAGTTACTACCTCTCCTGTTTTAAAACTAAACTTTACAAACTCTCCTGATACTAAAGGTGGACTTACCGAATAATCGCTAGTTTCTTTAGCATGTAAATTTTCTACTTTTTTTACTACCACATCCTCTAAAACAACATCGTCATTATCACTACATGAAACAGCTACAAAAGCTAACATAGTTATTGCTAAAATTGATTTTAAAACTCTCATTTTGTATTGATTTTATATTAAAAATTAAATTGAATTCTTCCGTAATAAGTGCTACCCAAACGCAACACACTATCGTTATTTGTAAAACTTTGTTTATTTTCTAGTCCTCTTTCATTAAAAAGATTGTCTACACCAACTTGAACATTCATTAACTTGAAAAACGTTTTATCTACCGCTATACTTACTTGAGTATTGGCAGAAACAAAATCATCAAATTCGTCTATAATCCCCTGACTATCATTGGTATCAAACAAAGCATACTTGCTTCGATACACCGCCCGAATATTTGCCGAAAAATCATATTGATAATTCTCGTAGAATACCTTTAGATTTCCCATATGCCTTGACCTATTGGGTAATCCATAGTAGTTAGACAATGTCATTCTTTGGGCAGATGAAGTGGGGGTTTTCCTAAAGAAAACAGTCCCAGATTTCACTTTTTTTTCTTGACCTTTATCTCCAGTATCTAAAAGCTGATAGCCTCCTAAAACCCTAAAATTGTTATTTACTTTATACCGCATATCTACTTCAACACCTTGCGTATATACTTCATCAATATTTCGGTATGAAAACGTTCTTGTTCCTAGCGGTAAGTTTAATTTAGAAGCATCTAATTGTGTGTCAAAAGTATCTATCAAATCTTTGATATCATTTCTAAACAAATTGATATTTAGTTTCAAATTTGATATCGGCTGTACTTGAAACCCGAAGTTATATCCAATAGAACTTTCTGCCTTTAATTCTTTTTCTATCATTTGTACCTCCGACAAATTTCCATACAAGTCGTGTAAAGTTTGTGTACCCAATACAATATATCCACTTGCTGTATTCTTAAAATTGAAATATAATTGGCGAAAATCAGGTGCCTTAAATCCATAACCTACAGAGCCCTTAGCCATTAACCAATTAGTTATTTTATAGCTAGAAGATACTTTAGGAGTAAATGCTGATTTGTACCGATTACTATCTTCAAACCTCGCTCCTACAACTACATTTAAATTGTTAACCGGATTGAAATCAAACTGACCAAAAACATAAGGAGTATTGAACTTTTTCACCCCATTAAACTCCGTTCTTTCTAAACTTTCTAAGTTGGCTCCAGTCCCCAAAATTAAAGTCCCAATACTGAAGGTGTTTTTGGATTTAATTTCAGGTCTTAAAAGTGTTTGGTCGTAATTTGTTCGTTCCTCATTAAAAATACTTTCTGCGTTGTACTTAGTGACGTAAAAAGTATAATCTACATTCCATTTATTGGTTAGGTCGTGAGACAGTTTTACTGTAGCATTCCAGTCTTTTTGTTTGTTTTCTTCAGAATTATCTCCTTGTATTTGAGAAAAGTATCGTTGAGAAATTGTTCCCCGTAGCTTATCAGAAAAATCATACATGACTTTTAAATTTCCTGTAAAACTTTGATGCGGTGCTGTTGTTTTTGAAGCCGTTTCTGGCGATAAGTCAAACCCTTCACTAGAATTCAAATTGCCTCCAGCTACAATCCCTAATTTTCTCTTTTTCCAAACAACGTTTGTGTTTATATCCAGTTCATTTTTTGCTCCTCCTCTTGCAAAATAACTCACCGAACCTTTTAACTGCTCGCGCTTTGGTTTCTCTGTAATTATATTAATAACACCCCCAATTGCTTCAGAACCATATAACGAAGAAGAAGGTCCTTTTACAATTTCTATTTGTTTTATATTGTTTACTGTTAACCTGTTTAAGTCTATATTTCCTGAAGTTCTTCCAACAATTGGTACTCCATCTAATAAGATTAACGTATAATCGGCTGCAACTCCTTGCAACTGTACTCCTTCAGAATTTCCAAAGTCTGTTACTATGGTGATTCCAGTTTGTTCTAATAAAATGTCTCTCAGCCTAACCGACCCTGATTTTTGTATTTGTTCCTTCGTGATTAAGATAACTGGCATTGGAATCGACGACAATTGACGCGATGTTCTAGTAGCGGTTACAATTACCTCATTTAAATCATAGCTAGCCGTTGTTTTTTTCTCACTATGAGATTTTTCTTGAGAATACCCCACGAAATTTAACAATATAAAACTTAGCAACATGCTTTTATTTAGAAACATTCTTAATAATTTTTCTGCAAATATATTCTTTATTTTTAATCAATCTAAATAAAATTTATATTTTTGTAGAAAAATAAAATCAAACAAAACTCACGATGAAAAAAATATTATTAGGTAGTTTATTAATACTATCTGCACTTACAGTCAATGCCCAAAACAAAAAGAAAAAGGACAGAGAAGCAATAAAAAAAATGTGTGGCTGCTATGAAGTCACCTTCAACTTTGCTGAAACTTTTAACAACAGTAAAGACTCTCTTTACAAGCCTTCAAAAACAAAAACCGACAAAGCTTTAGAATGGGCTGAATTAATTACTGACGAAAACAACCAAATTTCAATTCAACATTTATTACAAGTAGGAAATCCATCTAACCCACATATTGTGAAGCATTGGAGACAAGATTGGTTGTATGAAAACACTGATTTTTATATGTATAATGGTGATAACAATTGGTTATTCCAAACCAAACCAAAATCAGAAGTTAAAAAACAATGGACTCAAAAGGTATACCAAGTAGATGATAGTCCACGATATGAAGGTACTGCTACTTGGGTTCATGTAGATGGTAAAAGCTATTGGGAAAACACTACAGATGCTCCATTACCAAGAAGAGAGTACACAAAAAGAAGCGATTATAATGTAACTGAAAGAGGTAATCGTCATGAAATTACAAACTACGGTTGGTTACACGATCAAGATAACAGAAAAATTATAAGAAAATCAGGTAAAGAAGATGTTATTGTTGCACACGAAAAGGGCTATAACACTTACGTAAAAGTAGCTGATAGCAAATGTAAAGCTGCACAAGATTGGTGGAAAACTCACACAAACAAGTGGCTATTAGTAAGAAATAAATGGGCAGAAGTTTATGGTAGAAATGCACACCTATCGTTAGAGCAAAAAGTAGATAACAAACCTTTATACAAGCATTTGTTTTCTGAAAAAACTTCGAATGAAGAACAAATTGATAACGCAATAGAATCTTTTGTAAAAAAAGTAAACTAAAAAATTAAACCTCTCAAATAAAAAAGAAATGAGAATTATAGTATCTCTACTACTAATATGTAGTTGTATCCAAACAATATACAGTCAAGCAACTATACAGGGTGTTGTAAAATCAGAAAGTAATGAAGCCATCCCTTTTGCAAATGTTTTTATCAAAGGAAGTAAAATAGGTACTGAAACTACTGAAAATGGTCGCTTTATACTTAAAGAAGTACCCCTTTCAAACTATAAACTTGTGGTTAGTGCTGTAGGTTTTATTCAATCATCACAAAAAATTGCGATTACAGGAGATGTAAACAACTTAATTATTATCTTAAAATCAGACACTCAATTAGATGAAATTGAACTTTTTGGTGCAAGAGATAAAAGAGCTGAAAAACTAGAAACACTTACCAGATTACCTTTAGCTCCTAACGAACAATTACAAAGTATATCGGTATTATCACACAAACTAATCGATCAGCAAAATGCTTTAACTCTTAGTGATGTTACTAAAAACGTAGCTGGAGTTTATACGTTTGCTACTTACGGAAACACTAAAGAAAGTATGTCCTTAAGAGGCTTTAGGGGTATTCCACTATTAAAAAATGGGGTTCGTATTAACTCAGATTTTAGAGGAACGGGAATGATTACCGACATGGCTGGTGTTGATAACATTCAAGTACTAAAGGGAATTTCAGCTATTAGCCAAGGTTTAGGTGGTGATTTAGGTTCTGCGGGAGGAGTTATCAACGTTGTTACTAAAACTCCTAAATTTTATACGGGGGGTGAAGTAAGCTTTCGAGCAGGAAGCTTTGGTAAATTACGTCCTACTTTTGATGTTTACGGACCAATTGACACGGATAAAAAACATGCTTTTAGAATAGCTGGTTCTTATGATAAAGCCGACAGTTATAGAGACCATGTAGGTTCTGAACGTTTTTATGTAAACCCTTCTTATGCTTGGAGACCTAATGACAAAACAACTATTACTTTGGAAATGGATTATATGCATGACAGTAGAACTCCAGATCAAGGAACTCTTAATTTAGGCACCTACGATGTAAATAACATTTACAAGCTTCCTAACAACAATTTTATGGGATTTGACTCAGACAATGTTACTACAAAAAACCTAACCTATGCTATTAGAGTTGACAGAGAGTTAACCGATAAGTTAAGTATAAAAGCAGGGTATTTTGTTTCTGATTTAGATATTGATACTGAAACCTCATACGCTTTTCAAGGGAGCTCAAGAAACGGATTGAGTGTTCTACCCGACTCTCAACGTTACAGAGAATATAGTGCCTCAGGTAGAAAAGATAACAACAGTGTATTACAATTAGATTTGGTAGGTAAAGATGTGAAAACAGGATTTTTAAAACATACTTTCCAAATTGGAGCTGATTTTCGAACTTCAGAATTTGATAATTTAAGATACATAACAAACTATAATTCTGGGAACAATTATGTAGATATAATAGATGTTTTACAACCTATAAATAATACTCTTCCTAACGGAATTAGTGTTAGCAGAAACGCAAGTGCAGATACAGGATCGAGAACAGAAGCTTACGGAATTACCGTTCAAGATAAAATTAGCTTAACCAATTGGGCAGATGTTTTCTTAGGATTACGCTACACCTCTATGAAGAGAACCAAAGGTAATTTTATAGGAAGTCCATTAGGAACATCTAAAAGTGATGACGCCTTTAACCCTCTTGTAGGTTTTAATCTGAAACCAAATGAAAATATCATTGTTTTTGGTTCATACGCTAGTAGCTCAGACCCTAGAACTTCTTTTTATATGGATGTTGACGGTAACGAGTTAGGTACAGAGCGTTGGGATCAAATTGAAACAGGTATCAAATCTACCTGGTTAAACAACGCTTTACGCTTTAATATTACTACATTTTTTACTTCAAGTAAAAACTTAAACCTACCAGTATATGATAACGCGGGTAACAACTTAGGTTATTATACTCAAGGGGGTGACGATGTTAGAAATGGTGTAGAAATTGAATTAGTTGGTCGTATCCTTCCTAATTTAGAAATCATTGGTGGATATTCATATTTAAATGCTAAATACAAAGATCATGTATCTTATTATTACAACTCTCGCCCAATGAACACACCAAAGCATACAGCTAACTTGTGGGCACGTTATGCTTTTCAAAAATCATTAGATGGTTTATCAATTGGCGCAGGAGCTTATTATTTAGGAGAACGACCTCATAATGTATGGTCTAGAAACTACACACATACAGGTGTAGTTCCTGGGGTGAAACCTTTCGACCTAAAAGCATATACTACAGTTAATGTACAAGCCTCTTACAAATTCAATGAAAAATTAAGTATAGATGTATTTGGAAATAATATCTTTGGCGAAATAGGCTACAACGCTTATCGTACAAGCTATATTAATAGAGTTGAGCCTGCCAATTTTGGCTCTACACTACGCTATAAATTCTAAAAATTAAAAACATGAAAAAACAACATATAACACTTGCTCTTGTCCTTCTTATAAGTGCAATGCAAGCACAAACAAAAAACATCTTTTTTGAAAGATCCTTTTGGCAAACCAACCCTACAATAAAGACTGTTGAGCAGAAAATAAAAAAGGGCAACGACGTTACTGCTTTAAATCCGAATGGATTTGATGCTGTTACTTATGCTATTCTTGCAAGCGCACCTAATAAAACGATCAAGCATTTACTTACCAAAAAAGGAAATGATGTTAATAAGATTACCCACGATAAAAGAACTTATGTGTTTTGGGCTGCTTATAAAAACAATGTTGAAATAATGAAGTATTTAATAGCCAACAATGCTCGTATGGACTTAAAAGATTCTCATCAATTATCTCCTCTAACTTTTGCAGCCAATGCAGGACAAACTAATAAAGAAATTTATGAGCTTTGCATTCAAAACGGAATTGATATCAAAACAGACGTTGACGAACACGGGGCGAATGCTTTGCTATTAGTTTTACCCAGTTTAAAAGACCTCTCTTTTGTTGAATATCTTTCTTCTAAAGGCTTGGACATACACAGTGTTGATAGCGATGGAAATGGCGCTTTTAACTATGTTGCTAAAAAAGGAAATAAAGAAGTATTAGAACTTCTTATAAAAAAAGGATTACCTTATAAAAACCTAAATAAAAAAGGAGGAAATGCTATGTTATTAGCTACACAGGGGTCTCGAAGCGGTTACAATTCTTTAGCCTTTTTTAACTATTTAGAGAGTTTAGGGATCAATCCAAACATTACTAATAGCAATGGAAAAACACCGCTACATAATTTAGCTCGTGGGAACAAAGATTCGAATACCTTTAATTATTTTCTTGACAAAGGTGTAAATGCCAATCAAGTTGATGAGAACGGAAACACTCCTTTAAGTATTGCTGCTAGCAGAAACTCTTTAGAAATTGTTCAGTTATTATTAAGAAAAACCAAGAATGTTAATCACACTAATAAGAAAGGGCATTCAGCACTTACATCTGCAGTTGAATACAACTCAGAGGCAGTGGTAGATTATTTAATAGAAAACGAGGCTGATATTGACGTAAAAGATAATAAAGGAAACTCTTTAGCTTATTATTTAATCAAAAGTTATCATCCAAAAAAAGTGAACGATTTTACAGAAAAAATGAATCTTTTGGCCAATAACGGATTAAACTTAATACAACTTCAAGCCAATAAAAATACGTTATTCCATATAGCAATAGAAAAAAACAACATCGATTTACTTAAAAAAATCAACACGTTAAAAATTGATGTAAATGCAAAAAACAACGAGGGCTTAACTCCATTACATGTAGCCGCTATGCAAGCAAACAATACGAATGTAATTAAGTATTTATTAAGTATTGGAGCTAACAAATCAATTACTACTGATTTTGATGAAACGGTACACGACCTAGCTAAGGAAAATGAAATCTTAGCCAAAAAAAATATAGATATTAACTTTTTAAAATAAACTTAATCTACCAAATCGTGCGTAAATACAATTACACGCGATTTGGTATGGAACTAAACCGATAAAAATGAAAAAAATCATAGCTCTTTTTATTACTGTATTCTCAATAATGGCTTTTAACACAACAGATAGCACTACCTACAAATGTATGATTCAAATGAAAAATTATACTGGTGAAGGTGCTTACATTGCTATTTCATTATTAAACCCTAATGGAGAATACGAAAAAACATTATACGTTCAAGGTGATGATGAAGAATGGTATTCTGACATTACTGAATGGTGGAAATTTCAAGGAAAAGTTCGTACAGATATTGACGCTATCACAGGAGCGACCATTAGCGGAGGTAATCGAGCTATTACCGTTTTAAAAATTGACAACGATAAAATTGATAAAGGGTATAAAATTAGATTTGAATCGGCTGTAGAAGATCAAGAATACTACAAAAATGATGTAGAATTTGAATTAACTACCGAAAACCTTAAAGGGAAGTTTGAAGGAAATGGATTTATTCGTTACATCCGTTTAATGCCTCAGTAATTTTATCAATAGAAATAGCTAACAAAAATGACCACTTCTATATGGAGATATAGCCACTTAACCTTGGCTATATCTTCTTTCCTTTTCGTTCTCGTTGCTGCTGTTACAGGTATTGTTTTATCTTTTGAACCTATCTCAAAACAGCTTTCAGACTACAGTATTTCTAACACTGAAGAAATTACACTTGCTCAAACAATTTCTGCCCTACAAAAACAGTACGATGAAATAATTTCAATCACCGTTGATGAGAATGATTTTGTAAGTGCTTCTGTAGTTACCAAAGAAGGAAAAAGTGATACATTTTACATACATCCAATCACAGGAGAAAAATTAGGTGATATCGAGAAAAAGAACCCTATTTTTCAGTTTGCTACTAGCTTACACAGGTCTTTATTTTTAAAGTCTACAGGAAGATTTATCGTCGGTTTTATGTCTTTTTTACTCTGCTTAATTGCAGTAACAGGTTTCATTTTAATCGCCAAACGACAAGGCGGTTTCAAACAACTTTTCTCTAAGGTTATAAAAGAAAATTTTGAACAGTATTACCACATTATTGTTGGTCGTTACACGCTTATCCCAATAATAATCATTACGCTAACAGGAGTGTATTTATCGTTAGATAAATTTTCGGTTTTACCTACAGATAAAATAAAGCATTCTTTTGATTTTTCTTCTACTTTTCCCAACCAAAAAATAACCGTTGTTGAATTCCCTACATTTACAAACACCACCTTAAATAAGGTAAAAAGTATTGAGTTCCCTTTTTCTGAAGACGAAGAAGATTACTTTTTTGCGAAACTAAATGATAGTGAAGTACTAATTCATCAATATACAGGAACTATAATTAGTAAAGAAAACCTTTCGTTAACCAGTATACTTTTAAACTGGAGTTTGTTATTGCACACAGGAAACGGAACAATTATTTGGTCAGTTGTATTACTACTTTCTTCAATATCTATCCTGTTTTTTATCTATTCAGGGTTTGCAATGACCTTCAAAAGAATACAAAAAAGTTCCCTCCCTAAAAATAAAATTAAGAAAGACAATGCTGAAGTTATCATATTAGTAGGTTCGGAAACCAACAACACCTACCCTTTTGCTTCCTCTCTATACAACGCATTCATAAAAAAAGACACCCCTGTTTTTATTGACATTTTAAACAATTATACTTCGTATAAAAATGCAAAACATCTAATTGTATTAACTTCAACTTACGGAGAAGGGGAAGCTCCTTCTAACGCTTCTAAATTCTTACAACTAATTCAACAAACGACTATTCAAAACCCAGTGAACTATTCAATAGTTGGCTTTGGTTCAAGAGCATACCCTCATTTTTGTCAGTTTGCTATTGATATAGAAAATATACTAGAACAACTTCCAAAGTTTAAGACTCTTTTACCTGTTTATAAAATCAATAATCAATCCTTTCAAGATTTTAAAACTTGGGGACACCAATGGAGTGAAAAAACTGAAATTAATTTTGAATTGATACAAGAAATTAAAAAGCCTAAAAAACAACAAACTTTTACAACCCTTTCTAAAACTGAAGTAAACAACGACGACTCTTTTTTAATCTGTTTACACCCCACTAGAAAACTTCGTTTTAACTCTGGTGATTTACTTTCTATCACTCCTAAAGAAGACAATATTGAACGCTTGTACTCTATTGGAAAAATAGGTAATGACATCATACTAAGTATTAAAAAACATGATCTTGGAGTGTGCTCTAACCTACTTTATCAGTTAAAACAAAACGAGCCACTTAAAGCAAGCATTAAACAGAATAAAGCTTTCTATTTTCCTAAGAAAAAGAAAGAAGTAGTGCTAATTGCTAACGGAACAGGTATCGCTCCTTTTTTAGGAATGCTGCAACATAAAAAAGGCACAAAAGCACATTTGTTTTGGGGAGGAAGAACAAAAGAATCATTAAAAATGTACGCCCCTTTGTTAAAAAACATAGAACAAAGCAACATTCACATTGCCTATTCTCAAGAAAAAGAGAAAGAATATGTGCAAGATTTGTTACTAAAAGAAGAAACTACAATTTCTACTGTTTTACAAAATGGAGGTACTATTATGATTTGCGGTTCTATTAAAATGCTGAAAGGTGTTGAAAAGGTATTAGAGCAAATAACTTCAAATAAACTAAACACATCCTTAAACCACTTCAAAAAGACCAATCAAATTAAAACGGACTGTTATTAAAGGCAGTTGGCAGTTGGCAGTTGGCGGTTGGCGATTGGCGGCTGGCGGTTGGCGGCTGGCGGTTGGCGGTTGGCGGTTGGCGGTTGGCGGTTGGCGGTTGGCGGTTGGCGGTTGGCGGTTGGCGGTTGGCGGTTGGCTAAAACTATGTATTTCCTAACTCCAAACCAACTTTCTTACTTAGCTATCAATTACCGGCTACTGACCAAAAACAACGAATTCTAATTTATCTACTACGAATTCTAATTTTCTCCAAATCTACCTGTACTTCTGTGGTAATTTTGATCATATAAAAACAACAATTATGTGGTCAAACAACAATTATTCATCAGTATTAAAAATGTATTTAGAAAAATACACTAGCTTAAAATTACAAATAAACACAAGCGGATTAATCGCTTCTGTTGAAAAACAAGAAAACGGTCAGTGGATTAACGACCGAAACCTTCCTAACATCTTAAACAAACTATCAACTAGTATAAATTTAGGAAAGGATGTAACTATCATTTTACAACAATAACAGTAACTATATTAACCTTAAAACAAAAAACTATGAAACAAAACATTTTAAAAGTAGGTACAGTAATGGGATTACTACTACTAATCGGGGCATTCTCAAATTGTAATAACACAAAAAGTGACAACAAAAACAAAGAACTGGGAAACATTGCTACTACAGAGAAAACTATTGAAAAACCTGTAGTGGAATACAGAAAACCTATAGTATTTATTACTGGAGACGACAAAAGTAATAGTCATTTTTACGATAGTGCACGAGTTTATTTCAAGGAAAAAAACTACGAGATAATCAACGGAAAATATTCAGTAGAAGAAATTATTACTTGGATGAACAACAACGCTACGAAAAATCCTTACGGAGAAGTTCATATTGTAAACAACAATAACCCTTTTAGAGCAATGAACTTAGAAACCGTAATTAATGGAGAGAAAGTAACTGCTGAAGCTTTGCAAAAAACAATAACTAGAGGTTCATTGCCTTCAGTAAAAAGTGAAGCTATCACAGATGATACCAAAATTATTTTTCACACCAATCAATTGGCTGAAAACACTGATTTAGTAAACACATTAAAGAGTGCTTTTATAACTGAGCACAAAATTCCGCAAGTAGTGGTATCACCCTACTACAATGTTTTTGGAGGAGCGTTTTCTAATCATTATTTAGCTCAACCCTACTATGTATTTTATCCAACTGCAAATTCTCCTGGTAAAGTAGATTTATCAAAAGAAATTGCTAAAAAATACCCTGAAGAAAAAGAAATTTCTTGGTATGATGCTTTAAATAACGAAAGAGAACGTTATGTAGGAGAACCTTATACAATTCATTATACAATTCCTGTAAACCTAGAATTAGATTACCATAATTCTGATAATGACATCCCTCACTTTGTAATGCAAGAAGAAATAATGGACTTCATTGCTAGTGAAAAAGGATTAATGAAAGAAGTTGAAAAGACAAATATTCCTGTAGAGAAATTTAGATGGACTTATACTGTAAAAGGCAGTCAATTAATTATCAAAGGAAAAGCTTCTGCTCTTTGTGTTTTAAAACCATTAACAAAACCTTACGGAGAATTAGAGCATGTAAAACCAGATACCAATAACAAACGTTTATACGCTATGAAATAACTAATAATTGTTGAACAAACGTCATTACGAACCTAGGAAAACCTCATAATAAAAGTAACTACTTCAACCTTCTTCCCTTCGTAATGACGTTTTATTTAAGTATGTTTGTTATCATGGAAACCCTACATCATATCATAAAAACAGTCATGAAAAGTAGTTTTGTATTGAGTCCTAAAAAACACTCAATACAACGCTTTACTTTTTTATTCTTGTCCTGTTTTTTTTATGGTCTTATACGTATTTCTGCTCAAAACCAATCGTTAAAAACCTACACTAAAGATAACGGACTTCCTAGCGTACACATAAACAATGTTGCTCAAGACAATACGGGGTATATTTGGTTAGCATCTAATAAAGGTTTGGTACAATTTAACGGAAAAGAGTTTACAAGCTTTACTACTAAAAGCGGGCTTATTTCTAACCATATCAATACTGTTTTTTCAAAAGGTAATACTCTTTTTATAGGTACTAATAAAGGAATAAGTATTAAAAACCACCATGGGTTTACTAATTTTGAAAGCAACAATATAAACTGCTTTTTAACCGTTAAAAACCATACTTTTTTAGGAACTAACAAAGGAATTGTTAGAGTTCGTGAAGACTACCTCTCTCCTCTTCGCACTAACTTTCAAATTGACCTTAATCAAATAAACGACATGCTATTTGATGGAAATTTTTACTGGATAGCGACAAATAAATCTCTATGGAAACTCGATAAACTTATCAACCCTGAAGTTTTAAAACGAATAGATGTAAATAACTACACTTCCATTTTAATTAATGGAAAAACGATTGTTGCAACTACCTATAACGACGGACTAAAGTTTATTGTTAATGAAGAAGTAAACACACAAACCATCACTGCACAGAATGTTACTAACATAAAAAAAATTAATGATCAATTTTGGATTATCTCTGAAGATAATGGTATTGAAGTACTAGATGCTAATTTTAATTTCGTAAGAAACATTAATAAATACAACACCTTAACCACCAATAAAATTACCAGTGCTTTTCAAGACAATGAAAATAACACTTGGATTTCTACAAAAGACTCTGGAATTTACTTTATTAAAAGCGACCAACCAGTACAAAAAAAACCGACCATTTCTTTTAAAAATATTGAGGTAGTTTTTACTTCTTTAGACAGTATCGACATCAACAACTATCATAAAACCCTAAAACTACCCGCTGATAAAAATCACCTCTCTTTTTATTACAAAACAATAAATATTAACAACTTAAATAAATTAGAGTATCGTTATACGCTCAACAATCAAACCAGCCCTTGGAGTACTAAAAGCGCTATTGATTTGGCCTATTTATCTCCCGGAAACTATAGGTTTGCTGCGCAATCAAGAATTGGAAAAACAGAGAGTACCCCTATTGAGTTTAATTTTTTTATTGATACTCCTATCTATAAAAAAAGTTGGTTTATTTGGTCGGGTATTGGATTAACCTCTCTAATTTTAACACTCATCATTTGGTTTTACATACGAAGAATTCAAGCCAAGAATAAAGCCAAAGTTGCAAAATTAGAGCTAGAAAATCATTTGATATCTCTAGAGCAAAAAGCTTTGCAGTTACAGATGAATCCACATTTTATCTTTAATGTTTTAAATGGCATTAAAGCTTTAGGAAACTCAGGAAAATTGGCTGAATTAAATACAACTATTAGTAAATTTGCTACACTTTTACGGGGTGTTTTACACAATTCTAGACAGGAAGAAATTAGCCTAACTGAAGAAATTGCCACACTAAAAAATTATATCGAGCTAGAGCAGCAAATAAACTCGAATACCTTTGAATATTCAATAACCACAAACCTTGGCATTGATGCTGAAGAAATTCTAATTCCACCAATGCTAATACAACCTTTTGTTGAAAACAGTATAAAACACGGAATCTCTTCTGTTGAAAATGGAAAAATTACGGTAAATTTTTCGGTAAAAAAGAATCTTTTACATTGTGAGATAATAGATAATGGTATTGGTGTTTATCGATCAAAAGAGTTTAAAAAAATAAGCCCACATAAATCTGTAGCTTTAAAAGTTACACAAGAACGAATTCAAAACCTGTCGAAAAAGAGTGCTTTTTCTATTAGTGAATTATATGATGAAGGAAGAGTAACGGGGACTAAGGTCGTATTTGAAATTCCTTTAAACACTGATTTTTAAAACATGAAAAAACTTTCTGCAATTTTAGTAGACGATATGCCTACAGCCCTAGAGATGTTGCAAAACGATCTTACTCAGTATCATCCAGAAATTGAAATTATTGACACTGCTAAAAGTGTGGTAGAAGCATTAAAAGTGTTACGAAAGCAAGAACCAGATATTTTATTTTTAGATATTATGTTGGGAGACGGTACAGGTTTCGACGTTCTAGAAATCCATCCAAACTTATCTTCAAAAATTATTTTTGTTACTGCAAGCGACGAATATGCTATTAAAGCTTTTAAGTTTGCTGCTATTGATTATGTATTAAAACCCTATTCAAACGAAGATTTGGCAAATGCAATTAACAAAGCAAAAAATCAAATTAAACCCGACAAGGAACAACTTACAGTCCTCCAACAATCCATTTCAAAACCGAATCAACGTCCTAAAAAGATCTCATTAAACACATCTGATAAGATTACGGTGGTAAATTTAGACGATATTGTTCGATGTCAATCCGATAATAACTACACGGAGTTTTTTATGAATGACGGACAAAAAATACTGGTTGGTAAAACCTTAAAACACTTTGCTGACATGTTAAAAGAGTACGACTTCTTACGAGTACATCAAAGCCATCTAATTAATATTCAATTCATTAAAGAATTTATAAAATCTGATGGAGGGTATTTAGTTTTAAAAAACAAAACAACTGTTCCTGTTTCGGTCCGTAAAAAAAATGAAGTTATTAGTGTTTTAGAAAAAATATAATTCCCGTTTTTTTCCTATTTCCTCTGGTTTTTTAACACTTTTGTTAAAGTTTTATTAATTTTTTATTTACCTTAGTGTTTATAAACTAAAAAAATTATGGTTGCATTTAAACCGGAAAAAGGTAGGTTATTAATTGCTGAACCAGCAATTTTAAATGATAGTTCATTTAAGAGAGCCATCGTTTTACTTACTGAGCATAATGAAAAAAGTTCGGTGGGTTTTATATTAAACAGACCTTTAGACCATGTACTTAGCGATTTAGTTCCTGAGATAGACTGTGATTTTACAGTATATCAGGGCGGACCAGTAGAACAGGATAATTTATACTTTATCCACAAAGTTCCACACTTACTTCCTAACAGCATTGAAGTTGCAAACGGTATTTACTGGGGAGGTAATTTTGACCTTTTAAAAGAACTGTTAAACAATAAGGAGTTAAAAGCTAGTGATATTCGTTTCTTTTTAGGCTATTCTGGCTGGGGAACAAACCAACTAGAAGAAGAACTGCTCATGAACTCTTGGTTTATTACAGAGAATGACTACGAAAATATTTTAACCACCAGTAACCAAGGTTTTTGGAAAGAAAAACTATTACAAAGAGGAGGCAAGTATAAAATTTGGGCAAATGCCCCTAGCGATATACAAATGAACTAGTTTTAACTAGTTACTGTTGCTAGTTTTAAACTACTTTTTATTTTATTAGTTATATCTATTGAAAATTCTTTTTTACGATAATTAGTAACTGGTTGAATTCCTACAATAGCATTCGTTATAAAAACTTCGTCTGCTTTTTGGATTTCAAAAGGAGAAATAGTTGTTTCTTCTATTGTATACTCTGGGTGTTTCTCTATAATTTCAATTACTTTTTTCCTAACAATTCCTTTAATACAACCTTCAGTTAAAGCAGGAGTTTTTATTGTGTTTCCTTTTACTATAAAAATATTTCCATTAATAGTTTCCACAACTCCTTTACGTTCATTTAATAAAATACAATTATCTAAATCGTTTTCTTTGGCAAAAACAGCAGCCAATGTATTCAACATTCTGTTTGTTGTTTTAATTGTTGAAAGCAATCCTGAATAATTATAAAAATCTTTAAAAACATCCATCCTATACACTTCTTTTTCTGTAGGTATTAATGGAGTTCCTTCTATAATATAATCTACTTCGTTTGTAAGCGGCTCATATAAACCACCGTCTTTCCTAAAAACCGTTAATCGCACTCTATACGTAGAAGATGCTGGTAACTCTGTTATTGCTTTAAGAATCTCTTCCTGTAAATATTCAAGAGTAAACTTCATAGGTATTTTCATACGAAGCATTCGCATAGAAGCCATTAATCTAAAATAGTGGTCTTCAACAAAAACAACCTTACCATTGAATACTTTAATTGTTTCAAAAATAGCATCGCCGTACTTAAAAGCTCTGTTTTTTGTTGAAATTTGTACTTCGTTATCAGAAATTAATGTTCCATTAAAGTTTAGCATTTCTTAAAAATTTTAATTGCAAACTTACAATTTAGGCGAATATTAGCCACAAAAAAACTCGACAAAATTGCCGAGTCGCTCTTTTAATTCTATGCTACTTGTTTCTTAAGCTCCTATAGTATGCTTTAATTCTTCTATTTGATTTTGCCAAAGCATTTTCGCTTCTTCTGCATCATCTTCATCATCAGCAAAATCTGTAACAATTACAGCAACGTCTTTTGTTAGTGGATCTACTTGAATTTTGAATTCAAAATAACTATCATCACCTTCACTTTCTGTCCATTTAAACTTAATACGTTCGTCTGCTTTTTTGGTAACTATTTTTGCCTCTTCTTCAGAGTCATCCCAAATAAAAGTAATAAGTTTTCCTCGTGAATTAACTCTGTCTGCGAACCATTCTTCTAAACCTGCTGGTGTTGCAAAATATTGATATAACATGCTTGGGGATGCATGAATGGGAAACTCTAACTCAAATTTAACTTTGCTCATCTATTTTTTTGTTTAAGCGCCAATATAGATATTTATTTTTTAAAAAAAAATTTAAATGTTTGTTGTCTAAAACCAAAAAGTAATTATATTTGCACCCGCAATCAGGCGAGGTAGCTCAGTTGGTTAGAGCGCAGGATTCATAACCCTGAGGTCGGCAGTTCAAATCTGCTCCTCGCTACAAAACCCAAATCGAAAGATTTGGGTTTTTATTTTTAATTCATTTTCAAACTTTTATAAATTGCTTCTTTTATTTTTTCTTCTGTAATCCAACCGTTGTAGTTTTTATATTTCTCTGTGAGCAAAGAGTTATTTTTCACCTCTTCTAAACTTGCTCCTTTTTCAATTTCTGAGATAATAGTGTTTTTTAAATCTTTCAACATGCTTAAATACACTTTTAATTCTTTTTCTGATGATACATTTCCGTGCCCTGGAATTATTTTAGTAGCATCATCGGCTATCATTATTATTTTTTCAATTCCGTCAATATAGCCATCAATAGTACCTCCAGAATTTAGATCTATATAGGGAAACTTTCCTTGAAAATAAGCATCTCCTACATGTAATACATTACTATTTCCAAAGTACACTAAGGCATCTCCATCAGTATGCGCATTATGAATATGCGTAATCATAATTGGCTCCTCATCAATATAAAACTGTATATCTTTTGAAAAGGTAATTACTGGTAATGCCTCTTTAGGTGATGCTGGTCTTTTCTTACCTCTAATAACTTGCTCAATACTCATTCGTTTACGTACATTTTCGTGAGAAACAATTACAGCTCCTTCTTTTTGAAAGTTAGCATTCCCTCCTGTATGATCACCATGCCAATGTGTATTAATCAAATAGGTTATTGGTTTCGTTGTAATTGTTTTAATAGTTGCTAGTATCTTTTTACTTAAAGGAGCAAATTGATCATCAATCATAAACACACCGTTCTCTCCCACAAAAATCCCTATATTTCCACCTTGCCCTTTTAAAACATAGATATTTTCTGTTAGTTTTTCTGAAATTATTGTAACTTCTTTTTGTTGCGAAAAGACATTAGATGATAATACAGAAAAGAAGGTAGTTAGTAATAATAATGAGTTTTTCATTTGTAAAATATTTTAGTTTTTTGAAAAGTAGTCGGTAAATAAACTACTAATTTACACGATAATACATTTTAAAATGAGGGCCTACTTTTTCCACTTCAAACTCCTCTCCTATGATCTCGAAATCTAAGTTTTTATAAAAACCAACAGCTTCTTTTCTAGCATTACACCATAAAACAGCCACCTTCTTCGTTTTCAAGATATTTTTGGCGGTTTCTAACAATAGTCTTCCTGCCCCCATTCCTCTTACCTCTGGTAAAGTAGCCATTCCCCTTAACTGAAATTGACTTCCTTTAATAACTTCAATTTTATTTTGTACAAAAGAAGCTATACCTACCAACTTATTGTTATAAAAAGCCCCTAGGTGAAACGTGTTATCAAGCTCATCTTCCTTAAACTTGTATGGCAAATCAATGTTGTTTCGTAATACAGCTAATCGAATAGCATAGGTTTCTTGAACTGATATATTTTTTATTTTTATCATCTAAAATTTCTTTAACTCAAAAATACAGAATGAATATAAATTTTAACCTGATTAACAAAGAAGATATTCTTGTAATTCTTCCGCTTTTACGTAAAGCCAATACTACAACACCCAAAGATATTTTAAAAGCTAGAGTTTTAGAAATGGCAGCATACCCTAACTATGAATGCATAGGTGTTTTTGATGATGATAAACTAATAGGTATTTGCGGACTTTGGTATAGCACTAGGCACTATATTGGTAAGAGTGTAGAACCTGACCATGTAATTGTTGATGAAAACTACAGAGGTAACAATATAGGTAAGCAGCTTTTTAAATGGGTATATGATTATACAAAATCTAAAGGATGTGAAGCGGTTGAGTTAAATACGTATACTGCTAACAGAAAGTCTCATAAGTTTTATTACAACGAAGGCTTTGAAATTTACGGGTTCCATTTTCTTAAAATTATAAGAGAAGAGAAAGCTTTCTTTTAATTCTGATACTAGTCACATAAAAAAATAGTATAAAACCATACTTATATTACGGTTTATTTTCCAATACTCCATTTTAAATAATTTAAGTTTGAAAAAACTCAAAATTTTTATTATGGTAAAGAATATTTCTAATTTAGGAACAGGTTTAAACAAAAAAGAACAACAATCTATTCACGGAGGAAAAAAGCATTGCTTACTTCCAGACAATACTTGTTCTGAAATTTGGATTGGTTGTGCAGAAATTCAGTGCCAGCCTCTTTAAAAAATCAGCGGGATTTTCCCGCTTTTTTTTTATCTTTTATTCACATATTCACACTTCATTTCAACTGTACAAACATTTTTTTATAATTCATACTACAAAAACCATAAATAAAGAGCCTTATTTTTATGGTTAAGCCATAACTTTTTTACGCTTTTTTATGCTGCTGTTAATTAAAATCTAAGTATCTTAGCAACACTTAAGAGACGTCTTAAGTTCTTTTTCATAGCAATTTTCCCACTCAATCTTTTTTGAGTGGGTTCTTTTTTTTATTTTGAAAATGATTCACTTAAAAATTGGGCATAAAAAAAAGACTATCTTTTTCAGATAGCCTTTTCTATATAGTTGGATTTAGGTTATTTTATAACCTAAACTTTAATCTACAATCTCTACATTAAAAGCGTTTAAGCCTTTTCTACCTTGTTCGGTATCGTAACGTACTTTGTCATTCTCTCTAATATCGTCAATCAATCCTGAGTTGTGTACAAAAATATCTTCTCCTGATTCTGATGATGTAATAAACCCAAATCCTTTTGAGTTGTTAAAAAATTTTACTGTGCCTTCTTGCATCTTGCTTAAGTTTTAAATTATTATGTAATGTTTTGTAAAAGAAGAACCTTTATATAACTTCCTATAATGTAATGATACAATTACAAAGGGCTATCATGCTTATAAACACTTAAAAAATAAAGGAATAATGAGATAAAAAAAGACAAGAAGAGAATAAACTCAAAAAACTAATTACTATATACTACTTTGAAATAATTAAGATGTTCTACTTGAACGGTACAAAGATACTCTTTTTCAATTGATTATTAAGAAATTAGTTTGTTTTTAATTTTAAGCACTATAATTTCATACGTTATACGTATAATAAAAACCGATTTTTATACTCTTTTTGACTATACAAGATTAGATTTTACATTCACTATCTATAAAACTTATAAAATCTTTACAAACCTATGTTATTCACTTTCTGAAAACTACCTATCAAAGACATAGTTTTTGCTATTTTTTTTCAAAAAAATATTTGCAGATATTAGAAACAGTCTTATATTTGCAACCGCTTTACTGCGGGAGTAGCTCAGTTGGTAGAGCGTCAGCCTTCCAAGCTGAATGTCGCCAGTTCGAACCTGGTCTCCCGCTCTAATTTTTACATAATTGTAAGCAATTACAAAAGTCTTTACCGCGGGAGTAGCTCAGTTGGTAGAGCGTCAGCCTTCCAAGCTGAATGTCGCCAGTTCGAACCTGGTCTCCCGCTCTAATTTTTACATAATTGTAAGCAATTACAAAAGTCTTTACCGCGGGAGTAGCTCAGTTGGTAGAGCGTCAGCCTTCCAAGCTGAATGTCGCCAGTTCGAACCTGGTCTCCCGCTCAAAAAAACCGAAACTAATGTTTCGGTTTTTTTATTTATTCAGTTTTAATTTATCTCCAAAGAAGAACACCCCTACTATGATGAGCGCCATCGCACCAATCATTATGGTATGATTTGTTATGACACTTGGTCGTAAGAGTAAAGTGATTAAATATCCACCAATAGCACCTCCTAAATGTGCAGAATGACCAATATTTCCTACTTGATTTTTCATTCCATAAATAGAATACAGCAAATACCCAACACCAAAAATATACCCTGGTATAGGAACAGGTATTGGTAATATAATTAACTCCATACCTGGATACAACATTATAGAAGAAAATATTATTCCCGACACAGCTCCTGATGCTCCAACTGCACTATAATAAGCTTCTCTTTTATGTTGATACAACGAATACATACTTCCTGCCATTAAACTTGCAAAATAAATTAATATAAAGTTTAATGTTCCAAAACTTGAGTCAACTACTTTTCCAAATAAATACAAAGCGTACATATTAAATCCTAAATGCAACCAATCTACATGCAAAAAACCTGAAGTTAACATTCGTAGTTTCTCTCCCCCTAATATTTTTTGAACTTGAAATTTATAGCGATCAAAAAAAGTAGCATCACTAAATCCTTTTAAAGACACTAATACATTCGCTACAATTAATATAATAATAATTTGACTCATATTTTTTTTTGTGTAAGTACAAACATAAACAAAAGTTAATAAAGTGAATCATTCATTAATTAATACGATATTTGCCTAAAATTAAAACTTAATGAAACTACTCATCTTTATTATTGTGTATCCGCTAATATGGATACTATCAATTTTACCCATGAGATTACTATACATAATTTCTGATTTTTTCCGTCTTGTTATTTTCAACTTGGTAGGATATCGTAAAAAAGTAGTAATTCAAAACCTAAAAACGGCTTTTCCTGAAAAAGGCGATACAGAAATAAAAAACATAACAAAGAAATTCTACAAACATTTCTTCGATCTAATTTTTGAAAGTATCAAAGCTTTTACAATTAGCGAAAAAGAAATACTCAAGCGATACAAGTACAAAAATCCTGAAGTTATAAACAAACTTGCCAAAGAGGGAAAAAGCATTGCTTTAGTTGGAGCACATCAAGCAAATTGGGAATGGTCTTTTAACTTACCACTGGCACTAGACATTCAAGTTTTTGGTGCTTATACAAAACTGGCTAATAACTATTTTGAAAAAGCTGTAAAAAACTCTAGATCTAGGTTTGGTATTACAGGGTTCAAAACTTCAGAAACAGTAAAAGGCATTCACAAAAACAATCAAGAAAACATACAAGGACTGTACATTTTATTAAGCGATCAATCTCCTCAAGTACACAAAACTCATTACTGGACTGAATTTTTAGGCGTTAGAGTACCGATACATACAGGCGCTGAAATGCTTTCTAAAAAATACGATCTTGCTGTTGTTAACTACTGTGCTAAAAAAATTAAAAGAGGACACTACGAAACCGAATTTGAACTTATAACCGAAATTCCTAAGGATTATGAAAACTATCAAATTACGGATAAATATTTAAGCATAACCGAAAAAAATATCAAAGCACAACCAGAGTTTTATTTATGGACACACAAGCGCTTTAAGCATAAAGACAAATACGAACAATGGTTAAAAAACAGAAAAGCTTCTCAATAAACTGAGAAGCTTTTTTTATTCAATACTAATTTTAAAAGTAAATTTAAAACACAAAAAAACCTTCTCAAATTGAGAAGGTTTTGGGTGAAAGACCGGGTTCGAACCGGCGACCTCCGGAACCACAATCCGGCGCTCTAACCAGCTGAGCTACAATCACCATGTAACTTGCGGGTGCAAATATACAAGCTTTTAGTATTCTGGCAAAACTTTTTTTTAAATTAATTTACTTAAATTTTCTACCGCCACGTAACGTTCTGATGTAAAGCCTTCTGCAAAATCAACCCCTATCAATCTTCCCAAGTCTCTTGCTCTATACTCTATACTATCGGTAAAGTTTTTACTAGTTATTGGAGTTTCTGGCTCGTTACTTTTCGGATCAAAAAACTGAGACGAATATGCCATAACTGAGCTTATTTTTTTATCCATAAAACCAGTAACATCCACCACAAAGTCAGGTTCAATATTTTTCCATTGTATATAGTGATAAACTTGTTTCGGTCTCCATTTTTCTTGTTGAACCCCGTCTAACTCAGTTACTATTTTAAGTAAACCACTTAAAAAACAAGCGTCGGACACTAGCTGACTTCCCTTAGGGTGATCGATATGACGATCGTCAATAGCATTACACAGCACTATTTCTGGTTGATACTTACGTATCATTTTAATAATTTCTAATTGATGTTCTCTATCGTTTTTAAAAAAGCCATCTGCAAAGCCTAGGTTTTCACGTACTGAAACCCCTAAAATCTCAGCCGCATTTGCAGCTTCTTTATCACGCAATTCAGCAGAACCTCTTGTTCCTAACTCTCCACGAGTTAAATCGACTATCCCAACTTTTTTTCCTTCTGAAATTTCTTTGGCTATGGTAGCTGCACATCCTAGTTCAACATCATCTGGGTGCGCTCCAAAAGCTAATATATCTAGTTTCATTTATTGTATTGTTTTTTGTAAAGCTTGTTCTATATCTTGAATTAAATCTTTTGTTTCCTCTATTCCTACCGAAAAACGAATAAGCCCATCTTGTATTCCTTGTTTTGCTCTTTCTTCAGGTGAAAGCAATGCATGTGAAGTTTGGGTAGGGCTCAACACCGTACTTTCTACTCCTGCTAAACTCATAGACGGTTTTATAAGTTTTAAATTACGTTGAAAAGTCATGGCATCTATTTCTTCCTGTAACTCAAAAGACAACATACCTCCAAAATACTTCATTTGAGATTTAGCCAACTTATAATTTGTATGCGATTTTAATCCTGGGTAGTACACCCTAGCTATATGTTCATTTCTCTCTAAATATTTTGCCATTTTCAACGCATTTTTGCTTTGGCGTTTTACACGTAAGTTCATTGTTTTTAAACTACGCTCTAACATCCACACTGTAAAATCACTTAGGCTACCTCCTAAATTCTTTGCTAAATTCCATATGCAGTGTATGTGCTCTTCTGAAGCTGCAACGGCTCCCGCCAATATATCTGAATGACCTCCCATGTACTTGGTAGCAGAATGTATTATTATATCAATTCCAAAATCAACTGGAGTTTGATTAATTGGAGAGGCAAAGGTATTATCAATCATGGTTATTATACCGTGCTGTTTTGCCAAATTAGCAACCGCTTCTATATCTACCACTTTTAATAAAGGATTGGATGGCGTTTCAATAAAAATTACACGTGTGTTTGGTTGAATTTCTTTTTCAAAATCTTCAATAGCTAAACTATTGGTAAACGAATATGCTATTCCGAATTTTTCAAATTCTTCTACTACAAAATTATAGGTTCCTCCATATAATGTTTCTTGTAACACGACATGATCTCCTTTTTGCAAAAATGCTAATAAAGAAGTACTAATCGCTGCCATACCTGAACCAAACAGTAAACCTGCTTCTGTTTTTTCTAAAGCTGCTATTTTTTTACACAAAGCTTCCTGATTAGGCGTATTAAAATAACGCGGATATCTTTTTATGGTTACATTTTCAAATTGGTAAGAAGTTGACATATAAATAGGAGAAATGGCTCCTTTAAACTGTTCGTCTTTTATTTCACCAACATGGGTACAAATAGTGTTAATGCCTAATTTTTGCTTGGTATTCATAGTAATAAGAGGTTTTAAAATCTCAGCCTTTAGATTTCTTTACAGAACTTTAGTAGCTAAGTTACAAAAACTCCCTTATACCTTAACAGATTTCCATTTTCCTTTTTTAAACAACCAAATACCAACAACAGCTATTAAAACTTCGGCTAAAGTTATTGCTAAAAAAACTCCAATAGGCCCAAATTCTAGTGTAATTGCCATTAGGTATGCAAATGGTAATTGAAATAACCAAAAACATACAAAATTGATATAGGTTGGTGTTTTGGTATCTCCTGAGCCGTTGAAAGATTGAATTACAACCATTCCATAAGCATATGCTATGTATCCAGCTGCCATAATTTGCAAACACAAAGCTCCATTTTCAACAACTTCGGTGTTTTCAGAAAACCATCCTAAAAAAGTTGGTGCAAAGAATATGTAAATCAATGAGACAGCTCCCATAAAAAAGGCACAGTATTTACTCGTTATCCAAACAGATTTTTCGGCTCTCTCAGGTTGTTCTGCTCCTAAGTTTTGCCCTACCAATGTCGCAGCAGCATTACTCATTCCCCAAGCAGGCATTAAGGTAAACATCATTATTCGAATGGCAATGGTATATCCTGCTAGCACTTCACTACCAAACTCAGACATAATTCGCATTAAAAACACCCAACTTGAAGTACCTATTATAAACTGTCCTATTCCGCCTAATGACACTTTAATTAAATTTATCATTACTGAAACCCTTATTACTAAGTCTTTGACCGCTATTTTTATTTTACCAGCTCCAAAAAATAATACTCCTAATTGCGCTATAACTGCCGTTCCCCTTCCTATAGTTGTTGCTATGGCAGCTCCTTCTACTCCGTATGCAGGTATGGGGCCTACTCCAAAAATAAGAATAGGATCGAGTATAATATTTAATCCATTTGACAAGATGAGCGTCCACATTGCAATAGATGCATTTCCAGCTCCTCTAAAAACAGCATTGATTAAAAACAATAACATTACTGTTATATTTCCGCCCAATAATACACGAGTATATCCGTAACCTTCAGCTATTAAGTCTGGCTCACCTCCCATTAATCCTAATATTTCTTTCGGATATAAAATTCCAACAATACTGATAAGGATAGAAATAAAAACTCCTAAAAAAATAACTTGTACTGCTGTTTGATTTGCCCCTTCTGAATCCTTCTCTCCTGTTCTTCTAGCAACCAAAGCAGTTGCTGCCATACTTAATCCTATGGCTACCGCATACACTAACGTAAGTACCGATTCAGTTAATCCAACAGTAGCTACGGCGTTTACGCTTACTCTTGATACATAAATAATATCTACCAAGGCAAAAATAGATTCCATCAGCATTTCTAAAATCATCGGAATTGCTAATAAAAAAATTGCCTTACGAATGCTTCCTGTTGTAAAATCTTGCTGTCTTCCTAAAACAGCATCTTTAAAAAGTGAGAATATGGATTGTTTTGATGTTTGATTGTTATCAGTCATTATAAAGTTTTATAAATACATAAAATTGTCTTAAAAAGCGTAAGACTTAACTATTTGTTGCTCAAGCAACACAACTATTTGAGGTGACTTATACAATCATAATGGTACAAATATGCGAAAATAATTTTAATTAATTTCAATATCTTCGTGCTATGATTAAGGTTGCCATTATAGGAGGCGGTAATGTAGCTACACATTTAGCCAATGCTTTTAGTAAAACAAACGAAGTTTCGTTAGTACAAATGTATGCTCGAAATATTGAGCAAATTCAACACTTAAAAGACCTTACTTCTATTACCAATAGTATAGAATTTTTAACAGAAGCCGATGTGTATATCATTGCGGTTTCTGATGATGCTATTAGTGATGTTTCTCATAAAATTGAACAACAAAACGGTTTAGTGGTGCATACTTCTGGTAGTGTAGCTATGCAATCGTTACAAAACACTGGACGTAAAGGTATTTTTTACTTATTACAAAGCTTTTCTAAAGACAAAGATGTGAACTTTGATGAAATTCCTTTTTGTTTAGAAGCTGAAAGTGAAGAAGATTTACAGTTGTTAGAAACCCTTGCTAAATCTATTGGAACAAAGGTATACCGTATCAACTCAGAACAACGTAAACGATTACACGTTGCTGCTGTTTTTGTAAACAATTTCACGAATCATATGTATAAAATGGGTGCTGATATTTGCAACGAACACCAAGTTCCTTTTGAAGTATTACTCCCTTTAATTCAAGAAACAGCTCAAAAAATAACCGAATTGAGTCCTGAGGCAGCACAAACAGGTCCTGCCAAAAGAAATGACCAAAAAACTATTCAAAACCATTTAGCATTATTAAATGCTGAACAACAAGAAATTTATAAACTTATTACAAAATCAATCCAACAAAATGGAAAAGAGTTATAAAGAATACTTACCTCAAATAGATACCTTTATTTTTGATGTAGACGGAGTATTAACTAACGGAATCGTAACCGTTTTTCCTGACGGACAGCTTGTACGTCAAATGAATATTAAAGATGGATATGCTTTAAAAGCAGCTGTAAAAGCTGGTTATAGGGTTTGTATTATCTCTGGTGGAAAAAACGAAGGAGTGCGTACACGTTTAGAAGGCTTAGGTATTACCGATATTTATTTAGGTGCTCATGATAAAATTCAACAATTTAATGAATTGGTTGAAAAATACAAACTAACTCCAGAAAATATAGTATACATGGGAGATGACATCCCTGATTATCCTGTAATGAAACTCGTTGGTATGCCTTCTTGCCCTAACGATGCAGCTCGTGAAATACAACAAATTTCAAGATACATTTCTGATAAAACTGGTGGTAACGGTTGTGCTCGAGATATTATAGAACAAGTATTGCGTGTACAAGGAAAATGGGAGAGCAACTTTGATGCACAATACGATTAATTGGAATACTTTTTGAAAACGATATACTATTAAAACTTTTAGATTATGAAAAAAATACTTTTTACTTTATTATTTACAACCGTTAGCTTATCGATGAGCGCACAAACTATTTTCGGAAAATGGGAAAATCGTGACGAAGAGACCAACAAAGTTGACTCTGTAATTGAAGTATATAAAAAAGATGGAAAGGCATACGCTAAAATTATTGAGATTACAGACAAAAATCGTCAAGAAGCTCTTTGTGATAAATGTAGCGGTAAACGTAAAAACAATCCTATTTTAGGAATGAATATTTTAACCGGCCTATCTAAAGATGGTGACGAATGGAGCGGAGGTAAAATTTTAGATCCTAAAAACGGAAAAGAATACAAGTGTTATATTAAACTTGAAAACGACAACAAATTAAAAATTAGAGGGTATATAGGTTTTGCTGCTTTTGGTAGAACAGCCTACTGGTACAGAAAAAAATAAACCCAGTATAACAATATATAAGAACATCCTAAAAAAGGATGCTTTTTTCATAAAAAAATAAAAGACTTAAGTGTCTTTTTTTAAAGAAAACTAATATCTTTGTAGCATATTATTTTTCTATGTTTTCAAAATCTTGTGAATACGGTTTAAGAGCGACTATTTTTGTTGCAGAACAGTCAAACTCAGGGACAAAAGTTGGTGTAAAAGCCATTGCTGCTGCTATTGATTCTCCAGAAGCTTTTACAGGGAAAATATTACAAATTTTAACGAAAAACAATATTATCGATTCTATTAAAGGTCCTTATGGCGGATTTGTAATTAATAAAGCTGACCTTAAAAGAATCCGCTTAAGCGATGTGGTTCGTGTATTAGATGGTGATAGTATATATACAGGTTGCGGATTGGGTTTAAAACAATGTGATGATAGCTCTCCGTGCCCTCTTCACTTTAAATTTGTAGAAATTAGAGATAACTTGAGAAAAATGTTAGAAGGAAATACCCTTCATGATGTATTATACACAAACGACAAGAAAAATACTTTTTGGCTAAAACGAGAATAAAAAAATTTACAATAATAAAAGATAAAAAGGTCTTTTTATAATTTATAAACTATAAACAGAAACAAAATGGAGATAAATAACAACACAACAGTAGCAGATATCGTTGCGAATAACTATAAAACAGCTACAATTTTTAAACTATACGGAATTGATTTTTGCTGCAATGGTAACAGAACTATTCAAGAAGTTTCAACAAAGAAAAACATTGTTCCAGATACATTGATCAATAAACTCATCCGAATTGATAGAGGTTCAAAATCTACTAACGACTATCAAAACTGGTCCTTAGATTTTTTGTGTGATTACATCTATCAAAATCATCATACCTATGTAGAAAAACAAATTCCTGAAATTTTAGAGTACTTAACTAAAATAGCTAAGGTACATGGTAACAACCATCCTGAGCTACACGAGGTTTTGCAACTCTTTAAAGAAAGTGCCGGAGAACTTACCACCCATATGAAAAAAGAGGAACTTATTTTATTTCCTTTTATAAAAAAGTTAGTTGAGGCGAGTAATTCAAATACGCCCCTTACTCCTCCTCCCTTTGGTACAGTAGAAAACCCTATAAACATGATGCATACTGAACATGATAATGAAGGTAGTAGATTTAGAACAATTGCAAAACTTACCAATAATTACACTCCACCTGAAGATGCTTGTAACACTTATAAAGTTGCTTTAGCCATGCTACAGGAGTTTGAAGAAGACTTACACAAACACATTCATTTAGAAAATAACATTCTATTTAAAAAAGCAATCAAATTAGAAAATCAATTAAACAATTAATAATGAGAAAAATTTGGACTGGATTTATTGCAGTAGTGGTATTATCATTTATTGCATTAATATGGGTAGGTACAGAAATTTATCAAACCCAACCCCCTATACCTGAAACAGTAAAAGTTAACGGAAGTAATGAAACTATATACACTAAAAAAGACATACAAGATGGACAAAATGTTTGGGAATCTATTGGAGGTATGGAAGTCGGATCTATTTGGGGTCATGGGAGTTATGTAGCTCCAGACTGGACAGCTGATTGGATTCACAAAGAAGCTGTTTACTTATTAAACTACTGGGCTAAAAAAGACTTTAATACCAACTATGATGCTTTAGATGAAGAAAACAAAGCT
Organism: Tenacibaculum sp. FZY0031; assembly: GCF_036350695.1. NCBI lineage: Bacteria > Pseudomonadati > Bacteroidota > Flavobacteriia > Flavobacteriales > Flavobacteriaceae > Tenacibaculum > Tenacibaculum sp. FZY0031. Next base: position 361,784 of record NZ_JAZDVY010000005.1, read on the forward strand.
GCTTTAAAAGCTCGTTTGGTAAAAGATATTAGAACCAACACCTTTAATGAAAAAGACCAATCAATAACAATTTCTAAAGAGCGAAAAGAAGCCATTGAAGCAAACGCTGCGTATTATGCAAGCATTTTTTCAGAGGGTCATGAACAATATGCCATTCCAGAAGGTGCCTTAACCAATACTGAAAAACTGGCTAAACTTAATGCTTTTTTATTCTGGACTTCTTGGGCTGCCAGTACAGAAAGACCCAATCAAGACTATACCTATACTTCTAACTGGCCTCATGAACCGTTAATTAACAATACAATTACTCCCGATTCACAACTCTGGTCAGGGTTCTCAATAATTTTATTGTTACTATTTATTGGAGTGTTGACCTATTACTACATTCGAAATCATGAAAAAGGAGAAGCAGTAACAAACCCAAACAACGATCCTTTATTAGACTTAAAGTTAGTCAGCTCTCAAAAAGCAGTATTAAAATACTTTTTAGTCATCTCACTTCTTATTGTATTACAAGTTGTATTGGGTATTGTTACTGTGCACTATACAGTAGAAGGTCAAGCTTTCTTTGGTTTTAATTTATCAGAATATCTTCCGTATTCTATCTCTAGAACCTGGCATACACAACTTGCTGTATTTTGGATTGCCGCTACATGGTTAGCAACAGGATTATTCTTAGCTCCAATTATCAGCGGTAAAGAAATGAAGTACCAAGTTTTCGGAATCAATTTCTTGTTTATCGCCTTGTTAATTATTGTTTTGGGTTCTATGCTAGGAGAATGGTTAGGTGTACATCAATTTTTGGATTTAACTACTAATTTCTTCTTTGGCCACCAAGGATACGAATACATGGATTTAGGTAGATTCTGGCAAATATTCTTAGGTATTGGTTTAATTTTATGGGTAATTATGGTTGGTAGACACGTGCTCTATGGTATCCGTAAAAAAGACGACTCAAAACATTTACTTTCTATCCTATTAATAGCTGTAGTTGCTATTGGTATGTTCTTTTTCTCAGGATTAATGTATGGAGAAAACAGTTCACTACCTGTAATTAATTATTGGAGATGGTGGCTCGTACACCTATGGGTAGAAGGATTCTTTGAAGTATTTGCGACGGTGATTATTGCCTATATTTTCTCTCGAATGAAAATTATTTCAACCAAAACAGCAGGAAAAACAGCGATAGCATCAGCAACAATTTTCTTAGCAGGTGGTATCATTGGCACCTTACACCACTTATATTATTCGGGAACTCCAGTACAAGCCATTGCCTTAGGAGCTACGTTTAGTGCTTTAGAAGTGGTTCCACTTACCTTAATGGGCTTTGAAATTAGAGAAAACTGGAATTTATTGAAAAAGAATGCTTGGATTCAACGTTACAAATGGCCTATCTTTTTCTTTATTGCTGTTGCCTTTTGGAACATGGTCGGTGCTGGTGTTTTCGGGTTCTTAATCAATCCTCCTATTGCATTGTACTACATCCAAGGGTTAAACACAACTGCGGTACACGCACATACTGCACTATTTGGAGTATACGGTATGTTAGGTATGGGCTTTATTTTAATCTGCCTACGCTTGTATTCAAACATTGCCTGGAACGAAAAACTCGTAAAAAATGCATTTTGGTTTTTAAACGGTGGATTGGTATTAATGGTGGTATTAAGCTTATTACCAGTAGGTATCATTCAAGCATATACTTCAATTACCAAAGGATATTCTTTTGCCAGAGACCCTGAGTTATTATACAATCCTACAGTACAAACTTTAAAATGGATGCGAATGATAGGAGATATTGTATTCTCTTTAGGTATTGTATGTTTCTGCTGGTTTGTGGTAAGAACAACGATTAATGCAATAAAACAAAAATCGTAACCCCTCCTTATTTTTTATAAAAAGTCTGTGTAGACCCCATCTATACAGACTTTTTTATTACCCTATTTTTAAGGAAGTCATACTTAAAGAACCCGCTAATAGTTTATCATTAAAAAGCTGAATTTCTTCATTTTTTTGTTGCAATCCTAAACTATAAATTAACGGTAAATAATGATCTGGTGTTGGTATTGCTAGCTGAAAAACTTTTGACTGTTTTGTATAATCAATCAAAGGTTGATAATTTCCTTCTAATAAGTATGTATTAACCGTTTCTCTTGCTTCAATAGCCCAATCATATCCGTAATTATCCTTATCAAAATTTTTCCAGTCAACCATTCGTAAATTATGAACAATGTTTCCACTACCAATAATCAATACACCTTTCTGTCTTAACGATGTTAGCTGTTTGGCTAATTCAAAATGATAGTTAGCGTCTTTGGTATAATCAATACTCAATTGAATTACAGGTATATCAGCCTTCGGAAATAAATGTTTTAATACGGTCCAAGCACCATGATCTAACCCCCAATGCTCATCTAATTCTACAAAATTAGGATGTAACAATTGTTTGGTTTCTTTTGCTAGTTCAGGGCTTCCGATTGCTGGATATTGCTGTTCAAATAACTCTTGAGGAAAACCACCAAAATCATGAATTGTTTTGGGCATCTCCATTGCTGTTACTTTTGTTCCTTTGGTAAACCAATGTGCCGAAACACAAATGATTGCCTTTGGCTTTGGAAGTGTTTTTGAAATATGTTGAAAACCTCTCGTAAACTCATTCTCTTCAATCGCATTCATAGGACTTCCATGCCCTAAAAACAATACTGGCATTGTTTGAGAAACAGGTAAACTATCTGATAACTTTTTTAACCCACTTAATGTTCCCATACTCAAATTTACTGATGCTAACCCTAATAACTGTAAAAACGTCGTTCGTTTCATAAGGGATTCTTCTTTAACTCTATTTTAAAAACATACCCCAAACCAATGTTTGAGGCATGCATACAATCTTAGTTGGGTTTTAAAAAACCAAATCAACAACCAAATCAAACTCGTCGTAAATTGCTTTATCTTTTAAACCATCAAAAAAGCTTGTAGAACCGTATTTCACATCATACTTTGCTCTATCTACTTTTAACGATGCTGTTGCTTTTCCTCCGTAAACAGAAATTTGAAAAGTTACAGAATTTGTTTTATTCTTAATTGTTAGGTCAGCTGTTACTTCGTACGAATTCTTTCCTTTAGCTTTCACCTTAGTAAAAACTAATTTTGCTGTTGGATGATTATTCACCCCGAAAAAATCATCTGATTTTAAATGATCTTCTAATTTCTTTTGGTACTTTCCTGATAAATCTGTCACTGCTATAGAAGTCATATCTATTGTAAACTCCCCTCCTACTAATTTCTCTTTTTCAAAGTTTAATACTCCTGATTGTAAACTAACCGTTCCTTCGTGAGAACCTGTTACTTTATACCCTTTCCATACCACTTTACTTTCTTTGGTATTTACTTTTTTAACTTCTTTTGTAATGGTAGTAAACGATAGTGTTGCAAATGCAATGAATACGAACACTAGAGGATTTTTTAAATTTTTCATTGTTTATGGTTTTTATAATTATAAGATTAAATCTGCGTATTGTTTAGAATTTACTTTTATGTCTTCAAGCTTCGGATTGTCATTAGCTCCGTAAAACACGTGTAATGGTAACATTTCTAATCCGCAATATTGAAACGAAACAGTTACTGATTTTAATAAGTCTTCTAAAGATACGAAACTATTATAGGTTTCTTCAGTACCTCCTGTTGATACCGATAAACGAAATTTTTTCCCTTTTAACTTATCTCCATCTGGTCCAAAAGCCCAACCATACGTTAATACCTCATCCATCCACTTTTTTAATAAAAATGGCGTATTGAACCAATGCAACGGAAATTGAATAATAATGCTATCATGATTCAATAATACTTCTTGCTCTTTTGCTACATCGATATTTAAATCTGGATACTCTTTATATAGTTGGTGAATGGTTACTTTATCATCATGCTGTTCCAGCTCATCTATCCAAGTTTTGTTAACTTTTGACTCCTCTATATTTGGGTGTGTTACAATTACTAAGTGTTTCATTCTTTTATGTTTACTTGTTTTTATATCACAAAAGTATGTATATTTGCTATATAAAAGTAACTACTATACTTTAGTATACCAGTATGCAAAAGTATACCAACTAAAAAAACATGGAAGCAGTTGTTCAAATGGAAGAGCTAAAAAGATGCTCTGTTCAATATGTATTAGCATTAAGAGACACTTTAAATGTAATAAGCGGAAAGTGGAAACTATCTATCATTGGTAGCTTGTTATATGGTAAAATGCGCTTTAAAGAATTGCAACGAAATATTGGAAAAATTTCTCCAAGGATGTTATCTAAAGAATTGAAAGATTTGGAAGCTAACGGAATTATTAAGCGTACCATTTACGATACCACTCCTGTTACGGTTGAATATGAATTAACAGAATCGGGAATGCGATTACATACTGCCTTAGACGTGATGGTTAAATGGGGTATTGAGCATAGAGAGTTAACTTTAAAATAAGTTGATCCTTCTTTATTATTCCACTCAACATTACATATAACGTCCTTAGAAAACAAGCTTGAAATTAACAATAAGCTGTCACTTCGAGTGAAATTCATGAAACATAGTGAAGGGAATTTTGTATCGAGAAGTATTTGGTAGTAACAAGGTTCTCGATACTATTTTGTTCCACTTGATTACACAAAATCACTCGAACTGACATCTCAACGTCATTATGAATTGAACACAGTACGGTGACGTAATCTCTTAAATGGATATTAGTTACTCACAACCTTGAGACCTCTTATATCGATTCGAGGTGACAGTAGTCGAGAAAAAGATTGCTTCGTTCTACTCTCCTCGCAATGACGGTTACAAAGCGTCCTTAGAAAACAAGCCGAAAATTACACCGCAAGAAACGTCAAAAATTAAAAGCTGTTTGAGCGACAGCGAGTTCTTTTCATTTAGTTTCGAGGATAATAATTTTCGAGTGAAGGTTTCGAAAGACTAGATTTTTTGGTTCTTTTTCATCAATGGAAAAAGAACAATACTACAATAAACAGAACCGTCATTTCGAACCGAGAAGTAGCAAAGTCTGAGAAATCTCATAAATCGGGGTTCTCACAAACATATACTTTCATTTTGTCTTGATACAAAACGAAACAAAAAATCAAGACTTATTTTTCCTTTTTTGAATTCTACGTTGTATTCCGTATTCGAATCCAGACCGTAAACTCTTTGGATTCTCTTGTACTCCATAACCTTGAATTCTGGCAACATAAAAATAGGTCGGCGTTTATCCGTACTTTTCTCTACTCTCATCACAATAACGATAATAAAACGTCCTTAGAAAACAAGCCAAAAATTAACAACAAACTGTCACTTCGAGTGAAATTCATGAAACATAGTGAAGGGAATTTTGTATCGAGAAGTATTTGGTAGTAACAAGGTTC
>NZ_JAZDVY010000006.1:0-74322 GCF_036350695.1 Tenacibaculum sp. FZY0031
GCTTACCGCTGCTCCGTTTGCGGGTGCAAATATAGATACCTTTTTCTTTACAACAATGACTTTTTTTATCTTTTTTTTTAAAAAAAACACAACGTACTAATAACCAGTACTCTTCCTTGCAAACTATTTATTTTTCATGATAGAAAAGTAAAACGCAGCCCCTTTACCCTCTTCGTTCTTCAACCATATCCTCCCTCCTTCTCTCTTTAAAATCTTTTTAACCAAAGCCAACCCTAATCCTATAGACTGAAATGAAGATGTTTCTTCTAACTTTTGAAAAAGGTTGAAAATCTTTTCATGGTTTTTTTGATCTATCCCTGGACCATTATCTTTTACATAAAAAATATATTCTTCATCATATTCTTCACTCCCTATCTCTACATATATATATTCTTTATTATTATGCTTAACCGCGTTCTCTATTAAATTTTTAAATACTTGGGTTAGTTGAGACTCATTATACAGTACTGTTGGTAGTTTGTTCTTTACTACCATAGTGCAATTAGAATCAGAATTCAATTGTATTATTTGCTCTACAACACTGTTTACATTTACTTCTTGTTTTACTTCTCTATCATTCGCCCTTAAAGAATAATCGAGAATACCATTGATTAGTAAATCTATCTGTTCTACCTGTTCTTTCATCATTTGGAGCATATTAGAGTATTCGCTTTTTCCTCGATCATTTCCTTCATCACTCTCCAACATCCACTCTGATAAAGCATGTAAATTTCCTAAAGGAGTTTTTAGGTCATGCGACACTACATAAGCAAATTCTTCTAGGTCTTCGTTTTTTTCTGACAATTCTTTTGCTCTACTTTCTAAATCTCTTGTTCTTTCTTTTACTCTATTTTCTAATGACGAGTTTACTTCTTGTAATTTTTTTCGATACCTTATATGTCCATTCAAAATGATTATTGAAAAAATAAAAATAGTTGATGTAGATATCAATATGGCAGATTCTAATACAATATTTATATTTGACGTAAGGATCCAATAAGTCAGATGCAATAATTGAAAAGTACTAAAAGCAATTACAAACCCTCTATTATTTAGCATTAGTACAGCCCCAAACATCACAATAAAAGTTCCCAACAAATAATCAATTGAAAAATTATTTGTTTTTGTCGTATATATAAGGTAGTGTTGAAACAAGAACAGCACTAAAAAAACCACATAACCATAGTATTTTCTTGCCCATTTCTTTTTTACAAAAGGAATTAATCCTGCTACGAGAAAAACAACGGCAAAAATTTCTCTTAGATAAGGAAATTCTACTGCCTTTTTATTAAAATAAAAAATTAGAAGAGAATAAATATACAACCCAGGTGCCATTAACAACAGAACTGTACTACTATTTTTAATTTCAAACGGCTCAAGCTTACCTTTATTTTTAAAAAACTCAAAAAACATAACTAAAAAATAGATGCTTAAAAAATTAAAAGTAATTAATTCATTTTAAAAAGCATTGGCTCTTTATAATTATTGTAAGAGTGAAATTGATTTTACAATCTTTAATTATTATGTATTGCTTACAAAATGCTTTTACAATATCTTTGCGACTCAAAATTTCCACTTGTAAGGAAATTATAAAAATATACATATATAATGATTGAGATTACACTACCCGACGGGAGCGTCAAAGAATTTGAAATGAACAGCACTCCAATGGATGTTGCTAAAAGTATTAGTGAAGGTTTAGCTAGAAATGTTATTTCTGCTAGTTTTAATGGAACAACTGTTGAAACCTCTACACCTTTAACCACAGATGGCTCGTTGGTTTTATATACATTTAATGATGCTTCTGGTAAAAAGGCTTTTTGGCATTCATCTGCTCACGTATTGGCACAAGCTATTCAAGATTTTTACCCTCATGCAAAATTAACTATTGGCCCTGCTATTGAAAATGGTTTTTATTACGATGTTGATTTTGGAGAGGACACTATTTCTGAAAAAGATTTTGATAAAATAGAAAAGAAATTCTTAGAACGTGCTCGTGAAAAAGCAGAGTTTAAGATGCGTTCTATTTCCAAAGCTGATGCTTTGGCATACTACCAAGCACAAAACAATCAATATAAAGTAGAGCTTATTGAAGGTTTAGAAGATGGCGACATTACTTTTTGTGACCACAGTGATTTTACCGATTTATGCCGTGGAGGTCATATTCCGAATACTGGAATTATCAAAGCAGTGAAAATTATGAATGTTGCTGGAGCTTATTGGCGTGGTGACGAAAAGAATAACCAGTTAACTCGTGTGTATGGAATTTCTTTTCCTAAACAAAAAGAGTTAAAAGAATATTTAGAATTACTTGAAGAAGCAAAAAAACGTGATCATAGAAAACTTGGTAAAGAATTAGAGCTTTTTACTTTTTCTCAAAAAGTGGGGCAAGGCTTACCTTTATGGTTACCAAAGGGAGCTGCTTTACGTGGTCGTTTAGAAGATTTCTTAAAAGCTGCTCAAAAGAAAGCAGGATACGAAATGGTAATGACTCCACATATTGGACAGAAAGAACTATATGTAACTTCTGGGCATTATGCGAAATATGGTGAAGATAGTTTTCAGCCCATTACTACTCCAAAGGAAGACGAGGAGTTTTTACTGAAACCTATGAACTGTCCGCATCACTGCGAAGTGTACAACCATAAACCATATTCATATAAAGACTTACCTAAACGCTTCGCTGAATTTGGCACCGTATATAGATATGAACAGAGTGGTGAATTGCATGGTTTAACTCGTGTTCGTGGTTTTACTCAAGATGATGCACACATTTTCTGTACACCTGAACAATTAGATGAAGAGTTTAAAAATGTAATTGACCTAGTACTTTATGTATTTGGCTCTTTAGGTTTTGAAGATTTTACTGCTCAAGTATCTATTAGAGACATGGAAAACCTTGATAAATATATTGGTTCAGTCGAAAACTGGGAAAAAGCCGAACAAGCAATTATTAATGCAGCTAAAGACAAAGGTTTGGATTACGTAGTTGAAGAAGGTGAAGCTGCTTTTTATGGCCCAAAATTAGACTTCATGGTGAAGGACGCTTTAGGTAGAAGCTGGCAATTAGGAACTATTCAAGTGGATTATAACTTACCAGAACGTTTTGATTTACATTATAAAGGTGCTGATAACCAATTACACCGCCCGGTAATGATTCACCGTGCACCGTTTGGTTCTATGGAGCGTTTCATTGCGGTTTTACTAGAGCATACAGGAGGTAATTTCCCTCTTTGGTTAACTCCTGAGCAAGTTATTGTACTGCCAATCAGTGAGAAATATCAAAAATATACCGAAAAAGTTTTAACTTTGTTAGAAAATTCCGAAATTCGCGCCCTCGTTGATAACCGTAACGAGAAGACAGGAAGAAAGATACGTGATGCTGAAGTTAGCAAAATACCATTCATGGTTATTGTTGGTGAGCAAGAGGAAAAAGATGGCACAGTATCTGTAAGAAAACATGGTGAAGGTGATTTAGGAACATTTACTATAGAAGAGTTCATTTCTCTAATACAGAAAGAAGTTAGTAAAACATTGGTTCCTTTTGGAAGTTAAAAATAGATAGTAATTTAAAATTTATAAGTCATAGCAATTAGAAGAAAAGGCGGTAGAAGACCCGCGAGAGTAATTAAAGAAGATCAACATAGAATTAATGAAAAAATTAGACATGTTGATGAAGTTCGTCTTGTAGGCGATAACGTGGAAGTTGGTGTATATCCATTAGCTAAAGCTAAAGAGATTGCACGAGAGTTAGAATTAGATTTAGTTGAAATTTCGCCTAAAGCTGTTCCTCCTGTTTGTAAAGTTATTGATTACAAAAAGTTCTTATATGAGCAAAAGAAACGTGAAAAAGCTTTAAAAGCTAAAGCTACTAAAGTTACCGTTAAAGAAATTCGTTTCGGACCTCAAACTGACGAACATGATTACGAGTTCAAAAAAAAGCATGCAATTAAGTTCTTACAAGATGGAGCTAAATTAAAGGCTTTTGTATTCTTCAAAGGGCGTTCAATTGTATTTAAAGAACAAGGACAAATTTTACTATTAAAATTAGCTCAAGAATTAGAAGAATATGGTAAGGTAGAGCAAATGCCTAAACTAGAAGGAAAGCGTATGATTATGTTTATTGCTCCTAAAAAGAGTAAATAATACATACAATAATAATATAAGCAAGATAAAACTAAAAAACAAAGATGCCTAAAATTAAAACAAAATCTAGTGCTAAGAAACGTTTCAAGTTAACTGGTACTGGAAAAATCAAAAGAAAGCACGCGTTTAAAAGTCACATTTTAACGAAAAAGTCTAAAAAACGTAAGCTTGCATTAACACACGCTACATTAGTACACAAATCTGATGAAGCAAACATTAAGCAGCAATTAGTTTTAAAATAATTGTTAGCTCAGGGAATTTAATTATTAACCATGGAGTTAGGCTTGTTAAAGAATTATGAATTATGAATTTTAAATTATAGGGTTGTATCAATTCGTAATTATCAATTCACAGTTTCATAATCGCCTACTACAAAAACACATTTGAATTATGCCAAGATCAGTAAATTCAGTAGCTTCAAGAAATAGAAGAAAAAAAATCTTGAAGCAAGCAAAAGGTTACTTTGGACGTCGTAAAAACGTTTACACGGTAGCAAAAAATGCGGTTGAAAAAGGAATGCTATATGCATACCGTGACCGTAAAAACAATAAGAGAAACTTCCGTTCATTATGGATTCAACGTATTAACGCTGGAGCTCGTCTGTACGGAATGTCTTACTCACAGTTTATGGGGAAAGTAAAAGCTAATAATATTGAGTTAAACCGTAAGGTTTTAGCTGATTTAGCGATGAACAACCCAGAAGCTTTTAAGGCCATTGTAGAAAAAGTAAAATAAGTTTCATACCCTTGCTTATACTAAAAACCCAAACCTTAACGTTTGGGTTTTTTTAAACCATCCATATTCATCAATTGAACTAAAATATCAATATTATGAAATTTTTAAAAATAGTATTCATCTTTATCTTCACGCAAAGTATTATTGCTCAAAATAGCCCTTCTGAACAACCAAATACTGTTGAAAACCAATTTATAGAACTTTATAAAAAATCAAACAATTATCAAATTTATAAAGTTGTAAAAAAAAATGAGTACTTAAGACTACAGAATAGTATTTTAGATAGCATAAAAGTTATTAAAACTGATGCCAGTTCGAAACAAATTAAAATAAATGAGCAGCAAAAAAACATAACTGAATTACAAACTAAAATAGACACGTTAAACAAAGACTTAGCTACTTCTATCAACAAAGAAGATGCCATTTCCTTTATTGGTGTTCCATTAAGCAAAGCTACCTACAACTCTATTGTATGGGGTATTATCCTTGTTTTACTGGTTGGGTTGGCTTTCTTTATTTACAGGTTTAAGAATAGCAATGTGGTTACTAAAGAAACCAAAAGCTTGTTAGTTGAAACTGAAGAAGAGTTTGAACAGTACAAAAGAAAATCTATTGAAAAAGAGCAAAAACTACGTAGACAATTACAAGACGAGATCAACAAACAGCGCGGTGTAAGTTAACCTACCTTAACTTAATCATGAACTAGTATAAAACAAAATCCCGAGTATGAATTCGGGATTTTGTTTTATACTAATAAACTGTTGTAATCGATTGGAAAAATATTCCCAACCTCCTTTACAACTTTATCTTATAAATTCTAAAATATTTGTATTTGAGAAATGTTCAATTCCTAAAACTGTTACAGAAAACTGTGTTTCTTCTTTACTAAAAAATTTTACTTCAAAAGTAAGCAACAAGCTTTCATCAATAAATTCAGGATATTTCCATTCACAAAAACTGCTCTTTCTTTGTCAACAACATCTATAACCTTCCAAACATGCAAAAAGTTTTTTCTTCTGATAGCACATTGAACTCCGTGATAAATCCAACTATTAGTTCGAAAGCAGGAATGTTATCAAAAATCATCCTAGCATTAAAGAATAAGTAGTTATCGCTTCCCATACCCTTATCTGTTGAAATCTTCATTACTTAGTTTACAATAAGTAATTTCATCTTTAACACATTAAGATAACCCTGAAATTACCCCGTTATTATCAATGCTCATGTTTTCTGATGCAGGAGTGGCAGGCAACCCAGGCATACGCATCATTTTCCCTAAAATAGGGATGATAAACTGAGCTCCTGCTGCAATTTCTATCTCTCTAACATTTACTGTAAATCCTTCTGGCCTCCCTATTAATTTATCGTTATCAGAAAATGATTTTTGAGTTTTTGCCATACACACAGCAAAATCATTAAATCCTAAACGCTCTATTCTTCGCAAATTTAACTCAGCTTTTTTATCATAGGTTACAGTATCTGCCCCGTAAATTTCTTTAGCAATTTTTTCTATTTTCTCTTTTACAGGACTTTTCCAATTATATAAAGGCTTATATTGTGTAGCTTTATTTTCAACTACATCAACCACAGCTTCGGCTAAATTTTTAGTTCCTTCTCCTCCTTTAGCCCATCCTTCAGAAACAACAGCTTGTACACCTAAATTCTTGCAAGCGTTAATAACAAATTGTACTTCTTCATCAGAATCAGATATAAAAGAATTAATTGCTACTACAGGCTCAATATTGAATTTTCTAATATTTTCAATATGCTTTTCTAAGTTTTTAAACCCGTTTTGTACACGCTCTAAGCTTGGAGTATTGTATTCTTCTTTTGGTGCCCCTCCATGATGACGTAACGCTCGGATTGTTGCTACTAACACCACACATTTTGGATTTAACCCCGCGTATTGTGATTTTATATTTAAGAATTTCTCAGCTCCTAAATCGGCACCAAAACCAGCTTCTGTTACTACGTAATTTGATAACGACAATCCCATTTTAGTTGCAATAATTGTATTGGTTCCTTGCGCAATATTTGCAAAAGGCCCACCATGAATAATCGCTGGATTTTCCTCTAATGTTTGTACCAAGTTTGGTTTTACAGCATCTTTTAGCAAAATAGCCATTGCATCTTGTGCTTTTAAATCACGTGCAAAAACTGGCTTTTTATCAAAAGTAAATCCTATGAAAATATTCCCTAAACGTTCTTTTAAATCATCAAAAGAAGTTGCCATACAAAGAATAGCCATTACTTCTGATGCTGGTGTAATATTGAATCCATCTTCACGTGGTATTCCGTTTGCTGTTCCTCCTAAACCAATTGTAATTTGACGTAACGAACGATCATTCATATCAATTACACGTTTCCATAAAATGGTACGTGGGTCGATATGTAAGCTGTTCGTTCCGCTTTGCAAGTTGTTATCTATTAGAGCAGACAGTAGATTGTTAGCTTTCTCAATAGCGTTAAAATCTCCTGTGAAATGTAAGTTGATATCTTCCATAGGTACAACTTGCGAATATCCACCTCCTGCGGCACCTCCTTTAATTCCAAAAACAGGCCCTAACGAGGGTTCTCTTAACACCACAGTAGCTTGTTTTCCTATGGCATTCAATCCTTCTGTTACCCCTATAGAAACAGTTGTTTTCCCCTCTCCAGCAGGTGTTGGAGTTAATGCTGTTACCAACACTAAATTATTATCTTTTATTTTGTTTTCATCTATTAAGTTTAGAGGTAATTTAGCTTTGTATTTCCCATACATTTCTAAATCATCTTCTCTTACTTGTAACTTATTAGCTATGTATTTAATATGTTGTAATTCTTTTGCTTGAGCAATCTCGATATCGGTTAAATGCGCCATGGCAAATTATTTAAATTTTTAAGTTATTTGTTGTACTAAAAAAAGCAGGTAAATATACGTAATATAATCCCCATAAAAACTGACATTTGTTAGCAAATATTCCTTAATTATTATCTAATAACACAAATATGGTAAAAGAATTGGCTTTTCTTTTAATGAAACGCTATATTTGCACGTTTTTAAAATAAAGTCGATTTAAATTATTTACAATGCAAAACAAAGGATTAATTAAATTATTTGCTATACTTTTTGGTTTAGTAAGTATTTATCAATTATCGTTTACTTTCTTTGCCAATAAGGTAGAAGATAGTGCGAAACAGTATGCCAAGGCTAATGTTAGTGATAACAATGGTAGAGCTTTGGCTAGGTATGAACGAAAATACTTAGATAGCGTAGCTAACAAAGAGATCGTAAATTTAGGATTTGCAAAGTACTCTTACAACGACATCAGAAACAAGGAAATGAACCTTGGTCTTGATTTAAAAGGGGGTATTAATGCAATTTTACAGGTATCAGTAAAAGATATCTTAATTGGGTTATCTAACGATTCTCAAAACACAACTTTTAAGCAAGCATTAACAAATGCTGATGAAGCTCAAAAAGACAGTCAAGAGAATTATTTAGATTTATTCTATAACGAGTTCGAAAAATTAAGTAATGGTAGCGTTAAATTAAGCGACCCAAGTATTTTTGGAACCAAAGCTTTACGTGATAAAATAGACTTCAACAAAACAAACGAGCAGGTTAAATCGACTTTACAAGAAGAAATCAACACTTCTATCAACACTGCTTTTGAAGTATTGCGTAGCCGTATTGACAAATTTGGGGTTGTACAACCAAACATTCAACGTATTGGTAACTCTGGTAGAATTCAAGTAGAATTACCTGGAGCTAAAGATATTGACCGTGTAGAGAAGTTATTACAAAGTACTGCTGAATTACAGTTCTGGGAAGTACATACAAACGCAGACATTCAAAACTTTTTCTTTACAGCAAATGCTAAGGTTGCCGAAATGTTAAAAGATGATTCTGCTACTGAACAAGCAAAAGATACTGCTAAGGAAGGTAATGACATTGATGATTTACTAGGTGAATCAGCTGATTCAACAAAAGTTGAAACTCAAAAGAATTTATTTACATATTTATATCCTAACGTAGCTCAAAGTCCACAACAAGTAAGTTCTTTGGTCGCACAAGCTAGAGTTCAGGATACTGCAAAAGTAAATAGCTTCTTACACAACAAGGAGGTAAGAGCTTTGTTACCTAACAACTTAAAATACACTAAGTTTTTATGGGACTATAAGTCTCAAGCTGGTGCTGATGGAACTGAAATTATTGGTTTATATGCTATTAAATCTAACAGAAAAGACAAAGCTCCAATTGGCGGTGATGTAATTGCTGATGCTAAGCAAGAATACGACCAATTGAGTAAACCTGTAGTATCTATGTTAATGAATGGTTCTGGTACTAAACAATGGGCAAAAATGACTAGCGAAAATGTTGGTAAATTCGTTGCTGTAGTATTAGATAACTACGTATATACTGCTCCTGTAGTAAATGGAGCTATTACAGGTGGTAGTACTCAAATTTCTGGAGGAACAATGACAGTAACGGAAGCACAAGATATTGCCACCGTATTAAAAGCTGGTAAATTACCTGCTCCTGCTCGTATTATTCAAGCTGAAGTTGTTGGACCATCCTTAGGTAAAGAATCTATTGATGCGAGTATGTGGTCATTCGGGTTGGCTATTATTTTAGTCTTAGTTTGGATGTTCTTATACTATGGTAAAGCTGGTATCTATGCTAACATTGCATTAGTAGTTAACATCTTGTTCATTTTCGGGATTTTAGCTTCATTTAATTCGGTATTAACCTTACCTGGTATTGCTGGTATTATCTTAACCATAGGTATGTCGGTAGATGCGAACGTAATTATTTTCGAAAGAATTAAGGAAGCCTTATACGGAGGGAAAAGTTTAGGAGAATCGGTAGATGAAGGATTTAGTATTAAAGGTGCATTATCTGCTATTATTGATGCTAACATTACTACCTTATTAACAGGTATTATTTTATATACTTTTGGTACAGGACCTATTAAAGGTTTCGCGTTAACATTAATGATAGGTATTGCTACTTCTTTATTTACCGCCGTATTTATTACTCGTTTATTTATTGATGGCGCTGTTGAAAGAGGCACCAAATTAACATTCAATACTGGTTTCTCTAAAAATTGGTTTAACAACATTAGTATTGAATTCTTGCAAAAACGCAAGATTGCTTACATCATTTCTGGCTTCTTTATTGTTGTTGGTTTAGTTTCAATATTTACTGTAGGATTAAAGCAAGGAGTAGATTTTAAAGGAGGTCGTTCGTATGTAGTTCGTTTTGATGAGGCTATGAAAGGAAATGAAGTGGCTGAGCAATTAAAAGAAGTATTTGGTACTGCTCCTGAAGTAAAAACTTTTGGTTCTGATCATCAATTAAAAATTACTACTGCCTTTAAAATTGATGAAGAAGGTACTGATGTTGATGAAACTGTACAAAATGCCCTATACAATGGTTTAAAACCATATTTAGGTGATACATCATATGAAAACTTCAAACCTGGTTTTGAAAAAGCAGGAAATGGAATTATGAGCTATATGAAAGTAGAACCAACTATTGCAGATGATATTAAGCAATCAGCTTTATGGGCAGTTTTAGGTTCCTTAATTGTCGTTTTCTTATACATCTTATTACGTTTTAGAAAAATGGCATACTCTATCGGTGCTGTAATAGCAGTTTTCCATGATGTATTAGTGGTATTAGGAGTTTTCTCTTTACTATACAAGTTCATGCCATTTGATATGGAAATTGGTCAATCGTTTATCGCTGCCATCTTAACAGTAGTAGGATATTCATTGAACGATACCGTGGTAATTTTTGATAGAATTAGAGAGTTTACAGAAGGTAAAAACTCTGTTACTGCTAGTTTAGTAAACAAAGCATTAAATAGTACATTAGGAAGAACTATCAACACCTCTTTAACAACATTATTAGTAATGTTAGCTATCTTCTTCTTTGGAGGAGACAGTATTAAAGGATTTATGTTCGCATTAATCGTAGGTGTGGTAGTAGGTACTTACTCTTCTTTATTTGTTGCAACGCCAATTATGTTTGACGTTTCTAAAAAAGAAGAAAATAAGTAACTCATATAAAAGCATACATAAAACCGTTTTGAATAAACTTCAAAACGGTTTTTTCATTTAATATCAAGCAACTATCTTTGCAGTCTGATGAAAATTACAAAACTCCACGATTTATACTTTAAAGAATTTATTTCAGCTGATGAAATTTCTAAAATTGTTAGCTCATTAGCTGAACAAGTAAGAAAAGATTTACCTTCTGATGAAGTGCCTATTTTTATAGGGATTTTAAACGGATGCTTTGTTTTCACCGCTGATTTTTTACGTGAATATAAAGGAAACTGTGAAATTAGTTTTGTTAAGTTGTCTTCATACCAAGGTACTTCTTCAACAGAAAATGTAAAGAACTTAATTGGTCTTAATGAAGATTTATCTGGTCGAACCGTTATTATTTTAGAAGATATTATAGATACTGGTACGACTCTTCAAGAGATTTATGACATCTTTAAAACGAAAAATTTAAAAGAATTAAAAATAGTAACTCTTTTTTACAAACCAGATGTGTATCGTAAAGAGCTGCATATAAACTATATCGGAAAAAGTATTGATGATAAATTTATTGTAGGTTACGGATTAGATTACAAAGGTTATGGTAGAAACTTGCCTGCTATTTATCAATTAACAACACAACCCAATATGAAAAACGTCGTATTATTCGGTCCTCCTGGAGCAGGAAAAGGTACTCAAGCAGAAGTTTTAAGAGAAAAATACAATTTGGTACACATTTCAACTGGAGAAGTTTTCCGATTTAATATTAAAAATGAAACTGAATTAGGACTATTAGCCAAAAAGTATATTGATGCTGGAGATTTAGTTCCTGATGAAGTTACTATTAACATGCTAAAAGAAGAAGTAACTAAAAATGCAGATGCAGCAGGATTTATCTTTGACGGTTTCCCACGTACAGAATCTCAAGCAAAAGCTTTAGATACGTTTTTAGCCGAAAAAGGCGAGCGTATTAACGGAATGGTGGCTTTAGAAGTACCAGAAGATTTATTAGTTGAACGTTTATTAGAAAGAGGTAAAACAAGTGGTCGTTCAGACGACATGGACGAAAGTAAAATTCGTAACCGCTTTAATGAATACAATACTAAAACAGCTGTTTTAAAAGACTATTACCAAGCACAAGGTAATTATTACGGGATAAATGGTGTGGGTTCTATTGAAGAAATTACTCAACGTTTATCAGACGTATTTGATACATTATAACAAACACTTGTTTAATTGTTGAATCGTTTAAACGATTCAACAATTAAACAATTAAACAATTAACAATGACTGAAGGAAATTTTGTCGACTATATTAAAATCTACGCATCATCAGGTAAAGGTGGTCGTGGATCTGCACACTTACATCGCGAAAAATACATTGCGAAAGGTGGACCTGATGGTGGTGACGGTGGTCGAGGTGGTCATATTATATTACGTGGCGATAAAAATATGTGGACACTTTTCCATTTAAAATTTAAACGTCACTTTAGAGCAGAACACGGTGGTGATGGTAGTAGTAGTAGAAGTACTGGGCATGATGGTGCCGATGTTATCATTCCTGTTCCATTAGGAACTATTATTCGGGATGCTGATACTGACGAAATTTTATATGAAGTTATTGAAGACGAACAAGAGATCATCTTATTAGAAGGTGGTAAAGGTGGACGTGGTAACTGGCATTTTAAGTCTTCTACCAATCAAACTCCTCGTTATGCACAACCAGGTATTGATGGACAAGAAGGTTGGTACCGCATTGAATTAAAAATTTTAGCTGATGTTGGTTTAGTTGGTTTCCCTAATGCAGGAAAATCTACTTTATTATCTGTTATTACCGCAGCAAAACCGAAAATCGCTGATTATGCATTTACAACCCTAAAACCTAATTTAGGAATTGTGGAATATCGCAATCATCAAAGTTTTGTCATGGCAGATATTCCTGGAATTATTGAAGGAGCTGCTGAAGGAAAAGGTTTGGGGCATCACTTTTTACGTCATATAGAACGTAACTCTACCCTACTCTTTTTAATTCCTGCTGATAGCGAGGATATAAAAAAGGAGTATGAAATTTTATTGAATGAGCTTCGCAAACACAATCCTGAATTATTGGATAAGGATCGTTTGTTAGCTATTTCAAAATCGGATATGCTAGACGATGAACTAAAAGAAGAAATTAAACACGATTTGCCTGAAGGCATTGAAACGTTATTTATCTCTTCTGTTGCTCAACAAGGCTTAATGGAGCTAAAAGATAAATTGTGGCAAATGCTGAATTAGCTTTTGTTTAAAATACCCCTATAAAAAAACACCTCTACGAGGTGTTTTTTTGTTCTCTTATTCCATCTTCCAAATTCTTCTAAACATTTCTTGAAAAGCAGTTTTTGCATTCTCTTTGGCACTTTTTTCTACATACTCATTTATTAACGCTACCCTATCAGCTGCACTTGGATGCGTAAAAATTTCTGGTCCTAGGAGGCTTTGTAAAACTTCTATATTAGCTATCAACTCATTACCTAACGCTACTTCTTGTGTAGTGAATAAATACATTGCTATGATATCTGCAAGGTATTCTGCTTTCTTATACGCATTTGTTTTAGCTCCATTGGGAATTTCGGTTCCTAAATGAAATTGCTCTGCTTGTTTAAGTGTTACAAGATGCCCCAGCTCATGAGTCAATACAAAAACTTGTATATAATTTTTATCATACTCTATTAACCCCTGACTTACCTCAACATAATTCGTTGCTGCTCCTGCATTCACTGAGAGATCGTTTTTATCTATTCTAAACTCATTAGGAATATCTACTTCTGTAAACTCTTTAAATAACGGCTTTACTGTTTTTAAATATAGTTCCTTTAATTTTTCTTCTTTTGTTAAACTCTCTACAACTTCTTCTTTCTTAGTTTCGACTGTGTTACAGCTTATTACTATAAAAGTGATGATTATTGTTATGATATTTTTCATGATTTTTGGTATAAAAAAACACCCTTAAAATTAAATTTTAAGAGTGCTTACTAGGGGAAACATTAATTAATCAAAATACGTATATGTAATACTAGTATTAAGAAAACCGAATACAACATACGAAGCTGTTAATGGATATCCATCTGTATTATAGGTATAAGTTACTGGAGTATCGCTAGAAAAACTACCTTGTGCTGGATTATTTATATTTACTCCATCTAATCCTGTTCCTACATTAATTTTAGCAAAAGCTGTAGGATAAACTCCTTTAAAAGGATTGTTCTTGTCATCATAGGTGTTTTCTAATGTTTGAGTACCTATTGTCTCTGTTTTTACATTCCCTTCTTCATTGTATGTATAACTTGTGTTAGTTATTTTATCGTTTTCTTTATTTACTCTCTCTTTTTTCTCTAATTTATTTTCAGCATCATACATATAGGTATAAGTATAAGCTTCTATACCGTCTTCCTTCTCAACTGCACTTACAATTAAGCCTTTGTCGTTATACGTATATAGAGTGCTTTTTGTATCTGACTTTACTTCTATTACTTGATTTTTATCATTATAAACAACAGTATAAGTTGTAGTAGCTCCTCCTTCTTCTATAGTATACGAGCTGATAAAATTAGAATTGTCATCGTAGGTATATGTAGTAATACTCTCACTATAATCATCTTTAAAATGATATACTTTTATTTGAGAACCGCTACCTACTTCTCCACGAATGTTAATGGTTACATTGTATACTTTTTCATCACCATTTTCTGCTGTAACTGTAAAAGGCATTGCTTCTCCGTCTACAAAGTTTACTGCTTCTCCAGAAGCTGGTGAAATAGTTGCTTTGTCTGATATCGTGATGTTAGGAATTACTCCTGAAATATTTGTGTTGAAAGGAACACTAATCGTTATATTGTTTCCTAAATCATATATAACATCCTCTTCATTAACTCCTTCAAAATTTATTTTAAAACTTGTAATACTATTTAATGATGATTGTACTACTTTATCGCTATCATCACTAGAGCAACTTACAACTACAAGTGCTATAATTAAAGACAAAAAAGGGAAAACTTTTTTCATAATGTAAATATTTAAATATTAGTAATTGAGCATCAATTTATTTTATTCCGTTTGACACTTACCGGATGTGTATATTAAAAGTTTGGATTATTTATTTTAGCATCATTAGGAAATGGAACTACGTATCTACTATCATTTTGCTGTAATGTGTAGTTTTTTCCTTCATACCATTTTACAATTTCTGGTTGTATCGTTCTTTTTAAATCATTCCAACGTTGACCTTCAATAGCAAATTCACGTGCACGTTCCTCTAATATTTCTTCATACAACTCTTGTTTATTTAAAGCGTTGATATATGTAGTATAATCTGTTATTTTAGCTGGTGTATACCTGTTTTTAGCAAACTCTAATAATTGAGTTCTTGCTAAACTTAATTGATTCTGTTGTGTGTAGGCTTCAGCTAAAATCAAATATAACTCTGCTACTCTAAGGGTTGATTTGTATTTTATATTAGCTGTTTTGGTAGCTCTATATACCGTTCCATCTTTCTTAAAGTACATCTGGAATCGTAAGTCATTTGTTCTATCGTATTTATTGAGTAAATCGTCTGAGATAGCGGCATTACTTGCAATATCAAATGAAGATACCACGTCTAATGCTAAGATTGATTCTACTGAAGTAAACTCTGAAGGCATAATAGCACTATTTGTATTTAAATCTTGTAATGTATGCTGTATAGCCAATGCTTCTTTACTTGCATCAATAGCTTTTTGCCATTGTTTTTTATATAGGTATACTCTGGCTTTTAAACTTTTTAATGCAGCTTTTGAAAACCTGTAATTGAACCCTGTTTCTTGTCGCTCAATGGTTAAAAGTGCTTCTGCCCTAACAAGATCTTCTAAAACTTGCACATACACTTGTTCTAGCGATTGAATATCATATTTTTGATCTAAATTATATTCTGTAACAATAGGCACTCCATTATCACTACTAGCTGTAGTGGCATTATATGCTTTTGCATACAAATTAACTAATTGAAAATATTGTAAGGCTCTCAATGCATATGCTTCTCCAACCAATTGATTAATCTTTGTTACGTCACCTATTATTTCTGTTTGATTATCAATAATATGATTGGTGTGAAAAATTATTTTATAAAAACTGGCATATGAAAAAGAAGTCGTTAAGGGTGATGCACTAGTATCATTCCATAAATACATATCTTCATACTGTTCAATCCCTACAGAACTTTTACTCAACTGTAACTCATCAGCTCTATAAGTAGTTAGTAAATAGTTATTTTTTTCTGTTGCATAGGCTGTTGTTAAAAAGTTTCTATAATCTTCAACAGATTTAGGTATTACCTGTCCTATTGGTTCTACATCTAAGTAATCATCGCATGAAACCATGCTTACGACAGCTATAAATAATATATATATGTGTGTTTTCATTTCTATATTTTTTTTAAAAAGAAAGGTTAAATCCAAAAGAGATAATCTTTGGTATTGGTTGTGAATATGGACTCCCAAAAGTTTCAGGATCAAAATATCCATCATAATCCGTTCCGAAAACAAATAGGTTTCTTCCTTCTAGGTTAAAACTTAATCTCGAAACATGCATACTTTCCAAATACTTGGCAGGTACATTGTATCCAAACTTTATGCTATTAACTCTTATGTATGAAATTTTATCTACCCAAATATCTATATCTCTGAACGTATTCCCTGTATCGTAATTATGATACCAATTATACACTAAATCGGTTTCAAAACCAGGGGTTGTACTTCCTATCAACGCTGGATAATTTCCTGTACCTGCTTTTAAAATTTCCTTATTATAATTATATGTTGGACTTACTTGTGTTGGATGATACGAAGGCGTTCTTTTTACTGTTTGATTTAAATTAAAGTTTGTTGCAATACTTATACTAAATTCTTTATACTGTAACTTATTGATAAATCCTCCGCTAAATTCTGGGTCTCCATTACCTACATAGGTATATAAATTTCTGTGTTCTTCTCTCGTTAGTTGACTTCCGTCTACCCCTTCTGAAAGATTATAAAAATCGACAGCCGTTACTTGCTTTCCATCTTTCCAAAACAAGGGTAATCCATTGCTATCAAGCCCCGCTGTTTTAATAGCAAAAATTGCATTTACACCGTAACCTTGTAGAGAAGGTTTAAAGTCGTTATCTCTAATTTGAATTTTTTCTACCTCGTTTTTATTATGTGAAATATTAAAACTAGTGCTCCAGCTAAAATCGTCTTTAACTATATTTTTAGTATGAATAGCCAACTCTACCCCTTTATTACTTAACGTAGCCCAATTGGTGTTGATAAAATTAAAACCTGATTCTAACGGAATAGCTTGTAAACCTATTAGGTCTGAACTTTTACGGTAATAATAATCTGCCGAGATATAGATGTTATTTTTAAATAAACCTAGGTCAAACCCAACATTTGATGAAATTGTTTTTTCCCAACGTAAGTCTTTATTAGGAGCAGATATAACATTAATTCCTTGCTCAGAATTTCCTGGTAACACTGTTACATCTTCATAGGTTCCGACTACAAAAGGTGATGTTGATTTATCTATATTTCCTTGCACTCCATATGATCCTCTTATTTTAAACTCATTAATTGCTGTTACATCAAAAAAGTTCTCTTTTGTTACATCCCATGAACCAGCAACTGACCATAATGGCAAGTATCTAAATTTTGGATTTACACCAAATAAGTTAGACCCATCGTATCGTAAGCTTCCAAAGATTGTATATTTTCTATCATAGGTATACGAAGCAGTTCCGAAGAAAGAAGCATACGCATTTTCGTTCTTTGTTTTTCTATATGGATTAAACAACTCATTTCCTAAGGCCCTTTCATCTGTTATTGGTATGGTTCTTAAAGTATTACTATTAAATCCAAAGCCCTTTGTATGAATTTCTGTACGCTTATCTTCTCTAAATTCAGTACCTAACATAACATCTACTTCATGTATATTGTTTATTGATGTGTTGTAATTTAGCGTTGTTTTCCAGTTATATTGGAAAGCATCACTATTCCAATTTTGAATTATTCCTCCTTCAGGTAAAAAATACGCATCATTTCCACTTACATCTTGATATCTAGATCCAAACCTATATTTTCTTGTATAGTAACTGTTTTGATCAGCAAATTTTTCTGTTTGATCAAAATCAAACTGCATTCCTAATTGAGTATATAATTTTAAACTATTGTCAAATTTATAAGTAAGATCAATGATAGGCTTAATAGAATATGATGTGAGTTCTTGATTTGTATTTTGTCTTTCTTCTAACGGGTTGTAACGTAGATTTAAATCGGATCTTTCGACTAAATCAGGATCATAATTATATGTACCATCTGCATTGAAAG
The DNA here is from genome assembly GCF_036350695.1 of Tenacibaculum sp. FZY0031. Classification (NCBI taxonomy): domain Bacteria; kingdom Pseudomonadati; phylum Bacteroidota; class Flavobacteriia; order Flavobacteriales; family Flavobacteriaceae; genus Tenacibaculum; species Tenacibaculum sp. FZY0031. Next base: position 18,290 of record NZ_JAZDVY010000006.1, read on the forward strand.
GCATAAAATAAGGGTTTACCCTTCTTGAGTAATATGCAGGGTTTGTATAAGCGTCTGCTCCAGTAATATAAGATGTACTTTTATTTCTACTTGCAAAAACAGATACTCCTACATTTAACTTATCATTTACGTCGTAATCGTTTTTAAACGTAAGGTTGTATCTATTTAAACCAGTACCTTTGGTTGTTCCCTCTTCATCAAAATATCCTAAAGAGAAATAATACCTCGATTTTTCACTTCCTCCAGAAAGTGTTAGTCCATATTGTTGGTTTATTGCTGCTTGGTACAACTCATTCCCCCAATTGGTTTGTTGGTTTCTTAAACTATTAATTGCATTTTGTGCTAAGGGGCTAATGTTTGAAAAACCATTGTTTTGGAAGTTATCATAAGCTCCATAAGCTTGTAAAATGCGAGCTACTTCTCCTCTTTCCTTTTGATACGTTAAATCTGATCTACGGGCTAAACCTAGTTCAAAGTCTACTTTTTCGCTAGCATTCATTAAGTTTAACTTATCAAAATTAGGACGTAAAGTTAAGAAAGTACTGGCGTTAAAGTTAACTCTCATAGCTCCTTCTTTACCTTTTTTGGTTGTAATTACAATTACTCCATTTGCTGCTCTTGCCCCATATATAGAAGTTGCCGAAGCGTCTTTTAACACTGTTATTTCTTCTATATCTTCTGGGTTAATCCCTGCAATAGGAAAAGATTTTAAATTATCGATATTATCTTTATCTCTAAAATCTTTTGGAATATCATTTCCTTGTAAAGGGATTCCATCTAAAATCCACAAAGGGTCAGAAGAGCCGTTTAAAGTCGACGTTCCTCTAATTTGAATTTTAGCGGGAGCTCCTGGCGCTCCATTAGTGGGTTGTACAAGTACTCCTGAAATTTCCCCAGAAAGCATCTGGTCTATATTAGCTGTACCAGCACGCTTAACATCGTCTGTTTTAATTTTAGCAAATGACGAAGTGATTTTTCTTTTCTCAATTTTTTGATATCCCATAACAATAACCTCTCCTAAAAGTTCTTCTTTCTCTTTTAAGGTTATAATCATGTTAGTGCTTCTATTTTCTACGTTTACTTTCTCTGTTTCAAAGCCTATATATGAGATTATAATATATTTTGTTTCCGCTGGTGCTTTGAATGAAAAATTTCCATCAAAATCAGTAGTTGTTCCAATCATTGAAGCTTGAATAACGCCATCAATATTGGTTTTATTTCCAATCATTTTTGTTGAAGCATAAATACTAACTCCTGGTAAAGTTTCATTTCTAGCTTCGTCGATAACTGTTCCACTTATTGTTTTTGTGTTCTGCGCAAAAACTGAAAAAGGTATAAGAAGCAGTAAGTAAATTATTTTTTTATTCATCATCCTAATTATTCAAATTATACTCAATTCTGGCTATTAAATCGTTGTAATGATTTTTAGTCGTCTTGTTTCCTTTCTTTCTTTTCTTTTTTAATAACTTTAAGATTCTTTCTAATTCTGCTCTTTTATTGGAACCAACATCAGACACTCTTGGTATATAAGAAAAGTGTACATTTTTAAAGCTCTTTTCTGTATGGGTTAATGCTGCTTGTTTCGTCTTTTTTAATAAGGTGTTTCTATCTACAGTTAGTACATCTACATAATTTTTTTGAGTCATGCGATCTAACATGTCTAGCGGTTCATTTTTGATTGTTTTTTTAAAAATGGCCTTGTAAAGTTGATCAAATAAATATTCTTCTGTAAAAATTTCTTCTGTGTTAGAAGCTAGCACCTTGTTTTCTGTAATACGCATTAATCTATCTGTTTCAACCAAGCGATAAATCATATTTGTTTGATATGCACGATGCATCGATATTGGAGAATAAAAACGTTCTCCATCTGGTGCATCTCTTACTGGAAATACCTTATGTATTACATTTGGAGTAAACAACCATTCTTGTGGTAATATCGCCTCATTTATGATGTATTCTAAGGCCTCTTTTTGGATTTTAGCTGGTACTGAGACAAATGTGTTTTTACCATCGCCATAAATGGTGTTGTTAATATACATCCCACCAATATTAGCCATTACATGTCCACTGTATAACTGCCATTGGTCTATTACAGCTTTGTAAAGTTTTGCTGCTTTATAGTAATCTTCCCCTTCTTCTTCTGTCCAACTAATAATATTTGGCACTATTCTTTTTAAGTTTTTTAATCCATACTCACTTGCTTTAACTGCATTATTCCCTAGGTCTTCACTTTGTGATCTTGGATCGATAACTTTACTTTGCTGTGGCCCGTAAAAATACAATGAATCATTTTCGTGTTTTCTTATCCATTGATTTAATATTGGCAACTCTTCATGAGGTGTTTTTACCTCTAACCAACGATACCCCCAGTTAATTGCATACTTATCATACACTCCTATTTTAGGACTAACTTCTGTTATCTTATCTTCAGGTTGTGCAACATAATTATACCGAGCATAATCCATTATAGAAGGTGCTGTTCCTCCCATTTTTTTGGTAAAACTCGCTGATCTCAAAGAATCTACAGGATAACTAAATGATGCTCCCATATTATGCTTTAACCCAAAAGTATGCCCAACTTCATGAGAGGATACAAATCTAATAGATTCCCCCATAATCTCATCTGAAAAAACATTTGCTCTTGCCTCAGGGTTTATAGGACCTGTTTGCACACGAATCCATTGATGTAGTCCTTTCATTAGGTTATGCCACCAAATGATATCCGATTCCAAAATCTCACCACTTCGTGGATCAACAATTGAAGGGCCCATTGCATTTTGTCTTTCTGAAGCCACATAGGTAATTACAGAGTAACGAACGTCATCAATATCGAAATCTTTGTCTTCTTTGGTTACTTCTTTAACAACCACAGCATCTTTAAATCCTGCTTGTTCAAAAGCTTTGTTCCAGTCGTATACTCCATTTTTTATATATGGTATCCATTTTTTAGGAGTTGCAGGATCTATATAATACACTATTTGTTTTTTAGGAGTTACTACAGCTCCTTTTTTATATTTTTCAATATCCTCTTCTTTAGGCTCTAATCTCCAACGAGTGATTAAATCACGGTGTTCTACCTCATGTTGTCTATCAGAATAATAATCCATGGGTTTACTAAAGTACCCTATTCTTTTATCTCCAAAACGAGGTTTCATTATATTTGTTGGTAACAAAACGATATTTGTTGTCACCCCTATAGATAATGGTAATGCTGCACTTTTACCTTCTTTTACAGAAGTTGTTAAAAGTGATTTTACCACAATGTTTCTCGAAAAAGTTTTCACTTTTTCTATCTTAGACAGTTTTGTTTTAATACTCCCTCCTAACCCAATATTCGATAACAAATCATTAAAACTTTTATCTTCCCCATTAAAAACTCTATTTACTTTGATAAGCACCGAGGTAGCGTCTTCGTTTTCAGATTCTATTTTAAATTCTTCTATAATAGATTCTCCAAAATTTTCGTGTACTGAAAGAGTTATAGCGTTGTTCTTTGGTGAAGTTACTCTGGGATTAATTGTTTTTACCCACACCTTTTTTAAGAGTGTATCTTTATAAAATCTAATTAATTTCGTTTCATAAGCCATTCCTTTGTTCAATCCATGTCCATTAAGCGCATATGGAACTTGAGAAACTTTGTTAACTATTAAAAAGTCTTTTGATAATAATGAGTCTGGTATTTCAAAATAGATGTCTTCTTCTAATCTATAAATATTAAATACCCCTCTTTTTTTATTTCCCTCTTTTTGTAGTTTCTTATAAGAAACCTTACTTGTACTCTTAATAGTATCTTTTTCTTCTTCTTTTTGTGCTACAGCTATTGTAGTAAAAAATAAAAAAAACAAGATTAGTACTTTTACATTAATGTTCTTCATCTGAGAATACCTCTTCATAAATTAGTTGTGATTAAGAAGAAACCAAATGTAGCGCTGAAGTTGCTTTTTTAAAATTAAACTAGAGTGAAGTGTGTTATTAAAGGAGTGAATTTTATTATTTTGACAATAAAGGAAGATAACATTTAAAATCTTTATCAAAAACTTCTGTTTTAAATGAGGTTACATTATAAAATGCATAAAAATTACTTAAATAACTCAAACCAACACCATGGCTTTTTTCTTTTTTACTTTTTCTTGGGTTGTAATTATTACTTACCACTATCTTATCCCTTTCTATTAAAACATTAATAAAAAGAGGGTTCTTTTTTGTTATTTCATTATGCTTAATAGCATTTTCAATTAGTGTTTCTAATGCTAAAAATGGAATTTTCTTTAGCAAAGCTTTTCCTTCACTCCTGTCTGTAACACTCAAGTTTATACTGTTATTAAATCTAATTTTTTGCAAAAAGAAATACTGTTCTAAAAAATGCAATTCTTCTTTAACTGTAGTAAAATTAGCTTCTCTATCTTTTAATAAATACCTATAAACTTCAGAAAGCTTTAGAACAAACTGCTGAGACATTGTTTTATCTAGCCCTATTAAAACATGTAAAGAATTTAATGTGTTAAATAAAAAGTGGGGATTTAATTTTTTTCGTAGTTGACTGAGCTGTAATCGTGCATTTTTTTGTTGGTATTGCTCATTACTTATTGCCAATCGTTTTCTTTCTTGTTCGTATTGAAGTGTTCTTAAATGCTGACTTCTTAACTGACTACGCGAGAATCCTAAAATTAACATAAATGTTAGTAATGCTAATAAACTCATCCAAAGCAAATACTGTTTTATATCATTTACAGACTCTTTAATTAAGATATTTAAAGGAAAACTTGTTATTAAAACTAACTCTGACTTACCTACTTGTAATACATTATAATACCTTAATACCTCCAAGTTTAAGTACTCTGAGGTAACAGTTGATTTAATTTGTTGGTTATTTTTTGCTTCCCTGACCTTAAAAGACTTAATAATTTTACTTGGCGTAACGTTGTTAAAAAAAGATTTTTCATATTTCCCTATATAACTAGTATCTGGATGAAGTATACAAACACCTTCCTTATCTGTAACGATAACATAACCTCCATACCCTTTATACTTTTGTGAAAAATAGTTCCAATATTTTAATAAGTTAACATTGTAACCATATATTACCATTGTACCATCTGGTAATTGGTGCGTAATAATTTTTTGATAGTATGTAATACTATTTAACTCTAGTACTGTGTTAAAGGTTTCGTTCTCATTTTTTAATACTGTTATTTTTTCAAGTGTTTTAGCTTCTAACTCCTCAGCCCCTAAAAAGGATGCATAGGTAACTTTATTTTCTTTTAAAAAGTAAATAAAACTGACATCAATTACTTCTTCAGAAAAAGCAAGTTCACTATTAAATAACAATCTATTTTTAAATTCAGACTCCTCTAAATCTGCCCCTTTTTCTAAAATTTTTTCTGCTCCTGAAATAAACTTATCAAACTCATTAAAATCAAATTGTAATATATTTTTCTTTTCTCTTACAGTTTGACTCACTACTTCACTCACTAACCTCTCGGCTTCTAATGTAATTTTATTGGTTATTAATCTATAACCAATAAAAAATAAAACGATTAAAGAGATACTAACGGCAAAGTAGTACTGGTGCTTTCTTTTTTTTAACAGGAATTTCATAAAAACTAATTATCTAACCAGTTTTTAAAGTCTTTTATTCTTTGAGCACTCACCAATAACATTTCCTCCACTTGTAAACTAGATTGTAAGTCTATTTTTATGCGATTGTTACTATATTTAGAAATGTTTTTAATTGCTGAATGCTGAATAATGTATTTCCTATTAATCTTGAAAAAATATTTTTCAGACAATTCTTCTTCTAAACTGGAAATGGTTCCGTCATAGAGGTAGCTTTCATTATCAAAGGTAAATAAGAACAAATACTTACCTTGTGCCATAAAATAAGCAACATCTTCTCTTTTTATAGAAATTGATAAGCTTCCTTTTGACACCAAAAAGCGTTCTTTTTCTTTTTGATGCTGTATTCTATTATTCATTTGTAATAGTAATTGCTCTAGCTTATCGGTATAGTTTTTATTTTCGTTAAGATTTATATATTTTTCAATTGCTTTATTAAGCAACTCTTCACTGTAGGGTTTTAATAAATAATCTATTGCAAAAAACTGAAAAGATTTAATTGCGTATTCATCAAAAGCTGTGGTAAAAATAATCGGAATTGAAATTTTCAAACGTTCAAAAATTTCAAAACTATATCCATCTCCGAGGTGAATATCACTTAGAATTAAATCACATGTATTTTCTTGAAGCCACAGAATTGAATCTTCAACACTTTCTAACCTTTTTTTTACAGAAATTGAATAAGGACTTTTAAGTAATAAATTCTCCAAAGAAGATGCTGCTAAATCTTCATCTTCTATAATAACAACATCTAATGTCTTCATTTTCTAAAGTAGGTTTTAAGAGGTATTGCTCAAAAGTATTAAATTATTTTTATCTTTATTAAAAAGTTGTATTTCTACTAACCTATAAACACCTGTTTCAAAACAGATAAAACCTAACCAAAAATTTGTTAACCGGATATTTGGCGAGTATTACAACACTCGCTTTGCCTTGATAAAAGCTCGTTTCCAGTAATTTTCATACAATGAAGTAACAATTACACCTTGTGAGGTAGTAGAGTGAATAAATCGAATGTCACCATTCGTTACCGATGTTACTAATCCTACATGGTTTATTCTACCTCTTTTTCTAGAGGTTTTAAAAAAGAGCAAGTCTCCTCTTTGAACCTCTCGTAACGAAATACTTTCACCTTGTACATACATTTGATGCGATGTTCTTGCAATAGGTATATTTCGTTGCTTAAATGATGTAAAAATTAATCCCGAGCAATCCATTCCTCTTTTTGTCATCCCTCCAAAACGATATGGAACTCCTTTATAAGTAACCGCAGTCCATACAATTTTATCTGCGATGGTTACTCCTGCTGCTTTTTTGGTAGTTTTTACGGCTCTTTTGTTCTCTATTCTCGTGATGGAATTTTTTCTTGTTTTGTATGTATTACTTATGTTTTTTGATGACCCACAAGAAATCATTAAAAGCGAAACTATACATATAAAAAAGATTTTTTTCATCATGCTTTTTTTTATTTTTTTACTCCAGCAACAATCAACTTTGCTGTTTTTTCAGAAGCTCCTTTTCCTCCTAATTTTTGCTCCAAATCAAAATATGACAAAAATAATTCCTGACGGTGTTCTGGCTCTAAAATACGTGTTAATTCGTGCTGTAAATTTTCTTTAGTAAACTCATTTTGTATCAACTCTTTTACCACTTCCCTACCCATTATTAAATTTACTAACGATATATACTTCAATGTTATTATTCGTTTGGCTATTTGATAAGAAATATTACTTCCTTTATAACACACTACTTGAGGCACTTTAAACAAAGCTGCTTCTAGTGTTGCTGTACCTGATGCTACCAAAGCAGCATGTGAAATACTCAACAAATCATACGTCTTATTATTAATAAATTTTACATTGGCATCTCCAATAATTTCTTTATAAAACTCATACGATTGACTCGGCGCTCCTGCCACTACAAATTGATATTTTGGAAAATCATCTACCAACGAAAGCATCACCGATAACATTTTTGTTATTTCTTGTTTCCTACTTCCTGGTAGCAGTGCTATGAGCTCTTTGTACCCTAAATTGTGCTCTCTTCTAAATTTTTCTATAGAAACTTGTTCTCTTCCAGCTATCCCATCAATTAAAGGGTGTCCTACAAAATGAACAGCATAATCATATTTTTTATAAAACTCTTTTTCAAACGGAAGAATTACAAACATTTTATCGATATCTCGTTTAATATCTTTTACTCTTCCTGCTCTACTTGCCCAAACTTGTGGTGAAATATAATAGTTTGTTCTAAAGCCTTGTTTTTTTGCCCATTTAGCAATACGAAGATTAAAACCTGAGTTATCAATAAAAATAATTACATCAGGATTGAATTGAGCAATGTCTTTTTTACAAAAAGAAATCATTCCTAAAATCTTACGCAAATTCATCAATACTTCAACAAAGCCCATAAAAGCACGCTCTTTATAGTGCTTAACAAGCGTACCGCCAACTTCTTGCATTAAATCTCCTCCCCAAAAACGAATATCTGCTTTCGGGTCTTTCTTTAGCAAGGCCTTCATCAAATTGGCTCCGTGTAAATCGCCCGAAGCTTCACCTACAAGAATGTAATATTTCATGTATTAAAATTAGAAAAACTTTAAATATGCAGTTAATAAAGCTACAGCAATGGTAGTTATTAATACTCCTCTTGCTCTATAATCTTGCTTTTTCTTTAAAAACACCCAAAAAACAAATAAGTTGGGGATTGCAGCCAAAGCAACTACAGATCCTAAAACTCCCCCCTCTCTTACAGTAGCAATAGTTTTAGAAATACTAAGCTCAGAGATATACTGTAAATAGACAAAAAAGCCACAAGTGGTTGCTAATAACGATACTAAAATTCCTATTACTATTTCTCTTTTTATATGTCCCATGTATGTAATTTTTGAATAGCGTGATGTGCAGTCATATCAAATTGAACAGGCACTACCGATATAAAACCATTTTCTAATGCCCAAATATCTGTATCTTGTCCTTTATCTCTATTAACGAACTCTCCAGAAAGCCAATAATATTCTTTACCAAAGGGACTTTTACGTTTATCAAATGTTTCTTTCCAATAACCATTTGCCTGTCTACAAATACGAACTCCTTTAATTTCGTCTTCTTTTAGTTTGGGAATATTTACATTTAAAATTACTCCATCAGGTAATCCGTTTAACAAAACATTTAACGCTATTTTTTCAATAAACTTACGCGCTGCTCTAAAGTCGGCATGCCAATCAAAATCTAGCAAAGAAAACCCTATTGCTGGAATTCCTTCAATACCAGCCTCAACAGCTGCACTCATGGTTCCTGAGTATATTACATTAATTGATGAGTTTGCTCCATGGTTAATTCCTGAAACACACAAATCGGGCGTACGATTTAAAATCTCGTTCTTTGCCATTTTAACACAATCTGCTGGTGTCCCTGAACAACTATACTCTATCTGCGGACCTTCATCAATGGTAATAGGATTACAGTGCAACACATTATTAACTGTAATGGCATGTCCCATACCACTTTGTGGACTATCAGGAGCCACCACTACTACATCCCCTATTTTATTCATAATCTCAATTAACATACGAATACCAGGAGCGGTGATTCCATCATCATTTGTAACTAAAATCAAAGGTCTATCTTGCATAGTAAGTAAGTTTTACAACAAATGTAACATAAAAAATGGATTCTATTTTTAACATTTTGTAAAGACAGATTGGTTAATTTTATATGTAAAATTGTGGTAATCAAACCCAAACATTATGGTACGGATTATTGTTTATGTAACTATTTTTATTATTTCTTCTTTTTTTTCAATCATTTCTGCACAAAACATCCCCACAATACCATGTAATGAAATAAGCTACACTCAATTTGATTTTTGGGTCGGAAATTGGAATGTTTATAACACTAAAGGAAAATTAATTGGTCATAACAATGTTATAAAAATGCCAAATGCTTGTGCTATTCAAGAAAACTGGGACTCAAAAACATCTAAAAGTAAAGGAACTAGTTACAATTATTACAATAAAAAAGACGATACTTGGAATCAAGTTTGGATTGATAACACTGGTTTTTCATTAGTTTTAAAAGGTCGTTTTAAAGATAATTCTATGATGTTAAAAAGTGATCTTATAGAAAACGATAAAGGCAATTATTACAATCAAATTACTTGGACAAAAAACAAAGATCATTCTGTAACGCAAGTATGGAATCTTCTTGACGAAAACTTCAAAAAAACCAAAGAAGTTTTTAGAGGTATTTATAAAAAGCAATAAAACTAAAAAATTGGCATTATTTTAGTAGCTTAGCAACACAACGACTCAACACAAATTAAAAAGACAGAAGGTTTTATGAAGACGAAATTTATCATTCCATTTTTAGCAATTACTCTTTTATTTTCTAACTCTGTTAGTTCGAATACACTTCCTAACAACGACCCTGAAAAAGACCGTGTAATTGTTTATATTTTAAAAAATATTTTAAGTAGGTATCATTACGTTCAAAAAAAATTAAATGACGATTTTTCAGAACATGTATATACTACATTTATAGACGGGCTCGATCCTAGTAAACGTTATTTTACGCAAGAAGACTTAAAAGAATTTTCTCAATATAAATATCAAATAGACAATCAATTAAGAGAGTCTAATATTGACTTCTATAAGTTAGTATATCAACGTTTTCTCGAAAAAATGGAATCGGGTAAAAAGACCTACCGTTCTTTATTAAAACAACCTTTCAATTATAAAAAGAAAGAAACTATTGATATTGATTACGACAAAATTCCGTATGCTCAAAACGAAACTGAATTAATCGACTATTGGCGAAAACAATTAAAGCTATCTATTTTAAGTAACATTGAAGACGCTGAAAACCAACAAAACGAAAAAGCTAAAAAAGACAAAACTTTTAAAAAGAAAAGCTTTAAAGAGTTAGAGTTTGAAGCGAGAAAGAAAGTCCTAAAAAACATGGATGATTTATACATGCGTATTGGTGAACTTGAAAATTCTGATTGGTATTCTACATTTTTAAATAGTGTCGTAAGTGGTTTTGATCCACATACAACCTATATGTCTCCTCGAATTAAAACACGTTTCGATCAAGAGATGTCTGGTAAGCTAGAAGGAATTGGAGCTCGTTTACAGAAAAAAGGAATTTACACCCATATTGTTGAATTAATTTCTGGAGGTCCAGCATGGAAACAAGGAGAGTTAGAAGCTGACGATATTATTTTAAAGGTTGCACAAGGTGATGAAGAGCCTTTAGATATTGTTGGTATGCGTTTAGATGATGCCATAAAATTTATCAAAGGGAAAAAGGGAACTGAAGTTCGTTTAACTGTAAAGAAAAAAATTGACGGTTCTATTAAAGTAATTCCTATTATTAGAGACGTTGTTGAACTTGAAGAAACTTTTGTAAAGTCGAGTATAGTTGATAAAAATGGTAAAAAATACGGGATTATCAATCTTCCAAGATTTTATATAGATTTTAACGATTTAAGCCGCAGAGATGCAGCAAAAGACATGGAAAAAGAAATTGAACGTTTAAAAGAAGAAAATGTTCAAGGTTTAATTGTTGATTTACGTGATAACGGTGGTGGATCATTAAAAACAGCTATTGAAATTGGTGGTTTATTTATTAATAAAGGACCAATAGTTCAAGTTAAATACCGTGGTGAAGATCCTTTAGTAAAGGTTGATACTGATCCAAAAATTCAATGGGAAGGACCTTTGGTGGTAATGGTAAATGAATTTTCTGCTTCTGCTTCTGAAATTTTTGCTGCAGCAATGCAAGACTATAAGCGTGGGGTTATTATTGGTGGTAAACAAACTTACGGTAAGGGAACTGTACAAAATGTATTACCTATAAACCGTTTTTATGAACAATACCCAAACGATCTGGGCGCTTTAAAAATGACCATTCAAAAATTCTATAGAATTAATGGTGGGTCTACTCAAATTGAAGGAGTTTATTCTGATATTTCTTTACCTACCCGATATAGCTATATGGATTTTGGAGAGCGTGATTTAGACGGTGCTTTGCCTTGGGATAAGGTACAACAAGCAAAATATACTGCTACGAATTCATACAGTAACTTTGCTGATGTAGTATACAACAGTAAACAACGTGTAATGAATAACGAAAAGTTTAATAAAATAAATGATTACGCTAAATGGCTAAAGAAAAACCAAGATGAAAGAGTGTATTCTTTAAACTATGAAGCCTTTAAAGAAGAAAGCAAGGCTAAAACGAAAGAAGGAGAACAGTTTAAAGACATTTTTAAGTTTGATTCTCATCTAACTTTTGTATCTCCTAAATATGAGTTAAACTTGTTTAAAAAGGATACTGTTTTAGAAGAAAAACGAGTTGCGTGGCATCAAAACCTTCGAAAAGACATTTATGTAAATGAAGCCTTAAACGTTCTTAGTGAATTGAAAATGAATGATAATCATGTGGCTGTTAAACATTAAAAAAAGGGTTCGAATGAACCCTTTTTTCTTTTTACTCCTTTTTTGTTTATGCTAAAAAATACTTTTTTAAACCTGCTAGCCAACTATTCAAACGACAACAGTTTCAATATCTTATTATGGCAAGAAATAGAAGAGCATTATACTCGTAAAAAAAGACATTATCACACATTAGAACATCTTGAAAATTTACTTTTTCAATTAGCTCCTATAAAAACCAAAATAAGTCATTGGAACACAATTTTATTCACACTGTTTTATCATGATATCATCTACAACTCTTTAAAAAGTAACAACGAAGAAAAAAGCGCTGAATTAGCTATTAAAAGAATGAAACAACTTTCAGTGCCTAAAGAAATGATAGAGAGTTGCTGCACTCAAATTTTAGCCACTAAATCTCATAATGTGGCTGAAGATTCAGACACCAATTATTTTACTGACGCTGATTTATCAATCTTAGGTCAAGACTGGAAAATATATACTCAGTATTATACAAATGTTCGAAAAGAATATGCCGTTTATCCTAGTTTGGTTTATAACTCAGGGCGTAAAAAAGCTCTTCAACATTTTTTAACGATGAAAAAAATATTCAAAACAGAATACTTTTTTCAAAAATTCGAAGATACAGCACGAAAAAATATTCAGAAAGAAATTGAACTGTTATAAAAGTTCAATTTTAACGACCAACCCTTCATTAGAACGAACATTAAACACTGTTTCGTCCTCAAAAATTAAGTACTGTCCTTTAATTCCTACCAATTTACCTGTATAGGTTTCTTCTTTCTCTAAATTTAAGCTTTTAGGCTTTAGGGGAAATTTTTCAACTGGAAATTGAATATTCGTTTCAGTGTTATTAGCTATGTAATATTCTTTCGCTTCATCAGGAATAAACTCTTGTAATCGCTCACGCCATTCAACCAAGTTTTCATCCTTAATATCATTTTTCAGCATGGTTCTCCAGTTCGTTTTATCAGCTACATGTTCTTTTAAAGCCACCTCTGTAATTCCTGCCAAATAACGATTCGGTACCTCCACTATTTCAATCGCTTCATGTGCGCCTTGATCTATCCAACGAGTGGGAACTTGCTGTTTTCTTGTCACTCCCACTTTTACATTACTTGAATTTGCTAAATACACAATATGCGGTTGTAACTGTACCTTTTTCTCATACTCCAAATCCCTATCTTCTTCTCCTAAATGTGCTTTACTCAACTCAGGGCGCATAATCCAATCTCCTGCAGTTGGAGTCTCAAAAAAGCATTTTTTACAAAACCCTTGGCGGTATATTTTTTTTTCTAAATGGCAATTTAAACACTCGTAAGTAACAAAACTCAACTTCAATTCTTTATTTAATAACTGATTCATATTCAAAAAATCAGCCCCCATATCTAAGTAGTATTGAACTGTATGTAAATTTTCGGTAGGCATTTTTTTTAAAACTCCTTGGTATTGCATGTCTTAAATTTTGTTACATTTAGCTTCACAAAATTACAGTAAAAAAATTGAATTAAGAGTTAATCTATGACGTTTCCATTTATAAATTCAATCATTTCTTGGTTTTTAAAAAAGCGTAAACATCAGGTAGAGCTATTTTTAAAATACCCTATTGATGTTCAAAATGAACTATTGTTAAAACTTGTAAGTGCCGCTAAGAATACTGAGTTTGGAAAGCTACAAAACTTCTCTTCAATTAAGAGTTATACTGACTTTACCAACAATGTTCCTATTCAACGTTATGAAAGCATTGAACCGCTTATTGAACGTTGTAGGAAGGGAGAACAAAATTTATTTTGGCCTACTCCTATACGTTGGTTTGCCAAATCTAGCGGTACTACCAATGCCAAAAGCAAGTTTATTCCTGTAAGTGACGAAGCTATTGAGTATTGTCATTTTAAAGCCGGAAAAGACATGTTGTGTTTATACATTAACAACAATGAAAACGCAAATCTTTTTACAGGAAAAGGACTTCGTTTAGGAGGAAGTTCTGCGGTATATGAAGACAACAACACCTACTTTGGTGACTTGTCGGCAATTATTATTGAAAACATGCCTTTTTGGGCAGATTTTAGCTCGGCTCCAAAACAAGAAACGGCATTGATGAGTGAATGGGAAACTAAAATGGAAGCTATTATTAACGAAACTATAGACGAAAACATCACAAGTTTGGTTGGTGTTCCTTCCTGGATGCTGGTTTTATTAAACAGGGTATTAGAAAAAACAGGAAAGGATCATATTTTGGAAGTTTGGCCCAATCTAGAGGTTTATTTTCATGGAGGTATTAACTTTAACCCATACAGAGAGCAATATAAGAAGCTCATTCCAAGAGACGATTTTAAATATTATGAAACCTATAATGCATCAGAAGGTTTTTTTGCCATTCAAGACCGAAATAATTCTGATGAGATGTTATTAATGCTAGACTACGGAATCTTTTATGAGTTTATTCCAATGAGTGAATACAACGGAGAAAACTCAAAGACAGTTCCCCTTTCTGATGTACAAAAAGATGTTAATTACGCCATTGTTATTACCACTAATGGTGGTTTATGGCGTTATTTGATAGGCGACACTATTAAGTTTACCTCAACCGATCCTTACCGTATAAAAATTACAGGACGTACGAAGCATCATATCAATGTTTTTGGAGAGGAATTAATTATTGAAAATGCTGAAGATGCTTTAAAAATAGCAAGTGACAAAACCAACTGTGAAATTAAAGAATATACGGTGGGACCTGTTTTTATGAATGGTAAAGAGAATGGAGCTCATGAATGGATTATTGAGTTTAAAAAATCGCCTAAGGATATTACTTTTTTCACTGAAGCACTAGACAATGCTTTAAAAAATTGTAATTCTGACTACGAAGCTAAACGTTATAACGATATGACTTTAGCAATACCTAAAATACATCAAGCTCGTGAAGGATTGTTTTATGATTGGATGAAGAAAAAAGGAAAACTAGGAGGACAGCATAAGATTCCTCGTTTATCTAATAGTCGTGATTTTGTTGAAGAGCTTTTGAAATTATAACCAACTACTCTGTTTTTATTTTAATTGGCAATTGGTATTTTGTTACTACAGGTATTCCTCTTTTAGTTGCTGGAGTTATGGTGGGTAATTTCTCTATTGTTAGCTTTATAATACTATCCAATTCGGGTAATTGATTGACAACAATTTCAGGGGCTATTACCTTTCCTAAGACAAACTTACCTTCCTTATTAACTAGAACATCAATAAACACCTCTTCATCTAAACTATTTTTAGTTACGAACTTGTACTCTAGTAAACTGGTTGTTATTCTTTTATAAATCTCTTCTCTAAAACAATTAATTCTCGCTTCATTAAACAAATTTTTACATTTATTAAAAGAAGGAGATTCATCTACTTTTGTAAAATCTACAATAGTATCTATAACCTTTGCATTCTCTTTTTTAAAAAATGGAAAGAAATCGCAAGAAGAACATAGCAAAGCACAAACCCCAAAAGCTACATAGCGAAAATTCATCTTGTTGATTTTAAGATGAATATACAAAATTAAATACTATTGTAAAATCTCTCCTTGTAAGAAATAGTACTTTTTAATTTCTTTTACTCTTTCTTTAGCATGTTTTGTCATTACCGAATCTTTTCTTTTAAAACGATTTACATAATCTTTGTAATGCTTGTAAGCTATTCTTTTATCTTTGTAATAAGCTTCACTTGTTTTAGCCAGTTGATACAGCGCTTTGTAGTTTTCCCTATTCTCTTCAAAGGCCCTTTTATAGGACTTTAATTCTTCTTTAGGGTTTCCTAACTCTTCATAAACTCTCGCCAATTGGTAGTATTCAACATCTCTGGGTTCTTTACCCGTAAAAATTGCCACCATATAGTCTAACTGAGCTTTGTAAAACTTTTTCTTTTCAAAATTAATATCTCCCAAGTAAGTATAGGCTTTAAAGTCTGACCGATCAATTCTTATAGCGTTATTAAAATACTTTTTTGCTTCATCGTATTTCTTTAGATTAAAATAGCTACGTCCTAACATTTTTTGTGTGTAGTGTTCGTTAGGTTCTAACGTATCTAGTCTTTGTAGATATTGAATGGCTTCAATAAACTTCTCTTCTCTATATAAATTATTAATTTTTAGCTTATTTAAGTTGATATGATTTGGGTTCACTACCAAACCTCTATTTACAAAAATGTTTGCCGAGTCTTGATCTCTTAAAAAAGTATAAGCCAAAGCTAATTGATGAATCGATTTGATATGCTCGTTATCATTTTTATACGCCTCTAAAAAACTATTTATTTGTAGGTTACGCTTTTTCAACATTCCGTAAGCAATTCCCAATCGATAATGATAATTTGCGTTCGTACTATCTTGCTGAATACTATTTTTAAAAGTATCTATTGCTTTTGCAGGTTGCTTTGTTTGTACGTATAATTTTCCTAATTGGTACTGAATAAGTAAGTTTTCAACATCTCCTTTTACAATGTTTTCATAAACATCAATGGCTTTTTGTAATTTTTTTTGTTGTTGATATGCTTTAGCTAACCTTACTTTAACAGAGTAATCATCTTGTAAGGCTAAGGCTTGTTCATAATACTTTGATGCTTGCTTGTAATTATCTATAGACGCATAAATTGCGGCTATTGTTGAAGTTGATTGGAAAGTAGTATCCATAGCATGTAACTTAGTCAATGCTGTTTGATAACGTCCTATATTTACTAAACTATCAATCGTTTTAAAAGTCGAAACTTGCGCTTCGACTTTTAGTATTCCTAGTACAAAAACAATAAGTAAAATTTTATTTCTCACGTTTCTATTTTTGGTTTTATCTGTTGCTTTGCTGCAACCAATATACTTAATTTATTCTACGGTAAATGTAATGGGTAAGGTATAACTCACTCGTACTTTTTTCCCTTTATGTTCACCTGGTTGCATTTGAGGCAATTTTTGTACCAACGCTTCTACATGTTGTTTTAATGTTACGTGAGGTGCTCTTGCTTTTACATCAACGACTTTTCCTTGTTTATCTATTTTAAACTGAACATAAATTCGTTTTTTTCCAGCGGATACCCCTAACGTTTTCGATAAAGAAGTATCAAAATTATCTGCTACAAATTGTTGTAAACTTCTAGCGAAGCAAGCTTTATCTCCTTCAGCACAGCCTGGAAAAGTTGGTACTTTTTCCATTGTAGAAAAAGAAACATCTTCTGAGTCTTGGCTATTGGTTTTTCCTTGATTTTTATTTTTCTCCATAAAGTCAAAAGCAACCATTTTTCTATCATTTTCAGCTTCAAAAACTCTAATGTTTAATTGAGGCATTCCTTCTTTACTAAATCCATTTAATAAAGCTAAATATTCTCCTCTTTCTTCTTCTGTCAGGTCATCTATAGAGTATTCTTTAGTATTTGGAAGTTCTTTTCCTAAAAACAAATCAAGATATTTACTTTGGTAGCCCGTAGATGGTTTTTTTACAATTTTACCTTCCTCACTTTTATATATTGTTATAGGTTGTTTTTCAACCTTATTCATTTTAACTTCTTCACTTGAACATGCTGTATATAAAATCATACTTCCTAAAAGCGGAATTAGCAGTAAATACTTTAGCTGTTTTACTTTTTTTGACTTCTTTTTTGTCATCATAATAATTCGTTTTTTGATTAATGAATGTTTGTAAAATTGATTAATGAATGAAATATGCTCAACCTGAAAAATATCAGCGAGTAAATGGTTTATATAATTTTCTTTCTTATCAGATTTGCTAGCTACAGCATCTGAAATATATTCATGAACTAACGAAATACGATGTTGGTATACATACACCATTGGATTAAACCACATTACTATTTTTAAAAGTTCAAAAAACAATAAATCTATCGTGTGTTTTTCCTCACTATGCACCAATTCGTGCTGAATAATTTTTTCTTGCTTTGATGATGGAATATCCTTTCCTAAAAAAATATAATTGAAGAATGAAAACGCCTTTGTTTCTTTTGGAAGGAATATCAATTTATAATTGTCTTTTCGAGTAGTTCCGTATCGTAAAACTAATCGTATGATACGCTCTAACTTTACTAAAAACACAACTAAAAACAAGGCACACCCAACCCAAAACAATACATCTAAATAAGTAATAGATTGATACCAAGCCGCTTTTTCAATTACTTTTTGAGGTGACAATACTACCTCTGGTAATAGAATGTAATATTCTTGCGGTACTGCTTTTTGAACTGTTGAAATTTTAAACAAAGGCAACACAAACGATAGTAATGCAGTACCTAACAAATACCATCGGTTTTTGGTAAAAAAGGTTTCTTTGCTTAAAAAGAAATCGTACACCGCTACAAAAAGCACTTGGAATAATACAACTTGAATGATATAGTTTATCATGACTTCTTGTTTTTATTTACTTCCTTTAAAATACTCTCCAGCTCTTGGATATCCATTTTGTTTTCTTTCATAAAAAAAGACACCATGCTTTTAAATGAACCTCCAAAATAGCCGTTCATTAACTTATGTAAACTTTCATTACTATACGCCGACTTTTCTACTAACGGATAGTATACGTAACCTCTACCTTTGGGTTCGTGTCCCACAAACTCTTTAGTTTCTAAAATCCTTATAATTGTTGAAACAGTATTGTATGCTGGTTTTGGCTCGGATAATTCAGTTATTACTTCTTTTACTGAAGCTTTTTTTAACTTCCATACTACTTGCATTATTTGTTCTTCTGCTTTCGTTAATTGCTTATTCATTCTTTTTTTTCTTTTTAAAATCCCAAAATACATTAATAATTTGCCATTTATCATCCAACTTAACTAAGTGAATATACTCTACCCATCTTGTTTTAGAGTATCCTGTAATTAAACTGGCTTTTGCCATATTTCCCATAACAATGATACCTTCTACCACATTTTTTTGATCCTTTTTTGGAAAAGCCCTTTTTGAGTCCATTAACTCTTTTAACTTTTCTATAGGAAAATCTTCACTTAAAGTACCGTTGGGATTTAATCCTCTTTTTGATAACCTAGGATGCAGGGATACTTTCATCTCTTCAAACTTATTTTCAAAAAAATTCTCTATATAATTAATAATAGTCTCTTCAATTAATTGATTATCCTTATCACTTTCTTGTGCATTCATTGCTACTGTAAAAAACAGTAGCAATATTATTATTTTTTTCATTTTACCCTATTTAAAGTTTTTTATCAACTCTTACTTACACAACAGCCTCTACCTCTCCTTCTTTCCTATGACATCATGCTTACAAATATAACTAAAAAATTAGTTTAAACTAATTTTTTAGTTATAAAATATGTAACAAAGCTTTTATATTTTCGTCTTATCAATAAAAAGTTAATGGATATATTTTTAGTTATACTCGGGTTTGTTTTTGCTTGCTTAGGGATAATAGGTTCCTTTTTACCCATATTACCAGGGCCTATTACTGGATGGGTAGGTTTGTTATTATTGCATTTAACAAAAGCTATTCCTCAAAATTGGACATTTTTAGGAATCACTTTAGCTATTGCTGTTATTATATTTTTTCTTGATTACTTTATACCTGCTATGGGAACTAAACGTTTTGGCGGTACCAAATACGGAGTATACGGTACTACTATCGGTTTAGTTATTGGATTACTCTCCCCTATTCCCTTTGGAATTTTAATAGGTGCTTTTGTAGGGGCCTTAGTTGGTGAATTAATTTATGACAGCAAAGACACTAACAGAGCGATTAAAGCTTCTTTTGGTGCCTTTTTAGGTTTTTTAGCTTCAGCAACCATTAAATTTTCAATTTCTATGGTATTCTTAGTGTTATTTATTGTTAAGTTTTTTGAATACAGTAATTCTTTCTTTTAGAAGCAAGCAAGCTATATCTAAGTTTTACTTCTAATCATGAGGTTCCTATTCGCACCTAGTTCGGAATGACAGGTATTAATGATTTAAAAAGTTAGCAAATACACTTAGCCCCGATTGGAGCATCTGTTTGAGCTCCTCGAAGAGAGCGAGTGCGGAAAGCGGGAAATAGCTTCTAAATAAACATAAATAAAATGCAAAAAAAAAAGCAACCCATCTAAGGGAAGCTTTCCATTGGTTAACAAAACCATGATACTATTTAAAGTATCTAACAACACAACTAAATGCTGTCTTTTTAAAATTAGACAGCCTGCAAATATACATTCTTTTCAGAAACTCACAAATAAAAAATAACTTTTTTTATAAAATCTATGTGATACTACCGTTGTCTAATTTTGTAATTGATTGTATCTTTGCACCTTTAAATTAAAATTACTTAAAAATTAAGTCAATGCAATTATCAGAACAAGAAGTTGTACGTAGAGAAAAACTATCAAAATTACGTGAATTGGGTATCAATCCATACCCCGCAGATTTATTTCCATTAGATACGAATTCCAAACAGATTAAACAGGAGTTTAAGGAAGGTAAGAAGGTAGTGATTGCTGGTAGGTTAATGTCTCGTCGTATTCAAGGAAAAGCTTCTTTTGCTGAATTGCAAGATAGTGAAGGACGTATTCAAGTATACTTTAACAGAGATGAGATTTGTACAGGTGAAGACAAAAATTTGTACAACGAAGTGTACAAAAAGTTATTAGATATAGGTGATTTTGTAGGTATTGAAGGAGAGTTATTTAAAACTCAGGTTGGAGAAATCACTGTCATGGTAAAAGATTTTAAACTATTAAGTAAATCGTTAAAGCCATTACCATTACCAAAAGTAGATGCTGAAGGAAATACCTTTGACGGATTTACAGATCCTGAGATGCGTTACCGTCAGCGTTATGCTGATTTGGTAGTAAACCCACAGGTAAAAGAAGTGTTTGTAAAACGTACTAAGTTATTCAACGCCATGCGTCAGTTTTTTAATGATGCAGGATATTTTGAAGTAGAAACACCTATTTTACAACCTATTCCAGGTGGTGCCGCTGCAAGACCATTTATTACACATCACAATGCCTTAGACATTCCATTATATATGCGTATTGCGAATGAGTTATACTTAAAGCGTTTGATTGTTGGTGGTTTTGATGGTGTATATGAGTTCTCTAAAAACTTTCGTAATGAAGGAATGGACAGAACGCACAATCCAGAATTTACCGCCATGGAAATTTATGTAGCGTACAAAGACTACAACTGGATGATGGAGTTCACCGAAAAATTATTAGAGCACTGTGCTTTAGCTGTAAACGGAACTACGGAAGCTACTTTTGGAGAGTATAAGGTAGATTTTAAAGCTCCGTATGCCCGTGTTACGATGGCTGATTCTATCAAGCACTTTACCGGTTTTGACATCAACGGAAAATCGGAAGATGAAATCCGTAAAGCCGCTCAAGACATGGGTATCGAGGTAGACGACACCATGGGTAAAGGAAAATTAATTGATGAGATTTTTGGTGAGAAATGTGAAGGAAACTACATTCAACCAACCTTTATTACCGATTACCCGAAGGAAATGTCTCCATTATGTAAAGAGCACCGTGACAATCCTGAATTAACTGAACGTTTTGAGTTAATGGTATGTGGTAAAGAAATTGCCAATGCATACTCTGAATTAAACGACCCAATCGATCAGCGTGAACGTTTTGAAGCTCAGTTAAAGTTAGCAGCACGTGGAGATGATGAAGCGGGTGAGTTTATCGATCAAGATTTTTTACGTGCCTTAGAATATGGGATGCCTCCTACTTCTGGATTAGGAATTGGAATGGACCGTTTAATTATGTATTTAACAAACAATCCGTCAATTCAAGAAGTATTATTCTTCCCGCAAATGAAACCTGAAAAGCAAGCTCCTGCTGTTGAATTAAACGATGACGAAAAAGCATTGCTAGCATTGATAGAAAAAGCTGAAAAAATAGATTTAAACGAGTTAAAAACTCAAAGTGGTTTGTCTAATAAAAAGTGGGACAAAACCATTAAAGGATTGACTAAAAACAATCTTGCTAAAGTTGAAAAAACGGAGGAAGGTTTATTTGTAGAAATTATATAAATTACTTTTTAAAGTTTATAATAAATAAAAAGCAATCTTACTGGTTACTGAGCGTAGCCGAAGTAAGGTTGCTTTTTCTTTGGTTTCGCTTTATTTTTAATAAACTAGCTATGAATGAGTATAAATTGTTAAAATAAATCCACACCCTCAGTAACAATAGCTAAACTTCTTATATTCAAAGTTTTTCATAACTTTAAGGGACTATGAAAAAATTGTTAGAATACCCTCCTTTTCACTTTTTAGTGTGCCTTGTTATTGGGATTATGCTTCAATTCTATATACAGGTTTGGCGATATAGTTTTATTTATTTAGGCAGTTCCTTATTAGGTTTTTTAATCATTCTCTTTTTTTCAAAAAGATTACAAAAACGAAAAATATTTAGTATCGTTAGCTTACTCCTTTTTGTTTTTATTGGGGTTAGCACCACCTATATTCATAATCCGAAGAATTATACGAATTATTATGCATTTCATTTGACTAACACCTCCTCTTCTATAGTCACTATACAAAAAGTATTAAAACCAGGTAATTACTATACAAAATACCTAACTGAAGTTTCACAAGTAGATACTACCAAAACTACTGGAACTATTCTTCTAAACATTCAAAAGAACAGTTCATCACCCATATTAAAGGTAGGTAATCGGATTTTTATCAAAACTCCTTTTAAAGAGCTGATTCCACCTTTAAATCCGCATCAATTTGACTACAAACAGTATTTAGCAAAACAGTATGTTTATTATCAAGTGTTTTTAAGCAAGCAAGAATTTAAACAGCTTAGCAACTCAAACTTTTCTTTAGTTGGTTTATCGGCTAGCATCAGAGAAAAAGTACAAACTTCCTTAAAACAATATCACTTTTCCAATGATGAATTTGCTGTGATTAATGCTTTATTACTCGGTCAGCGTCAAGAAATATCTAAAGAGCTATTAGAAAGCTATACCAATGCAGGCGCGATTCATATTTTAGCCATTTCAGGATTACATATTGGTATTTTACTGTTATTGCTCTCCTATGCATTCAAACCTATGGAAAAACTTCCTAACGGAATACTCGTAAAAACCATCTGTATTGTATTACTCTTATGGTCTTTTGCTTTTATTGCTGGATTATCAGCCTCAGTAGTTAGAGCTGTAACCATGTTCACTTTTGTCGCAATTGGACAATCATTCAAACGAAAAAAGATGATTGAGTATTCTTTAATCAGTTCTATGTTCTTTTTACTTTTAATAAAACCCATGTTTTTATTTGATGTTGGTTTTCAACTGAGTTATCTGGCTGTTTTTGGTATTGTCTGGGTGCAACCATTACTCTACAACCTCTGGAAACCTAAACTTTGGTTACTAGATAAAGGCTGGAGCTTATTTACCGTTTCAATAGCTGCACAAGCAGGCATTTTACCAATAAGTTTATATTATTTTCATCAATTCCCAGGCTTATTTATTTTATCTAACTTAATAATTATTCCTTTTTTAGGCGGAATTTTACTCTTCGGAATTGTAATTATAGTATTGGCAGTACTGAACATCTTACCTCAATTTATAGCTAATATTTACGGGTTTATTATCTCAACAATGAATTATTTTGTTGATTGGGTTGCTCATCAAGAAGATTTTTTATTCAAAGAAATTTCCATGTCTTTTGAAGCAATGCTAGCTTGGTATGTTTTTATTATTTTCTTATATCAAGCGTGTATTCGAAAAACTTATAAAAATGCAACTTTACTTTTAGCTTCTATCCTCTTACTACAGGGAATTTATTTTTATGAAAAGTTTCAAATTAACAGAAAAAGTGAATTCATTGTATTTCATAAAAGCCGACACTCATTTTACGGAAAGAGAAATGGGAAAGAATTATCAATCATTAGTTCTTTGAATAAAACTATTTTACATCAACAAAAACCAATACAGTCGTATAGAATTGGAGAACATGTTTCTTCTAAAATTATTGACTCTACCTTAGCTGTTTTCTCATATAAAAGTAAGCAATTTTTAATTGTAGATAGTGTAGGAATTTATCGAATAGACGGACTTAAAAACCCGATAGTTCTCCTACGAAACAGTCCTAAAATAAACTTAAATAGATTAATTACTACCTTAAAACCTCAACAAATTATTGCTGATGGAAGTAATTATAAATCATATATTACTAGATGGAGAGAAACTTGTTATAAACAAAAAACACCATTTTGGTATACTGGTCAAAATGGTGCTTATATTTTAAGAGAATAGACTTTACATGGCGCTTTTAAAGTTTTTTTCAAACTCTTTCCATGGTGTATTCTTGTAATTATCTTTGTTAAAATACGCTAGTATTTTTTCAAACTTTTTTTCTTCCAAATACCCTGGTACGTTTTGTAACAATTGTCTTTCTGTATTAAAAAAAGCAGTTGAAGGATAACTTAACTGTCCTTTCATTATAGCCGCTGCTAACTGGTGATACCCTCTTCTTCCTTGAGCTTGGTACTTAAACGTTTTTCCTTGAAACGTAATATCATCTTTTGCTTCTCCGTTTAACTTTACTGGATAATAATGTGTATTGATATACTCAATAATTACTTTGTTTTTATAGGTTGTTTTATCCATTTTTTTACACCAACCACACCAGTCAGTATAAATGTCTACTAAAATTGGCTTTGGCTCTTTCTCGCTCATTTCCATCGCTTCTTCAAAGCTTAACCAGTTTACTTTATCTTGCGCCTTTACTCCAAATGAAATAAAGATTAAAACTGCTACTACTATTATTTTTTTCATACTCCTTAAGTCTCAATAAGTGTTCCAAATTTACAAAAAAACCTGCCAACATTTAAAATTGACAGGTTGTAAAATATTGTTTTAACGTTTATTTAGAGTTATTTAACTCCGTGCATTAATTTTTTAATTACTGGATAAAGTACTGCTGATAATACTGCTAAACCTAAAGACACAAAAGTTAACAACCAGAAAAAGCTACTTAATCCTTTTTCTTGTGCTATTGCCTCTGAAGACTCTGCAAATACACCTGCTAATTTCATACCAATGGCTACTGCTAGGTACCAAATACCAAACATAAAAGCAATCATACGTCCCGGTACCAGCTTAGATACATACGATAAAGCTACTGGAGACACACATAATTCTCCCATAGTATGAAATAAATACACTAAAATTAACCATATCATACTTACTGATGCTGTTTTAGCTCCTACGGGTATTCCTGCAGAACCAATGGCAACACACGCCATACCTAATCCTAATAACCCCATACCTATTGCCCATTTCATATTTGCATTAGGATTGTATTTACTTTCCCACCATTTAGAAAATAATGGCGCTAACGTAATAATAAATAGTGAGTTTAATATTGAAAACCATGATGCTGGCACTTCTGTTGTGTCTTTTAAGAACTCAGCATATAACATCCAAAGAGCTATTCCCCATACAATTAAAAAACTTAATGCTAAGAAAATATTTGAAAGTGCATATTTTCCAAAAGTCTTTTTAAATAACAAATATAAAACCCAAGTAATAATACCTAAAGGAACAATGGTCATTAAAGAATTTACTACTTTAAAAATTGTTCCTGCACTTCCTTCTAATGTTCTTTGTGTATAATCTTTAGCAAAAACAGTTAATGAACTTGGAGATTGTTCGAAAATCGCCCAGAAAAATATAGTTACAAATGCAAAGAAAACAACAGCTAACATTCTGTCTCTTAACACTGGAGCATACTTAGGTATTCTAATTACCAAAAGGGCTATAAAAAGACCTAAGGCTACTAAGATAGCAACATTAGAACCAGACAAGCCCACTGCTTCGAATGGGAATAGGTTATATTTTCCTTCGGAAATTTTTGAAATAGGATCGTTAAATATCCAAGCCAAACCTAATAATGAAGATATAGCAATCATTATTTTTTGAACACCTGTAAACGAATTTCTATCTTCATCTTCAGAAGCTTCTTCATCGATTATATCATCGATAATATCAATATTTTTATTCTTAGGTCCATCTCCTATCTTGCCAAAAATTCCTTGGGCAAACCAGAATTGTAACATTCCAAATAACATAAAAATACCTGCTACTCCAAATCCCCAAGACCATCCTACTTTTTCTCCTAGATATCCACATAAAAGTATTCCTAAAAACGCTCCTGCATTTACTCCCATGTAAAAAATAGTATAAGCGCCATCTTTCTTTTCTTCTTTCCCTTTATACATTTCTGAGATAATAGAAGTCATGTTTGGTTTAAAAAAACCACTACCTACAACTAATAAGCCTAAACCTGCGTAGATAAAAAATGGAGTTTCCACAGCCATACATCCGTGACCTAAAGTCATTAATACAGCCCCCAAAACTACAGCTTTTCGAATACCAATAACGTTATCAGCAAAATATCCACCTACCATTGTAGATAGGTATACCAAAGAGGTATAAGTACCAAAGATTGCGTATGCCCATTCACGTGGCCACCCCCAACCTTCATCCATTAATGAAGCGGTAAAAAATAATATTAATAGGGCTCGCATTCCATAATAAGAAAAACGTTCCCACATTTCTGTAAAAAACAAAACGAACAACCCTGCTGGGTGCCCTAAAACCTTGTCTTTAAATAAATTTTCGATATCTGTACTCATTTTTTTGATATATAGTTTATAATAGAAAGAAGCCTTGGTAGTAATTTCATACTATCAAGGCATATTTTTTTAATTATTATCTGCTAATTCAAATCCTTCAGCTTCTTCTTGTGAAGTTTTATTAAACTCTTCTGCTCCATGAGTTAAACGCTTCAGAGGTTTTAAAATTGCTAAAATTAACAATCCAAAAACTGTACAAAATATAGCAATTCCAGTAAACACTTGGAATTCTCCTGCCCCTTCTGAAAGTTCACCTACAAAACCAGCTACTTTATTTCCTAAACCTGTTGCTGCGAAATAAGCTCCCATCATGAATGAAGCGTACTTAATTGGCGCTAATTTAGTAATAAACGACAGAGCTACTGGCGAGGCACATAATTCTCCAATTGTATGAAATAAATATGCTAACACCAACCATATCATTGCTGATTTTTCTACTATTTTATCTCCATCCATAACCACTTCCATACTAGCTTTACTCATAAAGAAAAAACCAAATGCCATGATAATAACACCGATGGCCATTTTAAATAACGAAGAAGATTCTTTTCCTTTTTTACCCCACTTATACCAAAAATTAGCTACTAGAGTTCCTAGTGTAATGATGAAAAATGCATTTATTGATTGAAAAACAGCCGCAGGAACTTCATTTCCTATAAGTGGTAATGAAAAAGAAAGTGCTCTATCTGTTTTTTGTTCTGTATATAAACTCATTAAACCTCCTGCTTGCTCAAACGCTCCCCAGAAAACAATGATAATTAAGAAAGATAAAAACATAACTAACATCCTGTCTTTCTCTACTGCAGTAAGAGGTTTTTTCATTAAATCTTTATCTGGAGAATCTTGTTTTCCTAAAAAATCACCTACGCCTTCTAAGTATTTTAAACCAAACATGTATACCACTTGGCCTAAAGCCATTCCTATACCTGCTAATCCAAAACCATAATGCCATCCCCATTTAGCAGCTACTGCCCCTACAATTAAAGCACCTAAAAAAGCGCCAAGGTTAATTCCTATATAAAAAATATAAAACCCTTTATCTCTTCTATCATCTCCTTTTTTATAAAGTCCTCCAACCATTGTTGAAATGTTCGGCTTTAAAAAACCTACACCAATTACAATTAGTATCAATCCAGTAAAGAATGCCCATTGAGCATCAATTGCCAAAATACCGTGTCCTATACATAGTAACAATCCACCAAGCATAACGGCTTTTTTCTGGCCAATAAATTTATCAGCAATCCAACCTCCAGGAATAGACATTAAATAAACAAACATAGTATAGGTTCCGTAGAATGATAACGTTTCTGCATTAGACCAACCATAGCCTGATTGTGGATTTTCTAAAAGAACGGGTGCTGCTAAAAAAAGTGTTAGAATAGCTCTCATACCATAGTATGAAAAACGCTCCCACATTTCTACGAAGAATAATACATAAAGTCCCTTGGGGTGCCCCAAAAACTCACTTTGGTTTGTTTGTTTAACTGTACTCATAGTTGTTGAATTTTATAAGTTGTTTTTAATAAAGTTAGTCATTTTGGTATACAAGTGTAAACGAGTGTTTCCTCCATAAATACCGTGATTCTTATCTGGATACATTCCCCATTCAAATTGCTTATTTGCTTGAATTAACGCTTCTGCCATTCTATAAGCATTTTGTACATGTACATTGTCATCACCTGTACCGTGAATTAACAAATACTTTCCTTTTAATAATTCTGGATAATTTAAAGGTGAATTGTCATCATACCCTGCTGGGTTTTCTTCTGGTGTACGCATGTAACGCTCTGTATAAATAGAATCATAAAAACGCCATGTAGTAACTGGTGCTACTGCAATTGCTGCAGCAAAAACATCATTTCCTTTTAATAAACAGTTGGTACTCATATGTCCTCCAAAAGACCATCCCCAAATACCTATTCTATTCGCATCTACATATGGTAATTTTGCTAACTCTTTAGCCACAGAGATTTGATCTTCCGTTTCATACTTTACCAAATTCATGTAAGTAACTTTCTTAAAATCACGACCTTTAAAACCTGTTCCTCTACCATCTACACAAACAACTATATAACCATTTTGCGCTAACATTTGGTGCCAGTAGTCATTTGAACCATTCCAACTATTTTTTACATTTTGAGAACCTGGTCCTGAATATTGATACATTAAAACTGGGTACTTTTTATTAGCATCAAAGTTTGCAGGTTTCATAGTGTACATATTTAAGTCGTTTCCGTTTACATTAATTGTAGAAAACTCTTTTTTACTTAAATTATATCCTGCAATAGTTTCTTTTAAGTCTGCATTATCTTTTATAGTCTTTAACACCTTCCCTTCATCATTTCTTAACGTGTACACCGGTGGTGTATTTACATCAGAAAAAGTATTGATAAAATAGTGCATATTTTTACTAAAAGCAGCATTATTTGTTCCTGTAGGATTACTCAATAACTTTTTGTTTTTACCATCTAAAGAAATACTGTATACTCCTCTATTAATAGAACCATTTTCTACTGATTGATAGTAAATAGTTTTCTTGTCAGCATTGTATCCGTAGTAAGAAGTAACTTCCCAATTTCCTTTCGTTACCTGATTTAATAACTTACCGTCCTTATCATAGTGATAAATATGGTTGTACCCATCTTTTTCACTTGTCCAAATAAAACTATTATCGTCTAAGAAAGTTAAATCATCAGTAATATCTACATACGCCTTATCTGTTTCGTTTAAAACGATAGCACTATTAAAAGTAGTCGCATCAACAAAATACATTTTTAAATCATTTTGATGACGGTTTAATGTTCTAACTGCTAAAATATTTGGATTGTTTGTCCAGTTAATTCTTGGAATGTATTCATAATCTCCAACTCTAACTTCAGCCGTTTTATTCGTTTCTAATGAAAATATACGCAAAGCTACTTTTGCATTTTCTTCGCCAGCCTTTGGATATTTGAACACATGCTGTGTTGGGTATTTTTCTTTTCCATATACGTCCATTGAAAAAGTTTTAACCTTACTTTCATCAAAACGTAAATAGGCTAAGTTTTTGCTATCTTTACTCCATTCAAATGCTTTTACGAAACCAAATTCCTCTTCATAAACCCAATCAGTAATACCGTTAATGATTTCATTCTTTTTACCGCTATTGGTAATTTGAATTACCACATTGGCATCTGAATAATCTTTAATAAATAAATTATTGTCTTTAGCGTATGCTATTTTTTTACTATCTGGAGAAAAAGTTGGCTCTTGAATATCTGTACCAATTAAGTCTAACGATTTTTTTGCTATGTCATACACATAATACGTACCTAAATATGAATGACGGAAAATTTGTTTGAAGTTCGTTCCTAAAATTAATTTGGTTTCATCATTATTAAAGCTATATGATTGAAAATATTTCAATCCTGCTAAATCTTTACTATCAACTATTGTTGCAACTTTTTCTAGAGTTTCATAACTGTACTTATCTACAGTAGAACTTCCATTCTCATAATTTAATAGCGAATAAAAATCTCCATTCATAGAATTTAAAGAGTTCATATAATCGGCTCTAAACGTGCCTTTTCGCCATATATCCTCTAAAGAAATATCTTTTTTTTGTGCTTGTACTAGCGAAGATATCCCTATAAACAATAATAATAATTTCTTCATGTTAAGTTGTTGTTTATCTAAAAAGTTTGCCAAGTTTACGGAAAAATAGCCAAAAATCCCCTCAAAAAAATCATAAAAACCAAATAACATAACCATTTTAACAGGATTCACGTATCTTTGAACCATCAAAAATGAATTGAGAATGTCTAAAACGATCTCTGGTTTTTCTAAACTTACCAAAGAAGAAAAAATAGACTGGTTGGCAAAAACTTACTTTAATAATCAACCAGAAATTATACAAACTATTACACAATATTGGAATGTAGATGGCAAGCTACAACAGCTGCACGATGATTTTATTGAAAATACCATTTCTAACTTTTACATGCCTTACGGTATTGCTCCGAATTTTATTATTAACGGACGCAGTTATGTAATACCAATGGTAGTTGAAGAAAGCTCTGTAGTTGCTGCTGCTTCTTTAGTTGCCAAGTTTTGGAGTACTCGCGGTGGATTTAAAACAGAAGTAATTTCTACTACTAAAATTGGTCAGGTACATTTTATGTATGCTGGCGACAAAAAAGAGTTAGAGACCTATTTTAATCAACAAAAGACAGAATTACACGCAGCTACCGCATCCATTACCAAAAACATGGAAAAACGCGGCGGTGGAATTTTAGATATTCAATTAGTTGATAAAACAAATAAGCTTGCAAACTACTATCAATTACATGTTACGTTTGAAACAAAAGATAGTATGGGGGCTAACTTTATTAATTCTTGTTTAGAAGCTATTGCAAAGACTTTTAGAAAAGACGATATTGAAATAGTTATGAGTATTCTTTCTAACTACGTTCCTGAATGTTTAGTTAGAGCGGAAGTAAGCTGTAGAGTTGAGGAACTAGGTGGTAAAGACCCTGAAAAGTTTGCTCAAAAGTTTGAACAAGCTGTTAAAATCGCAGAGATAGAACCGTACCGTGCAGTTACACACAATAAAGGTATTATGAACGGAATTGATGCTGTTGTATTAGCTACTGGAAATGATTTTAGAGCCATTGAAGCTGGTGCACATGCGTATGCATCTAAAGACGGACAATATAAAAGCCTAACTCACTGTGAGGTAAAAAACGGTATTTTTAGGTTTTGGATTGAAATCCCTTTAGCATTAGGAACTGTGGGTGGATTAACAGCATTACACCCAATGGCAAAACTATCGTTAGACATGATGCAAAAACCAAGCTCACGCACCTTAATGCAAATTATTGCTGCTGCTGGTTTAGCTCAAAATTTCGCAGCTTTACGTGCCTTAACAACCAAGGGAATTCAACATGGACATATGAAAATGCACTTGATGAACATCTTAAATCAACACAAAGCTACTAATGAAGAAAAGGAAGCTGTGGTAGCTTATTTTGATAATAGAACTGCCTCACATAGTGCTGTGGTAGAAAAATTAAACGAGTTACGTAAACCCAAAGTACAATGGGTCAATTTTTTAAATAAGGAGGAAGTACGTAGTACACTTGCTAATTTAAAGACTGATGCAAAACCTTTATTTGGAAAAATGAATGGACAGCAAATGGTAGAGCACCTAAGTGCAGTAACTCAAATAGCGAATGGAAACTGGAAGGTTGACTCCTATGTTTCTGATGAGAAATCAGCTAGAAGAAAACCATTTTTAAATTCTGATAGTGAATTACAAATCGGATTTAAAGCTCCATTTTTATCGGAAGACCCAACTCCGTTAAAGTTTAACTCTATGGAAGAAGCTATTACCGATTTGATTGAACAAGTACAGCACTTCGAAACTGTTTTTAATGAAGACCCAAGCCGAAAAGTAGTACATCCATTTTTTGGAGAGTTGGATTATGAGTATTGGAAAAAATTCCAAGTAAAACATTTTACACATCATTTTAAACAATTTGGATTGTGACTTCGACTACGCTCAGTCACCAATTAATTCGACTACGCTCAGTCACCAATTAATTCGACTACGCTCAGTCACCAGTTAACATCAAAATTATTAAATGCCTAAAGGTTTTGTTTACATACTAGAATGCTCAGACGGAAGTTTCTATACCGGTAGTACTATTAATCTAGAAAAAAGACTTAGCGAACACCAAAATGGTGAAGGTGCTCGCCACACTCAAAAAAGATTACCTATCAGCTTAGTTTATGTTGAAGAATTCCAACAAATACATCAAGCTTTTTATAGAGAAAAACAAATTCAAGGTTGGTCTAGAGCTAAAAAGATAGCTTTAATCGATAATAATTATGAAATACTACCTAAGCTTTCCGAATGTCAAAACGAAAGTCATTATAGAATTCAAAAAAGAAGAGGTTTAGTTTAAACATGAAAGAAGATACAAACCAATGGGTAGCTGAACGTAGTCGAAGCTACTCTAACGGAAAATTATTACTGACTGGAGAATATGTTGTTTTGAATGGTGCAACATCATTAGCTGTTCCTACTAAGTTTGGACAAGATTTAATTGTTGAACCAATTAAAGATTCACAACTTATCTGGGGAAGTTTTACACATACTGGAGAATGCTGGTTTGAAGCTTCATTTGATTTACCAAAACTACGATTGACCTCAGCAACATTTAATTCTGATAAAGAAGGAAGTGCTGAATTTATTGCTGAAACACTACGTGATATTTTACTAGAAGCGAAACGTTTGAATCCAGAATTTCTAACTACTGAACATGGTTTTATTGTAAAAACCAATTTAACTTTTCCACAAAACTGGGGATTAGGAAGTTCTTCAACTTTAATTAATAATGTTGCTACTTGGGCAAATGTAAATCCGTTTACCTTACTTTGGAATGCTTTTTCTGGAAGTGGCTACGATATCGCTTGTGCAAAACATAACACTCCGATTCTATATCGATTAATGATGACTGAGCGTAATCCAAGTCAACAACCTCATATTGAAGAAGTAAATTTCAATCCACATTTTTCTGAGGAATTGTTTTTTGTGCATTTGAATCAAAAACAAAATAGCCGAGAAGGAATTGCGCATTATAAAAAACACAAAGAAGAAGCCAAAGTCTTAATTCCTGAAATTGACAATTTAACTCAAGAATTTTTAAAAGCCAACACTTCTAAAAATTTAGAAAAAATCATTATTGAGCATGAACGAATCATTAGTTCAATTATAAAACAAGACGCTGTAAAACAAAGATTATTTCCCGACTATTTTGGTGAAATAAAAAGCTTAGGCGCTTGGGGTGGTGATTTTATTTTAGCTACAGGAAATGAAGATACTACAAGCTATTTTCAACAAAAAGGATTCAATACAATCCTTTCCTATAAAGAAATGATTTTATAAAATTAAGCCTGTCGCATCGAGTGAATTTATTGAAGAATGAAATAAATTTGTATCGAGATGATTTAAAAAAGTTCTCGATATAATTTCTACTGAAAATTACTCGAACTGATATAAAAAAGATGAAAAAAGTTATTATTATTGGTGGTGGAGCTGCAGGTTATTTTACTGCAATTAATGCAAAAGAACTCAATCCAGAATTGGACATTACTATTCTTGAGAAAGGAAAAGAGGTTTTACAAAAAGTAAAAATTTCTGGTGGAGGTCGTTGCAATGTTACGCATGCTTGTTTTGAACCTAAAGAACTAACAAAATTCTACCCAAGAGGCGAAAAAGAATTATTAGGCCCTTTTCATAAATTCATGACGGGCGATACTTTTGAGTGGTTTGAAAATCGCGGAGTTCCTTTAAAAATAGAAGAAGATAATCGAGTATTTCCAGAAGCGAACATCTCACAAGCGATTATAGATTGTTTCCAAAACGCTGTTGATAACCTCGGAATTAGCGTGTTAAAAAACCATGGTGTGAATTCTGTTTATCAACAAAATGACAAATGGATTATCAACACAAAAAATCAAGATTTTGAAGCTGATTTCGTAGTGGTTGCTGCAGGAAGCAGTAAAAAAGTATGGGATTTATGTAAAACACTAGACCATACGATTATTGAACCCGTTCCTTCTTTATTTACTTTCAACATAAAAGACAAACGAATTATTGATTTAGGCGGAATATCAGTTCCAAATGCGGAAGTTACACTTGTTGGAACTAATTTAGAAAACTCTGGTCCTTTATTAATTACGCACTGGGGGTTAAGTGGACCTGCTATTTTAAAATTATCTGCTTTTGGAGCCAGAATATTAGCAGACAAAAATTATCAATACAACGTACTGGTAAATTGGTTAGGACAAGATACCGATTCGGTTTTTTCGGCATTACAAGAGTTAAAAAAATCGCAAGCTAAAAAACAAGTTAGTTTAAAATCTCCTTTTAACAACATTCCTCGCCGATTATGGGAGCGTTTGGTTGCAGCTTCAGAAATAAAAAACAGTCAGAATTGGGCTGATGTAAGTAATAAACAGCTTCAAAACTTAACTGACCAATTGACAAAAGGATTATTCAATGCAAATGGCCGTACTACTTTTAAAGAGGAGTTTGTTACTGCTGGTGGTGTAGATTTGAAAGAAATTAACTTTAAACGTTTTGAAAGTAAAAAACACAAAAACTTGTTTTTTGTAGGTGAAGTATTAAATATTGATGCCGTTACTGGTGGCTTCAACTTTCAAAATGCTTGGACGGGTGGCTTTATTTGTGCAAATGCGATTGCTGAATAAATAAAAATCATTTCGAACAAAGGCTTAAGAATACTTTGTTCGAAATGATCTTATTTTTTAGTCTTCGTCTTCTCCTTCTTCTTCGTAACAGTTAAAAATAATAGAATACCCATACTCTACTGCTTCTTCATACAGTTCTTTTTGCTCATCTTCTTCAACATCATCTACCGTGTCTAATGTAAAGTATTCATCTTCTATTTCTATTACTTTCCAGTCTTCATTTTTGATGTAAAACTTTGCTAATCGCATAGCTCCTTCAATATCTTTATAATCGATATACAAGCTTACGTAAGCTCCGATAACTTCATCGTAATGTTCAGAAGATTTTTTTGGTTTTGCTAAGGCATTAATTAAAAACATAGATTTATTTTTTGTGTTATATTATGCTAATTCTCCTCTGTGAGGTTTTAATGCATCTCTAAAGGTTTTCATGTATTCTTCATCAACCACCATAAAAGCAATAGTGTGCATTTCGTTTAAAGATACAAAATTTACTTCATGATAAGGCAAACTATCAATCTGAGCAAATTCTTTTAGATGGACACAGTGATGCTTTGCTGTTTCAAGACCATCTGGTCCTTTAAAATCCCAAATCAGTTTAATTTTTCTCATAAAACAAAAATACCCATTTCTAAAATAGAAACGGGTATTTTATAGCTAGATTGACTGTTTTACTTTTGCGCTACACTCCAAGTATAATTAATCTTTCTTTTTAAATATTCTTTTAAAGGTTCCAACCCTATTTCTTTTCTCCTTTTATCTACATATTCAGGGTTTTCTATAGGAAACGGTTCTAATTTCCTTTTATCATTATAATGAAACTGCATTCCAAACAACTGTTTTTTCCCTGTATTCACCAAAATTCTATCTTGAATTTTTGCATACTCTAAACAACTTCCTTCTTTATTTATACAAGCTTTTTTTATTTGAGGAAGATACTTAACTCTAACAGCTTCATCTTGATGATGATTTATAATTAGAAGTGGGCTATCAGCAGCTAACTTCCCTAAAGAACTATATGTTGGCCAACCATTTTCTAAAATTAGTTTTTCCATTTTATTAAAGTTTCCATTCCCAATCTCTTTTTTCATTTGAGCTATAGGATAATACCAATGAGGTGCTTTACCATTTTTCATAAAGTACTGCTTAGCCATATCTAACTGATAATCTAAAGCCTGATCTTTCATTATCAATCTTAATAATTTCAGTACATACTTTGGTTTTTGCACATTCCCATTTTGTTTTTGGTATTTTTCTAATTGTTGTCTTTCTATTACCCTCCACCTTTTATCTGAGGTAAGAGCATATAAATCATTATCTGCCAAAGCCCATAAAGAATTGTCTTTATTTAACGCTACATTCAAATAATGAAAAGCACTATCTTTTTTATACTGAATAGCATATGCACAAGCTAGATTATATGTATTATCTTGATTTTTTGGATTCTTTTGATATATCTCTTTATACGCTTTAATTGCCTCATCTAACCTTCCTTCGCTCCTTAACCTATCTCCTTTATTTTTTTGTTGACCAAACAAGCTATATGAAAGCATTATAAAAAATACTACAATTTTTTTCATAATCATTATTTCTTTGCTTCTGATGAAAGATAGGTTTGTAATATTTGAATAGCTGTTGGGGTTGTAGGTACATTAGTTGCATTGAATGTAAAAGCTATTGATATTTTTTGCACAGGTAGATAGAGTGCTAAAGATTGGAATCCATCAATCCCCCCATCATGTCCATAAATAATCATACCTTGAAAGTTTACTACAGATATTCCTAACCCCCATTCATTCTCTGGTGTTGTCATTTTTTTTATCATCTCATTTGAAATAATTTGTCCCATAAACAAAGCATTAAAGAATTCATTTACTTCTTGAGCGGTAGAAGCTATCCCTCCAGCGCCCATAGTTGACTTTAAGTTTGTCTCCTGATAAATTGGAGTCCAAACATTTTTATTTGAATAATAAGAAAAAGCTTCGTTTTTATTCGGGTTCAATTCGGTACCGAAAGAGGTTCTCTCTAAATTAAGGGGCTCAAAAATTCTTTCCTTCAATACTCTTGCAAACGGTTTCTTTTCTATATCCTCTACGATATAAGACAGTAGTATAAAGTTAGAGTTTGAATACCTTGTTTGTGTTCCTACTTCAAATACCAATCCTCCTTTTACAATTTTACCTATCATCTCTTTTCTATTTCTTGGTTTGCGAATCCAAGTATCAAAACCTTCTTCATCGGTAATGTTAAATAGTCCACTTTGATGACTTAACAAATGTTTTATCGTTATCTCATTTGAGTTAGGAATTTCAGAAAAATATGCACTTAACGGTGTACTTAATTGCAATTTCTTTGCTTCAATAAGTTTTAGTACCATACTAGCTGTAAAAACTTTTGATATAGATCCTATTCTATATATAGTATTTTCATCTGCCATTTTATTTAAAGCTAAGTTTGCTTTACCAAATGACTTATTATATACCTCGGCTCCGTTTTTAAAAACAGAAACCGTACCCATTGCCTTATGCTCTGCTTCAAAAGAATACAAAAGTTGATCTAAATTTACTTGTTGTCCATAGGTAATAACTGAGCATACCAATCCTATAAAAACAATTAGTTGTTTCTTCATTTTTTTAAATTTAATAAGTTATTTGATTTTTTAAGCTTCTTTTTTCTTGAGTGTTAACCCAATTATACCTAATCTAGCGATTAAAAAAACTAACATTCCAAAAGATGGGGCTAACAACCCTATTTTTAATCCTGCAGCTAAAACAGGAGTTGCTATATCTCCTTGCATTGAACTAATATTATCAAACGCACCAATTAACCCAAAAAACAGCCCTAAAAATCCATAAACTAAAGCAAACAAACTTACATGTTTAAGCAAGCTCATTGTTTTCCCAGTACTATCACCCTTCAGGAATAACTTTAATAGTAATGCAACACAAAGTAATAGCATTAATAATATTGGATACATAAACATTGATCCGCCTTCATTCAAAAGGTTTGAGAATAAGAATTTCATAATTTTAATTTTTTAAGTTATTTACAACACAAACCTATGCTTATAGTTCTTTTGAGTTTTATAATATCGATAGCATTCCTTTTTCATCCCTTAAACTACACATTATCGTCCTTTTTCAACCAAATAACAGAAAACCGTTATTCGTCTACAATTTCAGGGATTTTACCGCAAAAACCTATCTCTTTCTTCAAAAAATATGATATTGCAACTTAATGAAAAGATTTACATCAATAGCTAAGCGCTTTATATTCTTCTTATTCAATATTATATTTTGGGTAGGTGTTTATTTCTTTTACACATACTTCTTAGGCTATGGAAGTTCTAACACGGCTTATGTAGATGCTTTTTCTGCATACTTAATGCCTATAACTATATTCTTAAGTTATTTCATTATTTTATATTTAATTCCTAACTACCTGCTTAAGAAAAAGTATTTTCTTTTTATCATATACAGTTGCTACACTTTTATCATATCATTTACAGCTATTCTGCTCTCTATTTTCTTTGGCTTAGTATTTTCTTCTTTTTTAGAAGGAAGCAACGCGAAGACCTTAACGAAGTCTTTACCATTAGTTATAATTGGGGTTTACTTTATTGTTATAGTAGCCACCTCTTTAAGCTTAATTATTTACAATTACCTATCTAACATAAAAAACGAAAACTTAAAAAATAAGTTCTTACAAACCCAACTACAACTAAAAGAACAAGAACTAAAGTTTTTAAAAATGCAAATCCACCCACATTTTTTATTCAACACATTAAATACCTTATACGGATTTGCTTTAAAAAAATCGGAAGAAGCTCCTGATATGATTTTAAAGCTCTCTAATTTGTTAGACTATATTTTATACCAAGTGGACAAACCCTCTGTTCTTTTAAAGAATGAGATTCAACATATAGATGATTATATTTCATTAGAAAAAACACGTTTTCAAGAAAGTTTGTACGTTAACTTTACTAAAACCCTATACGATGAGACTATTCAAATTCCCCCTATGTTATTATTACCTTTTGTCGAGAACGCTTTTAAACACGGAGTACAAACTGATGGGGTATTAAATGTTGATATCAATTTAAAAACAACTGAAGACATTTTATTGTTTCATATTAAAAACACCTCTATAGACAACAAGGTAAATAAAAATGGAATTGGCTTAGAAAATATTCAAAAGAGATTGGAAATGCTTTACGGTAACCTATCAAAACTTTCTATTTCTTCTATAAAAAATCAATTTATTGTCGAATTAAAAATCCCGCTAAAAAATGGCTATTAAAATAACTTGTGTCATTGTTGATGATGAACCGATTGCTAGAGAAATTCTCGAGTCATTTATAAAGAAAACTCCTAACCTAGAGCTAATTTCAAGTTGTAAAAATGCAGTAGAGGCATTACAAATTGCGCAAACAAAACACATCGATTTATTTTTTTTAGATATTAATATGCCTGAAATTAACGGATTGAGCTTAGCTAAAATTATCAATAACAAATCACAGATAATTTTCACTACTGCTTACAGAGATTACGCTGTTGAAGGTTTCAATTTAAATGTAATAGACTATTTATTAAAGCCTATTGCTTTGAATCGCTTTTTACAAGCTATTCAAAAAGTTTCGAATCCTACTAATGCTAGTCTAAAAACTTCTCAGAAAGAAGAAAACAATAAGGATTTTATGTTTGTGAGAGCTGACAGAAAAATGGTTAAAATCAACTTTAACGACATTTTATATATCGAGAGTTTAGGAGATTATGTTAAAGTTTTCACCAATAACAACACTGTAATAACTAGGGAAACCATTAGTAATTTTGAAGCAACATTACCAAGTGATTGTTTTATAAGAATTCATCGTTCATGCATCGTTTCAATATCTAAAATTTCTTCATACACCAACGAATATATTGAAATTGGTAAAAAGGCCGTTTCAATAAGCAGAAGCTATAAAGAAGCTGTTTTACAAAAATTAGCACAAGTGTAAGCGAAATTCTATCTTTACAGCAAAATTTTACACGTTGAATACATCAGATTTTATATTCCAATTTCAAGATAAAAAAGTAGATAACTTAACAGTTACATGGCAAACACCTAGTAATATAGCTTTGGTAAAATACTGGGGGAAAAGTGAACCACAAATTCCTAAAAATGCCTCAATAAGTTTTACATTAAACAATTGCCATACCACTACAAAAATTGAATTCACAAAGACACAGCCTAAAAATCAAGTAGAATTCGAGTTGTACTTTGAAGGAAAAAAGAAAGATGATTTTAAACCTAAAATAGCCAAGTTCTTTGAAAGAGTTCAAAAATACTGCGCCTATATTTTAGAATATAACATGGTTATTTCATCAGAAAACTCATTTCCTCATAGTAGCGGTATCGCTTCTTCTGCAAGCGGAATGAGTGCTATTGCCATGTGTTTAATGAGTTTAGAAAAAGAATTAAATCCAAACTTAACTAATGAATACATTAACCAAAAAGCTTCCTTTTTAGCTCGTTTAGGGTCTGGAAGTGCTAGTAGAAGTATCGAAGGTCCATTGGTAGTTTGGGGAAATCACCTTGAGATCGAAGGAAGTTCAGATTTATTTGGTGTAAAATTCCCTTATACGGTTCATCCTATTTTTGAAAATTATCAAGACGCTATTTTATTAGTTGACAAAGGAGAAAAACAAGTTTCGAGTACGGTTGGACATAATTTAATGCACCATCATCCGTATGCAGAAAATCGTTTTACGCAAGCTAATGAAAACTTAGAAAAAATATCAAAAATTCTTCAAGATGGAGACATTAAGAAATTCATTAACCTCGTTGAAAGTGAAGCATTAACACTCCACGCAATGATGTTAACTAGTAATCCGTATTTTATTTTAATGAAACCAAACACGCTAGAAATTATTAATAAAATATGGGAATACAGACAAGAGAACGATAGCAACGTTTGTTTTACACTAGATGCTGGGGCAAATGTACACGTATTATACCCTCACTCAGAAAAGTCTGAAATTGAAGTATTTATTAAGAATGTTTTGGCTGCATACTGCCAAAAAAATCATTATATTTGTGATAGTGTGGGTTTTGGCGCGAGACCTATTTTAACCTAAATTCCCAACTATTATGAGAACTTCAACATTAATAATTGCCCTTTTTATTGGTTTTATAACCAATTCTGTTACTGCACAAGACACAATTTGGTTCGATAAAAATTGGCATGAAACAACAAAAGGAGAACATGAGTTTTACAGACCAACTCCTAAAAGAATGAATAACGGTTTTTGGATTGTAGATTATTACAAAAACGGACAGATTCAAATGGAAGGTTTTAGCACAGTGAATATACCTAACGAAGAAGTATTTGACGGTTTAGTACTATATTACCATGCAAACGGAAAGCCTTTTCACAGGGCTAATTACAAAAAGGGAAAACTTCACGGAATTCGAAAGGTATATTATGAATCTGGTGAGTTAAAAGAGGAAGGAAAGTACGAAGAAGGTGAAAGAGAAGGTATATGGAAAACTTTTTATAAAAATGGTAAAATAGAAACGAAAGGTAAATACCGCGATAATGAAAAAGTGGGCGTTTGGAAAACTTTTTACAAAAACGTGTACTAGTTTGTAAACTAGTAGTTTTACTTGTATGTTTGCATCGTAATTAAAACACCTATGAAAGGACCCTTATTTTACGCAAAAATATTACTCTTCGGAGAGTACGGAATTATCAAAGACTCTAAAGGATTAGCCATTCCTTTTAGTTCGTATAAAGGAGCATTAAAGTCTGCAAAAAATATAACTGGAGAAGCTAAAAAATCAAATCAAAGCTTAGCTAAGTTTTACACTTATTTAGCAAATTTAAACTCTGAACTCGTTTCTTTTGATTTAGCTTCTTTGAAAAGTGATATTGATAACGGGATGTATTTCGACTCTTCAATACCTCAAGGGTATGGAGTTGGAAGTTCTGGTGCTTTAGTAGCTTCTATTTACGATAAGTACGCTAATGATAAAATTACAATTTTAGAAAACCTAACGAGAGACAAGCTTCTAACCTTAAAACAAATTTTTTCATTGATGGAATCTTTTTTCCACGGGAAAAGTTCTGGGTTAGATCCTTTAAACTCGTATTTAAGTTTACCAATCTTAATCAATTCAAAAGAACATATTGAACCAGCAGGAATCCCTTCTCAAAAAGAAGGAAAAGGAGCTGTTTTCTTATTAGATTCTGAGCAAATTGGTGAAACTGAACCTATGGTTAACATCTTTATGAACAAGATGAAAAACGAAGGTTTTAGAAAAATGATTAGTGAAGAGTTTGCAACCCATACAGATGCATGTATTGAAGACTTTTTACAAGGAAATGTTAAATCGTTGTTTGGGAACGTAAAAAAACTATCAAAGGTAGTTTTAGCCAACTTTAAACCTATGATTCCTACTGCTTTTCACAAAGTATGGGAAAAAGGTATACAAACCAACGATTACTATTTAAAGCTTTGTGGTTCTGGCGGTGGAGGTTACATCTTAGGGTTTACTGAAGATTATGAAAAAGCAAAAAACAGTTTAAAAGATTATAAATTAGAATTAGTGTATCGCTTTTAAAATGCTACTATGAGTACATTTAAAAACAATACTTTTTTCTTAAAAATATTTAGCCTTTTATCTGTCATAAGAGGTTATAACATTCTAGTACTAATAGCAGCACAATATTTGGCTGCTATTTTTATTTTCTCTGATGCAAAATCAGTGAAACCTGTAGTTTTTGATTGGCATTTACTCTATTTAGTTATTGCTACCGTTTGTGTAGTTGCTTCTGGATACATCATCAATAATTTTTACGATAAAAAAGCCGATATTATTAATAGGCCTATAAAAACTGGCTTAGATTCTTACGTAAAACAGGAAACAAAACTAACCTTATATTTTACATTAAATTTTATTGGTTTTTTCTTCGGATGGCTAGTATCATGGCGAGCAGCATTGTTTTTCTCTGTATATATTTTTGGTATTTGGTTTTACTCACATAAATTAAAAAAATATCCGTTTATAGGATTGATAAGCGCTACAGTATTAACTATACTTCCTTTTTTTGTAATATTTGTTCACTATAAAAACTTTTCAAAAGTAATATTTGTTCATGCAATCTTTCTTTTTTTGGTTATCATGATTCGAGAACTCATGAAAGATTTAGAAAATATCAAAGGAGCTATCGCTAATAACTACAATACTTTTCCTGTTAAATATGGAGAGTACAATACCAAAAAGCTAATTATTTTATTAATGGTATTAACCTTAGTACCTATTGGAGTTTTATTTAACTACCCTGCTATTGAGTACATGAAATACTATTTTTACCTAGCTGCTGCTACTTTAATTTTTGTTGGTTTTTACACCTGGAAATCAACAAAAAACAACCAATATCGATTGGCTCATAATACTTTAAAAGTATTGTTATTAATTGGTGTTTTTAGCTTATTATTTATCGACAAGTCTTTAATTGTTGATAAAGTCGTAGAGGTTTTAGATTAAAAACCAAATAATTACCGTAAATTTGCAGCCTTTTAAAATTTAATTATGAATTCAAAAAACTCGTCGAGAGGACGACAAGCTGGACGCAACAGCAATCCTCAAGGAAAAAATCAATTCAAAAAAGATTTCAGAAAACCAAAAAGCAATAAACCTGCTCAGAAAAAAACTGAGGATACAGGAATTCGTTTGAACAAATTCATCTCTAATTCTGGAATTTGCTCTCGTAGAGAAGCAGACACTTACATTGAACATGGAAGTGTTTCTGTAAACGGAAAATTAGTTACAGAAATGGGGTATAAAGTACAACCTACTGATGAAGTTCGTTTTGATGGAACTCTAATCTCAATGGAGCAAAAGCGTTACGTTTTATTAAACAAACCTAAAAACCATATTACTACTATGGAAGATGATCGTGGTCGTAAAACGGTCATGGAATTAGTGGGAAATGCCACTAGAGAACGTATTTACCCTGTTGGTAGGTTAGATAGAAACACTACTGGTTTATTATTATTTACGAACGACGGCGAATTAGCAAAAAAACTAACACATCCTAAACATAACGTTCGTAAACTATACCATGCTTCTTTAGATAAGAAATTAACTGTGGCTGATTTAGAAAAATTACGTGGTGATGTAATTATTGAAGGAAGAAAAGTATTTATTGATGCTGTTTCTTATGTAGAGGGAGAAAAGAAAACTGAAGTTGGTATTGAAATTCACTCTGGTAGAAACCGTATAGTTCGTAAAATATTTGAACATTATGGATACCATGTAAAAAAAT
The DNA here is from genome assembly GCF_036350695.1 of Tenacibaculum sp. FZY0031. Lineage (NCBI taxonomy): Bacteria > Pseudomonadati > Bacteroidota > Flavobacteriia > Flavobacteriales > Flavobacteriaceae > Tenacibaculum > Tenacibaculum sp. FZY0031. The sequence goes on from NZ_JAZDVY010000006.1 coordinate 62,536, forward strand.
TAGATCGTGTTATTTTTGCAGGATTGACCAAAAAGAATTTACCTCGTGGTAGATGGCGTGAATTGACACAACAAGAAATTAACACATTACATATGTTATAACATAAAAATCCCGAGTATAAACTCGGGATTTTTTTATTATTTCTTTACCTTTTTATGATTTTCCTGCACTTCTTCATCACGATATTTACAACATTCATGTAAATGATCATAGGCTTCTTTAGGTGCTTTAAAATCTTTCGTATCGTGCCCTATACTTGCAATCGTTTTTTTAATGGCTTCAATATTGGTCTTACGTTCATCAATAATTAAACTTAGTTGATGAGTAGTTACATCCCACTTTGCAAACTTTACTCCTTTTGTTTTTAACGCAGCTTTTTCAATACGTTTTTTACACATCATGCAAACACCATCTACCTCAAAAGATACTTTTGCATTCTTATCCTGAGCAAATACTGATGTACTTAATAGTAAAACTGCTACTAATAAAAATATATTTTTCATGTCTTCTTTATTTTTTATTTTATTAATTAATCTATTTTAAATCGTAATCCTACATAAAAGTTACTCCCAAAAACTGGTGCGTATATAATTGTAGTATCAAAGTTTGCTCCAAACGGATTGTCACTTCCTAAGAAAGGATTCTTTTGTTTGTAATTTGTAATGTTTTCAGCCCCAGCATACACTTCAAACTTTTTTGAAAACACTTTTGTTATTTGTGTGTTTAACAAGCTATAGCTATCCGAATACCTCGGCAACTGGTTATTTGTATTGGGTAAGCGTTGTTCTCCTATCCAATTATAAGTTACATCAAACTTCCAACTAGCATCGTTATCTTCTGTTTTAGTTTCATAGGATGCATTCGCAAAAAAACGATGTTTAGCTTGCAATGCTTTCGCTAAATTTCCAGATTTATAATCTGTAGCAACATCATAAAACTTATACGATAATCGAGTATTGAAATACGGAACAATATTTTGATTAACTTCTACCTGAAAACTATTGGCTATACTTTTTCCTTCTAAATTATAAAAAGATATCTCTTGCGGATTTTCCCAATCAACGACTACCTGATTTGAAAAATTTGTTTGATAAAAATCGAATGTCACATCTCCTTTCCTTCCAAATAGTTTATACCCTTGTAAAAAAGACACTCCATAATTCCAAGCCACTTCTGGATCTAATCCATAAATGTTTCCTCCTGAATTTTCAATAGTAACTGTTCTTGACGAAGCAAAAAACTGTTGATTCTCCGCAAAAATATTTGCACTTCGTTTTCCTCTTCCTACAGAAGCTCTTAACACGCCTCTTTCCCAAGGAACATAACGCATATGCAACCTAGGTGTTACAAAGGTTCCTAACAAATTATGATGATCTAACCGAAGTCCAGCAGTAACACTTAAATTATCTGCATTATCATAGGCATATTCGAAAAATGCCCCTACAGAGTTTTCTTTTCTATCAAAATTCGAATTCATTCCTGCACTCACAAACTCTTCGTAGTTATCATAGGTAAAGCTAGCACCTGTTTTAAATTTATTACGAGTATCTCCAATAATAGAGCTAAATATAAAATTGCTATAAAAGCTTTGATGCTGAATATTATAGTCTCTCAATCCAAAATACGAATCTTGTTTATGATTGCTGTAAGCTGCTTGAAATCCCATATTTTGAAATGGCATATCAGGAAACACATATCCTATTTTTAAAGATGTATCAAAACGCTTGGTTTTAATTTCACTTCCCCAGACAGTATTAGAACCTTTATCCTTTTCTGGGTTAAAGTTAATCTCTCCTACTTGCTTTGAATCGTCTAAATACCTAAAGTTGATAAAACTTACCCAGCCTTTTTTAGCATCTGTATACTGCCAACGATTCATCAGATTGATTTGCTTTGCTAACGGGTTATCTAAAAAGCCGTCTTTGTTCTTATCAAACTTTTCTCCTCTATAGTTTCCGTGTACATATAAACCAGTTTGCCATTTTTTACTCATTTTTTGATTAAAATGTGTGTTCAATTCAAACCTACCTCCTACTGCTCCATAAGCATTAAGGTAAAATTTATGGTTGGTTGATGGTTTTACTAGCTCCGTATTTATTTGCCCCGAAATGCTTTCGAAACCATTTACAACACTTCCTGCTCCTTTTGTTATTTGAATACTTTCAACCCAGGTTCCAGGTGTAAATGTTAATCCAAATGCTTGCGCTGCTCCTCTAATTGAGGGAATATTTTCTTGGGTAATTAACAAATATGGACTTGTTAATCCTAACATTTGTAGTTGTTTTGTACCGGTTAACGCATCAGAAAAATTAACATCAATGGAGGGATTGGTTTCAAAGCTTTCAGACAGGTTACAACAGGCTGCTTTTAACAATTCTTCACTATTAATAGTTACCAAATTTTGTGTTTGTAAATATGAGCGTTGAGTTGCGCTTTTTTTTGCAGAAACTGCAACCTCATTTAACGTATTACTTTCTGTTAAATAGTGATTGACTGGTTTGGCATCGTTAACAGTTATGGTATCTGTCTTATAACCAACAAAACTTATTATTAATTTTCTATACTCTTTTTTATACGGAATACTAAACATTCCTTTTTTGTTGGTAGTAGTACCAACTTCCGTATGTAACCAATGGATATTGGCTCCGTAAACTCCTAAATTATCTTTAGGCCCATTTTTATCTTTTATCACTCCTTTTAACTCTTTCTGAGCAAAAAGTGATGAAGAAATCAGCAAAGAAATACTGACAATAAAAAATCTTTTCATTATTTATTTCATCATACTATATTATACAATTCTTATTTTTTAAGTAAAAATTGTAAATCATATGATAAAGACTTCGTGAAGTACCTGTATGTCAAAAAATAACTTAGGTGGTACATATTGTTTATGTGGAATAAATTGTTCTTCCAAGTCTTGAAATAACAGACTGTTAAAAACATATGAAGTAACTGCTAACGGAGTCTTTGTAAAGCTTACTTTTTCAACAGACGTTTTTTGGATTTGTGTTTGCCCTTTTATAAGCTCTACATCGTCTTTACAGCAGGAAGGTTCTGTAGTTTTACTCTCACAGCTATCTGCTTCTACATCATTACAACTGGCTACATTTCCTACATAAGAAATCGCGACTAAAAAATCACCACAAAAATGTTTTTCTACATTAAAAGAGAATGTAGACAGTAGTACGACCAGCGCTAAAAGTACAGCTATTATTTTAGAAACAAATTTCCTCATACCTTGCAAACATACAAAATTTTAAAAAATCTATTTTTTATCACAATACATCCCCTATTTTTGTAAGCTTTATGCACTCTTTACGAATAAGATAAAAAACACTTTTATGAATTTACAAGAACTAAAAAACAATATAGACACCATAGTTGCTAATGGCTCTTCAAAAGAAGAAAAACTACAACAAATTTGCGATTATTTGGCTTCAGAAGTTTCCTATTACGATTGGGTTGGCTTTTATTTTAAAAATGGAGACAAAGAGGAGTTAAAACTAGCACAGTTTAACGGAGAGCCAACAGACCATACAATCATTCCTTTTGGAAAAGGAATTTGTGGCCAAGTAGCTGTTAGCAATGAAAACTTTGTAGTACAAGATGTTAGTGAGCAAGACAATTATATTTCATGTGGATGGAAGGTTAAATCTGAAATAGTAATTCCCATTTTTGTCAATGGAGAAAACATCGGTCAAATAGATATTGATTCTCATACGGTTAACCCATTTACTAAAAACGATGAAGACTTACTAGAGTATATTTGTAAAAAAGTAGCTAATTTTATATAATTTTCGTATAATCACTTGATTATTAAGATTTTTTTTATTTTATTTGAGGTGATTTTTTAACAACCCCATTAATCCCCTTAAATATGAGCAGTAGAGAACATCCTTCTTATGCAGCATTAGGCAATGCTAATGCTCGTTCAGAATCTCAACAATCTTTAATAGAAAAATTCACAATCTGGTTTCGTAATTTTTTAGAAACGGCAGAGTAATTTTTTCTTTAAAAATTTTGTTGTAACAAAACACCACCAAAATAGTTTTCTTTTTGGTGGTGTTTTCAATCCTAAAAATTAAAAAAATTATTGTGTAGCGCCTACTGTTTTACTAGCTTTGCAAGCTTAACAACACAACAATAATGAACAATACAAAAACTATCAAATCAGCATTAATATCTGTTTTTCACAAAGACGGATTAGCCCCTATTGTAAACAAGCTTAACGAATTAGGTGTTACTATATACTCAACAGGAGGTACAGAAAAGTTTATCAAAGACTTAGGTATTGAGGTTGTACCAGTAGAAGATGTGACTTCTTATCCATCTATTTTAGGAGGAAGGGTAAAAACCTTACACCCTAAAGTTTTTGGAGGTATCCTAAACAGACAAGATCATGAAGGTGATGTTGCCGAAATGGAAACATACAACATTCCTCAATTAGATTTAGTAATTGTAGACCTTTATCCTTTTGAAAAAACTGTTGCTTCTGGTGCTTCTGAGCAAGATATTATTGAAAAAATTGATATCGGTGGAATCTCTCTAATCCGAGCAGCCGCTAAAAATTTTAAAGACACTGTAATTGTTTCATCAATGGAGCAATACGAGGAATTTTTAACTATTATTTCTCAAAACAACGGAAATACTTCGTTAAACGATAGAAAAAAGTTTGCCGCGAAAGCCTTTAATATTTCTTCGCATTACGATACTGCTATTTTCAACTATTTTAATGAAGATGAAGTTGTATATAAAGCCAGCGAAACTACTTCTAAAGTATTACGTTATGGAGAAAACCCTCATCAAAAAGGATTTTTCTTTGGTGATTTAGAGGCTATGTTTGACAAACTACATGGAAAAGAGCTGAGTTACAACAACTTATTAGATATTGATGCTGCTGTTAATTTAATAGCAGAATTTAAAGGTGAAGACCCAACATTTGCGATTTTAAAGCATAACAATGCATGTGGTTTTGCTCAGAGAAAAACTATTCACCAGGCCTATGTAGATGCCTTAGCTGGTGATCCTGTTTCTGCATTTGGAGGAATCTTAATTTCAAATACCAAAATAGACCAAGCTACTGCCGAAGAAATTCACAAATTGTTCTGTGAAGTGGTTATTGCTCCTGCTTATGATGCTGATGCTTTAGAAATTTTAAAAGGTAAAAAGAACAGAGTACTTTTAGTACAAAAAGAAATTGAGCTACCTAAACAAACCGTAAGAACAGCTCTAAACGGAGTCTTAGTTCAAGACAAAGACTATATCACCGATAAATTAGATGATTTAACATACCCTACTAACAATAAACCTTCAGAAAGTGAGTTAGAGGATTTGTTATTTGCATCTAAACTGTGTAAAAACACCAAGTCTAACACTATTATTTTAGTAAAAGACAAGCAACTATTAGCCGGGGGAACAGGTCAAACAAGTAGAGTTGACGCTTTAAGACAAGCGATTGAAAAAGCTACTAGCTTCAACTTTGACTTAACTGGGGCTGTTATGGCGAGTGATGCTTTTTTCCCTTTTCCTGACTGTGTAGAAATAGCAGACAAAGCAGGTATAAAAAGTGTAATTCAACCAGGGGGATCTATTAAAGACCAATTAAGCATTGATTATTGTAACGATAATGAGGTAGCAATGGTTTTTACTGGAACTAGACATTTTAAACATTAATTATACGGAGTGTAAAATACCCACAGATTTTTATTAGATTTGTGAGAATACATTAAAATTAAATATAAATAACGAAATCTTTATGGGTTTTTTCGATTTCATGACAGAAGATATTGCAGTAGATTTAGGTACTGCAAATACACTTATAATCCACAACGGTAAGGTGGTTATTGATAACCCCTCTATTGTTGCTAGAAATAGGCTTACTGGTAAAATTATTGCTACAGGCCATGAAGCTAGTAGGATGCAAGGAAAAACCCATGAAAATATCAAAACCATCCGCCCTTTAAAAGACGGTGTAATTGCTGACTTCCAAGCTTCAGAAGAAATGATTAAGGAATTTGTAAAGCAAATTCCTGCCATTAAAAAGAGGTTATTTCCACCATCTTTACGAATGGTTATTTGTATTCCTTCAGGAATTACTGAAGTTGAAAAGCGTGCAGTTATTGATTCTGGTCGCCATATGAACGCTAAAGAAATCTATTTGATTTACGAACCGATGGCAGCGGCTATTGGTGTTGGAGTTGATATTATGGAACCTAAAGGAAATATGATTATTGATATAGGTGGAGGTACTACCGAAATTGCTGTTATAGCATTAGCGGGCATTGTTTGTGATCAATCAGTAAAAGTTGCTGGAGATTTATTTACCAGTGATATTATGTATTACATGCGTACACAACACAATTTATACGTTGGAGAAACTACTGCTGAAAAAATAAAGTTACAAATAGGTTCTGCTACAGAAGATTTAGACACCCCTCCTGAAGATATGATGGTACAAGGTCGTGATTTATTAAGTGGAAAACCTAAACAAATTCAAGTTTCTTATCGTGAAATTGCAAAAGCTTTAGATAAATCAATTTTACGTATTGAAGACGCTGTAATGGAAACCCTATCTAAAACCCCTCCTGAATTGGCTGCCGATATTTACAATACAGGTATTTACTTAGCTGGTGGTGGTTCTATGCTTAGAGGCTTGGATAAACGTTTGTCTAGAAAAACAGATTTACCCGTTTATGTTGCTGAAGATCCATTACGTGCCGTTGTTAGAGGAACAGGTATCGCTCTTAAAAACTTGGAAAAATACAAAACTGTATTAATCAAATAAACTTGAATGATTATTTATGCAACAGCTTATTTATTTCTTACAGAAGTATAAGTATTTCTTATTTTTTCTATTTTTAGAAATCATCGCTGTTGCATTAATCATTAACAACCATTCTTTTCATAAAAGTAAGTTTATCAGTTCTACTAATTTTATTACAGGTGGACTATATCAAAAATCATCAAACATTTCGGAATACCTCAATTTAAAAGAAAGAAACGCTATACTGGTTGAAGAAAACCTAGCCTTGAAAAATACGTTAGAAAAAATCACCACCTATCTTGATAGTATCGCTACTAATCAGATTTTAGACACCGTAAAACTCGATCAAAATTATAGTTATATTTCTGGAAAAGTTATTAAAAACTCTTACCATAACGCTGATAATTTTATTACGATTAACAGAGGCAAAAGTCGTAACGTTTCAAAAGAGATGGGGGTTATAAATAGTAAGGGCATTATTGGTATTACAGATAATGTATCCAACAAATTTGCCAGAGTACAATCTATTTTAAATTCCAAAAGCAACATCAACGCTAAATTTAAAAACAACAATCATTACGGAACCCTAACTTGGGATGGTAAAGACTATAATATTGTCCAATTAACCGATATTCCACGTCAAGCTATTTTTAAAGAAGGAGATACTATCATAACTGGTGGAAGATCAACCATTTTTCCTAACGGAATTCCAATAGGAACTGTTGTAAAAGTACCTGAAGAATTATCTGCTGTAAACAGTATAAATGTTAAGCTCTTTAATGATATGTCTAACCTAGGTCATGTTTACATTATAACAAACTTACATAAAGAAGAAATAAAAGCTGTAGAAAACAACAATGAATAAAACGCTGTACTTAATATTCTTATTCGTTTTCCTCTTGTTATTACAAGTACTGGTTCTTAACAATGTGCTATTTTTAGGATATGTAAATCCTTATATATATATCGTTTTTATTTTCTTGTACCCTATTAAAGAAAACAGGTTCCCTCTTTTGTTAGTTGCTTTCTTAATGGGCATCTGTGTAGATGCTTTTGCTAATTCTGGCGGAATTCATGCCTTTTCTACTGTATTTATGGCTTATATACGCTTATTTGTATTTAAAGCTGTTTTTAAAAAAACAACTTCAGATTATCTACTTTTTAATCTAAGACATGAATCTTTTGATAAAGTATTCAATTATACAGCAACTTTAACATTAGTTCATCACTTTATTTTATTTAGTTTGACTAACTTTAGCTTTTATAACATTTCAAATGTACTCATCAATACACTATTTTCTAGTGTTTTTACGTTACTGTTGTATTTTTTAGGAAGTTTTATATTTAGGAAAAAGCTAACATGAAACGAAGTTTCTTACTTATATTTTTAATTACACTTATTGGAATAGTTTACATTTTTCGGTTATTTCAATTACAAGTAATACGCGGTGGTGAACAAAGTCTAACAAACAGTGCTACCATAAAGATTGAATACGACTACCCCGAACGTGGTTATATTTATGATCGTAACGGAAAACTCTTAGTTGCCAATCAATTATCTTACGACGTAATGATTATTCCTAAAGAAGTAGAACCCTTAGACACTTTAGAATTCTGCTCTCTTTTAAAAATCGATAAAGAAGATTTTATAAAGCGTTATAAAAAAGCAGAAAGTTATGCTCGTTGGCTTCCTTCAGTATTTTTAAAACAATTAGCTAAAAAAGACTATGCTTTCTTACAAGAAAAACTACCAAAGTACAAAGGTTTTTACATACAAAAACGTATAATTAGAAACTATCCTGTAAAATCTGCGGCCAATGTATTAGGCTTTATTAGTGAGGTTAACGAATATGTAGCTAAGAATAGTGATTATTATGAACAAGGGGAATTAATTGGTAAGCTTGGTGTAGAAAAACAATACGAAAAAGAATTAAGAGGTGTTAAAGGAAGAAAGTACTTTAAAAGAAACAACTTAAATAAAATTACGGGATCCTATAAAAATGGGATGTACGATACCCTTGCTGTGCCTGGTAAAGACTTAACCCTTACCATAGATAGTGAATTACAACAGTACGGAGAACTATTAATGTCTGGAAAAAGAGGAGGTATTGTTGCTATAGAACCTCAAACTGGTGAAATTTTAGCTCTTATTACAGCTCCATCCTACGACCCAAACTTATTAGTTGGGAGGCAACGTTCACCTAATTCAGTAAAACTTTTTAACGACAGTATCAATATGCCTACTTTTGATAGAGGTTTGCAAGCAATGTATGCTCCTGGTTCCCCTTTTAAAATACTTACTGGCTTAATTGGTTTACAGGAAGGAGTTATTGATGAAAATACTGGCTTTTATTGCCACCACGGATATCGTTACGGTAAGCGTCCCAATGCTTTTATGGGCTGTCACTGTAATATTATTGGAAGACCTGTTCGTTTAAAAACTGCCATTGCTAAATCTTGCAATACTTATTTTGCTAACACCTATAGAAAAATTATTGATAATTACGAAAATCCTACCATAGGTACTGATGCTTGGAGTGAACATGCTAAAAGTTTTGGCTTAGGTAATTATTTAGGCTACGACCTTCCTTCTGGTCAAAAAGGAAGGATTCCAACTGGAAATTTTTACGATAGAAGCTATGATTTCAGGTGGGGAGCTACAACCACTATTTCAAATGCTATAGGTCAAGGCGAAGTAGAAACCACTCCTATTCAACTGGCTAACATGACGGCAGCCATTGCTAACAAAGGCTATTTTTTCACTCCACACATCGTTAAAAAAATTGAAGACAAAACGCAGCTTGATTCTACCTATTTAACTCGTAGAAACACAACAGTTTCAGCAGAACATTTTCCTATTGCCATTGAAGCCATGTACGAAACATTTACCAGAGGTACGGCTAAACGAAGTAAAATTGAAGGGATAGATATATGTGGAAAAACTGGAACCGTTGAAAACTTTATTAGAGTAAATAAAAAGAAAGTTCAGTTAACTGATCATTCCATTTTTATAGCTTTTGCTCCGAAAGACAACCCTAAAATAGCCATCGCCATTTTTGTAGAAAACGGTGGATTTGGATCAACTATTGCTGCACCTATTACAAGTTTACTCATTGAAAAATACCTAAACAAATCAATATCGAGAAAATACCTTGAAGACCGTATGATTCACTTAAGCCTTCAAGAAAGATATGATAATCAATTATTAATCAAAAAAAGCGATACTATTGCGACAAGAACGAAATAATATTTTTGCAGGAATTGATTGGCTACTTGTTTTACTATACATAATATTAGTTGGCTTTGGTTGGCTAAATATTTATGCCGCATCTTCTTCGGAAGAATCAAGAGAAATTTTTGATTTCTCAACAAAATACGGTAAGCAATTAATTTTTATAGGACTCAGTATTCCTGTAATTATATTTATTCTCTTTTTTAATTCAAAGTTTTACGAACAGTTTTCCAGTTTAATGTATATTTTCTCTTTAGTTCTACTAGCTGGAGTACTCGTATTTGGTAAAAAAATTAATGGAGCAACCTCTTGGTATAACTTTGGAGGCATAGGCTTACAACCTTCTGAATTTGCAAAAGCTTTAACAGCATTGGCTTTGGCAAAATTAATGAGTGACAGGCAGTACAACCTTAAATTAGTAAAAAACCAAGCCAAAGCTTTTATTATCATCTTTTTACCTGCTTTTTTTATCGCCCTGCAACCTGACATGGGATCTGTTTTAATATACTTTGCGTTCTTCTTTGTATTAAATAGAGAAGGTTTAACACTCGCTTATATTTTATTTGGCACCATCGCTATTATCCTCTTTATATTAACAGTGTATTTTGGCGCAAAATGGATTCTCATTTCCTGTCTTCTCCTTATCACTTTTATTGTTTTTTATGGAGTTTATAAAGACAAGCGCTTTTTTCGTTTCAATATCATAAAAATTATTGGTTCCTATCTTTTTGCTATTTTTTTTATTTTAGGAATTAGCTATACTTATAACAATATCTTAGAACAACATCAAAAAGATCGATTTGATATCCTATTAGGTAAAATACAAGATAATAAAGGTATTGGTTACAATTCTTATCAATCTGAAAAAACCATCAGCTCAGGTGGCTTTTCTGGAAAAGGTTTTTTACAAGGAGATAGAACACAAGGGAACTTTGTTCCTGAACAGCACACAGACTACATATATAGTACTGTTGGTGAAGAATGGGGCTTTATAGGGAGTTCTTTTGTAATTTTTCTATTTATGTTGTTACTCTACAGAATTATTTATTTATCAGAAACACAAACAAACAAATTTGCAAGAATATACGGTTATAGTGTTGCCTCTATTTTCTTTTTCCATATGATTGTTAATATTGGTATGGTAATAGGACTATTACCAACTGTAGGAATTCCCCTACCCTTTTTTAGCTATGGGGGATCATCTTTATGGGGCTTTACCTTACTCCTTTTCATATTCATTCGCCTAGACGCCCACAAAAAATACGATTGGTAAAAACAGCAATAAACTTCTTTCGTTTTTTTAACAGAGCTATCAAGCCAGTTCGTTCATTAACTTTCTATAGGTAAAACAAATGCAAAATCACCCTTATCATCTACAAAAACCTGTTTGTTTACGTTGAACAACTTAGTATAAAAACAGGCATTTATTATAAATATAATTATAAACAAAAACGCTTCGGTAACATACCGAAGCGTTTAACTATTAACTAACCTTAAAACTCTTATAAAGCTGCAACGTGCTTAGCCAATTTAGACTTTAAATTTGCTGCTTTATTCTTATGAATAATGTTGTTCTTTGCTAATTTATCTAACATAGACACAACAGTCGAAAACATTCCTTCTGCTTCCTTCTTATCTTCTGTAGCTCTTAATTTTCTAACAGCATTACGAGTTGTTTTATGCTGATATTTATTTCTTAAGCGCTTTGCTTCGTTACTTCTAATTCTCTTTAATGCTGACTTATGATTTGCCATTGTACTAATGCGTTAATTGTTTATAAAAAACTTGTAGT